>NZ_JBPAXW010000005.1:0-381598 GCF_050877045.1 Nitratireductor sp. PBL-C9
TACTCAATGATGGCTGCGACGATGCCGGCGCCGACGGTGCGGCCGCCTTCGCGGATAGCGAAGCGCAGCTTCTCTTCCATCGCGATCGGAACGATCAGCTCGACGTCAACGGCAACGTTGTCGCCAGGCATGACCATCTCGGTGCCTTCCGGAAGATGCACAACACCCGTCACGTCCGTTGTACGGAAGTAGAACTGCGGACGGTAGTTGGTGAAGAACGGCGTGTGACGGCCACCCTCTTCCTTCGTCAGGATGTAGGCTTCTGCCTTGAACTTCGTGTGCGGCTTGACCGAACCGGGCTTGCACAGCACCTGGCCGCGCTCAACGCCTTCACGGTCAACACCACGGATCAGCGCGCCGATGTTGTCGCCTGCTTCACCCTGGTCGAGCAGCTTGCGGAACATTTCAACGCCCGTGCAGGTCGTCTTCGTCGTCGGACGGATGCCAACGATCTCGACTTCCTCGCCGACCTTGATGATGCCGCGCTCGACGCGACCCGTCACAACCGTACCGCGGCCCGAGATCGAGAACACGTCTTCGATCGGCATCAGGAACGGCTGGTCAACCGGACGCTCGGGCGTCGGGATGTAAGCGTCGACTTCTTCCATCAGCTTGCGGATTGCGTCCTCGCCGATCTCCTTGTTGGAGTCTTCGAGAGCTGCAAGAGCCGAGCCCTTGACGATCGGAATGTCGTCGCCCGGGAAGTCGTAGGACGACAGAAGCTCGCGAACCTCGAGCTCAACCAGCTCGAGAAGCTCTTCGTCATCGACCTGGTCGACCTTGTTGAGGAACACGACGATGGCCGGAACGCCAACCTGACGCGCAAGCAGGATGTGCTCGCGGGTCTGCGGCATCGGGCCGTCAGCGGCCGAAACCACCAGGATCGCGCCGTCCATCTGTGCAGCGCCCGTGATCATGTTCTTCACGTAGTCGGCGTGGCCGGGGCAATCGACGTGGGCGTAGTGACGGTTCTCCGTCTCGTACTCAACGTGCGCGGTCGAAATGGTGATGCCGCGGGCCTTCTCTTCCGGCGCGCCGTCAATCTGGTCATACGCGCGGAACTCACCGAAATACTTCGTGATCGCCGCCGTCAAAGACGTCTTGCCGTGGTCAACGTGACCAATCGTGCCGATGTTCGCATGCGGCTTCGTACGCTCAAATTTACCTTTGGCCATGTGAGCTCTCCATTCCTTGTGCCCGTTCGGGCTCTTTCAACTTTCGATAATCCGTAACGACGTGCGTTGAGCGAATTATGCGTATTTCTTCTGGATCTCCTGCGCCACAGCGCTGGGAACCGGCTCGTAGTGATCGAACTGCATCGTGTACTGGGCGCGGCCCTGCGACATCGAACGCAGCGTGTCGACGTACTTGAACATGTTTGCCAGCGGAACCATGGCATTAATCACCGTAGCGATACCGCGCGGCTCCTGGCCCTGGATCTGACCGCGACGACCGTTCAGGTCACCGATGATGCTGCCCACATATTCTTCCGGCGTCACAACCTCGACCTTCATGATCGGCTCGAGAAGCTGCGCACCCGCCTTCTGGGCGCCTTCACGGAAGGCTGCGCGGGCGGCGATCTCGAACGCGAGGACCGAGGAGTCAACGTCGTGGTAGGCGCCGTCGATCAGCGTGGCTTTCACGCCGAGCATCGGGAAGCCTGCAACCGGACCGGAGGAAAGAACGCTCTCGATACCCTTCTGGACACCGGGAATGTATTCCTTCGGAACCGAACCGCCGACGATCTTGGATTCGAACTCGAATTCCTCGCTCTCGGTGTTCGGCGCGAACACGATCTTGACGCGGGCGAACTGGCCCGAACCACCGGACTGCTTCTTGTGCGTGTAGTCGATCTCGGCTTCGCGGGTGATCGTCTCGCGGTATGCAACCTGCGGGGCGCCCACATTGGCCTCGACCTTGAATTCACGCTTCAGGCGGTCGACGATGATGTCGAGGTGAAGCTCACCCATGCCGGCGATGATGGTCTGACCGGATTCCTCGTCGGATTTGACGCGGAAGGACGGATCTTCTGCTGCCAGGCGGTTGAGCGCGAGGCCCATCTTTTCCTGGTCGCCCTTGGTCTTCGGCTCGATGGCGATCTGGATCACCGGATCCGGGAACTCCATGCGCTCGAGAATGACCGGCTTCAGCGGATCGCAGAGCGTGTCGCCCGTGGTCGTCTCTTTCAGGCCTGCCAGAGCGACGATGTCGCCGGCGTAAGCAACTTCCAGATCGGAACGCGAGTTGGAGTGCATCTGCAGCATGCGGCCGATGCGCTCACGCTTGTCCTTCACGGTGTTGGACAGCGAAACACCCTTGTTCAGCACACCCGAATAGATGCGGCAGAAGGTGAGCGAGCCAACGAACGGATCGTTCATGATCTTGAAGGCGAGCATGGAAAGCGGCTCTTCGTCGGAAGAAACGCGTTCGATCTCTGCTTCGGTCTTCGGATCGATGCCCTTGATCGCCGGAACTTCAAGCGGGGAAGGCAGGAAGTCGACGACGGCGTCGAGCAGCGGCTGCACACCCTTGTTCTTGAACGCGGTGCCGCAGAGGACCGGATGGAAGTTCACGTTGATCGTGCCCTTCCGGATCAGCTGGCGAAGCTCGTCATTCGAAGGCATTTCGCCCTCGAGGTAACGCTCCATCGCACCTTCGTCGATCTCGACAGCCGTCTCGATCATCAGCTCGCGGTATTCTTCGGCTTTCGCCTGAAGATCGGCCGGGATCTCAACGATGTCCCACTGAGCGCCGAGCGACTCGTCGCGCCACACAACAGCCTTCATCTCGATGAGGTCGACAACGCCCTGGAAGTCGTTCTCTGCACCGATCGGGAGCTGGATGGCGAGCGGCGTGGCACCAAGACGCGACTTGATCATGTCGAGGCAGCGGTAGAAGTCCGCGCCGATCTTGTCCATCTTGTTACAGAAGATCATGCGCGGGACATGATACTTGTCAGCCTGACGCCAGACAGTCTCGGTCTGCGGCTCAACACCGGCGTTGGAGTCGAGCAGAGCAACCGCACCGTCGAGCACACGCAGCGAACGCTCGACTTCAATGGTGAAGTCAACGTGGCCGGGGGTGTCGATGATGTTAAAGCGGCGGGTAGCGCCATCACGACCGGTCCACGACGTCGTCGTCGCAGCCGAAGTAATGGTGATACCGCGCTCCTGCTCCTGCTCCATCCAGTCCATGGTCGAAGCGCCATCATGCGTCTCGCCCATCTTGTGGTTCTTACCGGTGTAGAACAGGATACGCTCGGTCGTCGTCGTCTTACCGGCGTCGATATGCGCCATGATACCGAAGTTACGGTAATCTTCGAGCTTATATTCGCGGGACATCGTCGTGTACCTTTTCGATCCTACGGCTACCAGCGGTAGTGCGAGAACGCGCGGTTGGCTTCAGCCATCTTGTGCGTGTCTTCGCGCTTCTTGACGGCAGTGCCGCGATTGTTTGCTGCGTCGAGCAGCTCGCCGGACAGACGATCGACCATGGTCGTTTCGTTGCGCTTGCGGGCAGCTGCAATCAGCCAACGAATGGCCAGAGCCTGGCGACGCTCAGGACGAACATCGACCGGAACCTGATAGGTCGCACCACCAACACGACGGGAACGAACCTCGACGTGCGGAGCAACGTTATCAAGCGCCTGATGGAACACACCAACAGGCTCCTGCTTCATCTTGTCTTCTACCTGGTCGAATGCACCGTAAACGATGCGCTCGGCAGCCGACTTCTTGCCATCAAGCATGATGGCGTTCATGAACTTGGTCACAACCGTATCACCGAATTTCGGATCGGGGTTGATCTCTCGTTTTTCTGCACGGTGGCGTCGGGACATGTTTTTCGTCTCTTACCTTCGAGGCCCGGCTCAAAATCAAAGCGCCGAAGCCGGATATCCTACTTCGGACGCTTTGCGCCGTACTTCGAACGACGCTGCTTGCGGTTCTTCACACCCTGGGTGTCAAGCACACCACGGATGATGTGGTAGCGAACACCCGGAAGGTCCTTCACGCGGCCGCCGCGGATCATCACCACGGAGTGCTCCTGAAGGTTATGCCCCTCACCCGGGATATAGCCGATGACCTCGAAGCCATTGGCGAGGCGGATCTTGGCCACCTTACGCATGGCCGAGTTCGGCTTCTTCGGCGTCGTCGTGTAAACACGCGTGCAAACACCCCGCTTCTGCGGGTTGGCCTGCATGGCCGGAACCTTATTGCGCTTAACCGGCGCAATGCGCGGCTTGCGGATCAACTGGTTAACGGTAGGCATCAAACCTTCCCTTGTTACAAATTCCGTGTCTCAAGCCCGAGGGCCGCATCCAGAACAAAAATTTGCTCTACGCACAAATCCAGGCTGCAAACCGCTTTTAACGGTCTTGCCCGGACAAAAAGCAGAGGAAGCGTTTCCGCTTCATGCGCCGCAAATTCTGTCGCTCGCAAAAACGAACCCTGTTTGAGACCTGATCCGGGGCGCGTCGCCCCGAAAGAAAAAGCCTCACATCGGCTCGGACGAAGCGGTAATTACTCGCATGAGGGTTAACCGTCAACCCCGCCGCCAGGATTATCTTGTACCGCAGGCCATCGCCGAGCCAGACAGGGTTAAAACGACAGATTATTTCCCGAAACAGCGCCATTTCGAACCAAAACGGCGCTCCATCTCTGTCATTCTCCAATCCCGCATGCGAGAAGCAGGCTTCATATAGTAAGCGATTGCCGGTTGGCAAGAATCAGGAATCACCATGAGCGAATCTGAACATCGCCCCGTCACCATCATCACCGGCCGGGTCTGGCGCGAAAAGGGTGATGAGAGCGAGGGCGTGCATATCATGCTGCAGGCCCCGGACGACGACACGGCGGTGCGGCTGGCGCTGGAAGCCCTCGCGCGCGAAGGCTACGCGGAAGCCGAGCTGGACCAGATCGGCGACATGCAGGGCGAGCCCGATGAAGAACCACACCTGTCGGCCTGGCAGGGAGCGCTTGAAGGCGAGATCGCAATCGTCACCTTCGACGAACCGGTCTGACCCCTTCACGGATCAGAGACAGGAAGCCCGGCCATCGCGCCGGGCTTCTTCTTTATGAGCGCGCCTCAGTCGTCCCGCTTTACTGAGAAGGCGCATCCAGGGCGAACACCACGAACTGGGTGAACTGGCCGTTCGGGTTGAAATTGTTGTCGGAAGCCAGAACCAGCGTCTTCCGGCCAGCAATGACGGGCCCCCAGGTCAGGGATTCGATGTTGTCCACGTCGAGACCGAAGTCCCCTTCCCCGATCTTCAGAACATGCGTCTTGCTGACCGGCGTGACATCGCGGTCTGCGATGCTGTCAGCACCGAGAATATCGGTCGCACCCGCCGTTTCGACCCGATAGAGATTGATCTCGTTTCCGGTCCCCAGCGCAAAGGAGCGCTCGACCGCGAGAAACGTGCCGGCGTCGATCTCGAGGATCTCCGTCAGACCATTGTCGTTATAGTAAGGCTCGGTTTCCGACTTCTGGTGGATCGTTCCGGTTTCGTAGACATATTCGGCAACCGGCTCGCCGCTTTCGACGTTGAAACCAAGGATACGCGAAGGGCTGCCCGCCTCAAGCGTCGCTTTCGGTCCGTCCTGAACGAGCGCATTCTCGGTCGCGACCCAGATCGTCTCTCCATCGACCGAAAGCGTCAGCCCCTCGAACGCCAGATTGTTGCGAATGCCGCGCTCGCCGGCCTCATCGGGAAGATAAGCGCCGGGGACCGCGAAACTGCGCTTGAACGCGCCGTCCGGTTTGGCCTCAAAGAGCGTCGGATTGCCTTTGGCATCCCGTTCGCTCGACCAGAACACGCTCTGGCGCGCACCATCGTAGCGGATCGCTTCGGGATCGATCGTCTTGGCCGCGAAGGGCTCGCCATTCTCACCCTGCAGCACATGGCTCGAAACAATGTCGACGCCCTTCACGCCGTCTTCCTCGATCACAAGCTTCAGACGGTAGAAGCGCGTCGGCGCTTTCTCCGACCGGTCGTCCGAAATCGCATAGAACAGATCCGCATCCGCGTCGTAGTCCAGGCCGGAAATGCCGCCGAACTCGACACCGGAGATCATGAGACCGCTGGGGAGGACGATTTCGCCGAGATAAGCGGGCTTCATCATGGCTTCGGCATGAGCCAGAGACTGCGCCGAAACGGACAATGCGGCAGCGAGCACTAATTTCCTGAACATGAGGTCTTCTCCGTGAACCGGGCGCGAATGCGCCTCCAGAGCATCGGACCGACGAACCGAAACCGGTTTTCGGCTTATCCGACGCTCCATCGATGGTTTGGATCGCCTTTTGTGCGTCCGGATGAACGCACGGCGATCTGGAGAACCTCATGATGCAGCCGGGTGACAGACACGCGACGATGGCGGTGGACTGCCAAAAGAAAAGCCGGGCACAAGGCCCGGCTTCTGCATTCTCTGAGAAGAGGTCTGCCGATTACTCGGCAGCACTCGTCGTCATGTCGGCGATCATCGGATCCGCCATTTCCACGCCCGAGGTCTTGCGACGCTCGTCCAGGATCAGATCGTCGCGCGAGCGCGCAATCCGGCGAACCTGGCTCATCGCGCCACCCGTACCGGCCGGGATCAGGCGACCGACGATGACGTTTTCCTTCAGGCCCTGCAGCGTGTCGACCTTGCCGGCAACAGCCGCCTCGGTCAGCACGCGGGTGGTCTCCTGGAAGGAGGCCGCGGAGATGAAGGACGGCGTCTGCAGCGAAGCCTTGGTGATGCCAAGCAGGACCGGCTGGCCCTCGGCAGGCTTCTTGCCCTCTTCCACCAACCGGTCGTTGACCTCGTCGAACTCCACGGAGTCGACGTGATCGCCCGGAATGTAGGTCGAGTCGCCCTGTGCCGTGATCTCGATCTTCTGCAGCATCTGGCGAACGATCACCTCGATGTGCTTGTCGTTGATCAACACGCCCTGCAAGCGATAGACCTCCTGGATTTCGTTGACCAGGTAGGAAGCCAGAGCCTCCACGCCCTTGATCGCCAGGATGTCGTGCGGCGCCGGGTTGCCGTCGAGAATGAAGTCGCCCTTCTCGATCTGGTCGCCGTCCTGAAGATGGAACGGCTTGCCCTTGGGAATGAGGTATTCCGCAGGCTCCAGAGTCGCGTCATGCGGCTCGATGATGATGCGGCGCTTGTTCTTGTAGTCGCGGCCGAAGCGAACCGTACCATCGATCTCGGCGATGATGGCGTGATCCTTCGGACGACGGGCCTCGAACAGTTCCGCAACGCGCGGCAGACCACCGGTAATGTCCTTCGTACGGGCACTTTCGGTCGGGATACGTGCAATCACGTCGCCCGGCATCACCTTGGAGCCCGGCTCCACGGAGAGAACCGTTTCCACCGAAAGCAGGAACCGCGCGTCGCCACCACGAGCAAGCTTGGAGATCTTGCCCTTGGAGTCGAGGATCGTCAGAGCCGGCTTCAGGTCGGTGCCGCGCGGCGTCGAACGCCAGTCGATGACCTCGCGCTTCGTGATACCGGTGGATTCGTCGGCGGTTTCCTGAACCGACACGCCATCCACCAGATCCTCGAACGCCACGGTGCCTTCCACTTCGGTGAGCATCGGACGGGTGTAGGGATCCCACTCGGAGATACGCTGACCGCGCTTCACCTTGTCGCCCTCGTCGATGAACAGACGCGAACCGTAGGTCAGGCGGTGGCTAGCACGTTCCTCGCCGTTCTCGTCCATGATGAGAACCGCCATGTTGCGGCCCATCACGATGAGATCGCCTTCGGAGTTGCGCACCACATTGCGGTTGCGAACCTTGACCGTGCCTTCGAAGGAAGCTTCGAGGAACGACTGGTCGACCACCTGCGCCGTACCACCCATGTGGAAGGTACGCATGGTGAGCTGCGTGCCCGGTTCACCGATCGACTGAGCGGCGATGACGCCGACAGCTTCACCGATGTTGACCGGCGTACCGCGTGCAAGGTCACGGCCGTAGCAGACCGCGCAGACGCCGACGCGCACTTCACAGGTCAGCGCCGAGCGGATGCGGACGGACTGGATGCCTGCCTTCTCGATGGCTTCAACGTCACGCTCGTCGATCAGGCGACCGGCAGCAACGATGACTTCTTCGGTTGCCGGATTGATGATGTCATCAAGCGCGGTACGGCCCAGCACGCGCTGGCCGATGGAAGCGACCACCTGACCGGCGTCGACGATCGGCTGCATGGTCAGGCCCTTGTCGGTGCCGCAATCCGGCACGGTGACAATGCAGTCCTGAGCCACGTCAACCAGACGGCGGGTCAGGTAACCCGAGTTAGCCGTCTTCAGAGCCGTGTCGGCCAGACCCTTACGGGCGCCGTGGGTGGAGTTGAAGTACTCCATCACGGTCAGGCCTTCCTTGAAGTTCGAGATGATCGGCGTCTCAATGATGGAGCCATCCGGACGGGCCATCAGGCCGCGCATGCCGGCAAGCTGACGCATCTGCGCCGGCGAACCACGGGCACCGGAGTGCGACATCATGTAGACCGAGTTCATCGGCTTCTGGCGACCGTCATCGTCGAATTCGACCGCCTTAATGCGCTTCATCATCTCGTCGGCGACCTTTTCCGAGCACTTGGCCCAGGCGTCGACGACCTTGTTGTACTTCTCGCCCTGGGTGATCAGGCCGTCATTGTACTGCTGCTCGTATTCCTTCGCGAGCGCCTCCGTCTCGGCCACCAGGTTTTCCTTGGTGTCTGGAATGACCATGTCGTCCTTGCCGAACGAAATGCCGGCGCGGCAGGCATGGCCGAAGCCGAGCTGCATGACGCGGTCACAGAAAATGACCGTCTCTTTCTGACCGCAGTGACGGTAGACCGTGTCGATCATCTTGGAGATGTTCTTCTTGGTCAGTTCCTGGTTGCAGATGTCGAAGGGCACATTGTGGTTCTTCGGCAGAAGCTCGCCAACGATCATACGGCCAGGCGTGGTCTCGTGGATCTGCGATACGGGGTTGCCCTCCGCGTCGACAGTCTTGAAACGGCCCTTGATCTTGGTGTGCAGCGTGACGACGCCGGTCTCGAGTGCGTGATGCAGCTCGCCCATGTCGGCGAACACCATGCCCTCACCCGGTTCGTTCTGGTTCATGATGGACAGGTAGTAGAGTCCGAGAACCATATCCTGCGACGGCACGATGATCGGTGCGCCGGAGGCCGGGTGGAGAATGTTGTTGGTCGACATCATCAGGACGCGCGCTTCAAGCTGCGCTTCGAGCGACAGCGGCACGTGAACGGCCATCTGGTCGCCGTCGAAGTCGGCGTTGAACGCGGTACAGACCAACGGGTGCAGCTGGATCGCCTTGCCTTCGATGAGGGTGGGCTCGAACGCCTGGATGCCCAGACGGTGCAGCGTCGGCGCGCGGTTCAGAAGAACCGGATGCTCGCGGATGACCTCGTCCAGGATATCCCAGACTTCCGGCTTTTCCTTCTCGACCAGCTTCTTCGCCTGCTTGACGGTAGACGAATAGCCCTTCGCGTCGAGACGAGCGTAGATGAACGGCTTGAAGAGCTCCAGAGCCATCTTCTTCGGCAGGCCGCACTGGTGCAGCTTCAGCTCGGGACCGGTCACGATCACCGAACGGCCGGAGTAGTCGACGCGCTTGCCGAGCAGGTTCTGACGGAAGCGGCCCTGCTTGCCCTTGAGCATGTCGGAGAGCGACTTCAGCGGACGCTTGTTGGCACCCGTGATAACGCGGCCGCGGCGGCCGTTGTCGAACAGCGCATCCACGGATTCCTGAAGCATGCGCTTCTCGTTGCGGATGATGATGCCCGGTGCGCGCAGCTCGATCAGACGCTTCAGACGGTTGTTACGGTTGATCACACGACGGTAGAGGTCGTTCAGATCCGAGGTCGCGAAACGACCGCCATCCAGCGGAACCAGCGGACGCAGATCCGGCGGAATGACCGGGACGATCTTCATGATCATCCACTCCGGACGGTTGCCCGACTCCAGGAAGTTCTCGACCACCTTGAGGCGCTTCAGAAGCTTCTTCTGCTTCAGCTCGGACGTGGTGGACGCGAGCTCGGAGCGCAGATCGCCGGCGATCTTCTCCAGTTCCATCGATTCCAGAAGGTGATGGATCGCCTCGGCGCCGATCATGGCGGTGAACTGGTCTTCACCATACTCGTCGACCGCGATCAGATACTCTTCTTCGGAGAGGAGCTGATTTTCCTTAAGCGCCGTCAGACCCGGCTCGGTGACGATGTAGTTCTCGAAATAGAGAACCCGCTCGATGTCCTTCAGGGTCATGTCGAGCAGCGTGCCGATGCGCGACGGCAGCGACTTCAGGAACCAGATGTGAGCGACCGGAGCGGCCAGCTCGATGTGGCCCATACGCTCGCGACGCACCCGCGACAGCGTGACTTCAACGCCGCACTTCTCGCAGATGACGCCCTTGTACTTCATGCGCTTGTACTTGCCGCACAGGCATTCGTAATCCTTGATCGGACCAAAGATGCGCGCGCAGAACAGACCGTCACGCTCGGGCTTGAACGTGCGGTAGTTGATGGTCTCGGGCTTCTTGATCTCGCCATACGACCAGGAAAGAATTTTCTCGGGGCTAGCGAGAGAAATCCTGATCGAATCGAAAGTCTGTGCCGGCGCCTGAGGGTTGAAAAGATTCATGACCTCTTGGTTCATGCCGATCTCCTTTTCGGGACGCATTGTCCCTTTTTCAAACTTCGGTGTTGGCTGCCGCCGCCTGCCTCACCGGTTCAAATGCTCGGCCGCTATGCTGCCGTGCGAACGACGAATGCGTGTCGCGGGCAATCCCGCGACACGCCGTAACGCTTATTCAGCCGCGTCGGGCAGCTGCTCAGCCTCGGATCCTTCAATGCGGGAGTTTTCAAGCTCCACATTGAGACCGAGCGAGCGCATTTCCTTGACGAGAACGTTGAAGCTCTCGGGAATGCCTGCCTCGAACGTGTCGTCGCCGCGCACGATGGCTTCGTAGACCTTGGTACGGCCTGCCACGTCGTCCGACTTCACCGTCAGCATTTCCTGCAGCGTGTAGGCCGCGCCGTAAGCTTCCAGCGCCCAGACCTCCATCTCACCGAAGCGCTGACCGCCGAACTGCGCCTTACCACCCAGCGGCTGCTGGGTAACGAGCGAGTACGGGCCGATCGAACGGGCGTGGATCTTGTCGTCCACCAGGTGATGCAGCTTCAGCATGTAGATGTAGCCCACGGTCACCTGACGGTCGAAGGCTTCGCCCGTACGTCCGTCGTAAAGCGTGACCTGGCCAGAGGTCTTCATACCGGCCAGCTCCAGCATGTCGTTGACGTCAGCCTCATGCGCGCCGTCGAAGACCGGCGTTGCAATCGAAACACCGCGACGCATCTGCTCGCCCAGACGCACGACGCTCTCGTCGTCATACTGGCGAACCGGCTCGTTGCGGTCATTCTCGGGAATGACGGCCTCGATGGTCTGGCGCAACGGCTTGATGTCGCCGCTTTCCTTGTAGCTGTCGATCAGGTCGCCGATCTGCTGCCCCATGCCGGCACAGGCCCAGCCAAGGTGCGTCTCGAGGATCTGTCCGACGTTCATGCGGCTCGGCACGCCAAGCGGGTTCAGCACGATGTCGACATGCTGACCGTCATCAAGGAACGGCATATCTTCAACCGGCACGATGCGCGACACGACACCCTTGTTGCCGTGACGACCGGCCATCTTATCGCCGGGCTGCATCTTGCGCTTAACGGCAACGAAGACCTTGACCATCTTCATCACGCCGGGCGGCATCTCGTCGCCGCGCTGCACCTTCTCGACCTTGTCCATGAAGCGCTGCTCGAGCGCCTTCTTGGACTCGTCATACTGTGCACGCAGCGCTTCGAGCGCTTCCTGCTGCTTCTCGTCCTCGACGGCAAACTGCCACCACTGCGAACGCGGATACTCGCTCAGCGCATCAGCGGAAAGCTCGCTGCCCTTCTTGAAGCCCTTCGGACCGGCGATTGCCTGCTTGCCAACGAGCATGTCGGAAAGGCGCGCGTAGACGTTGCGGTCGAGGATCGACTGCTCGTCGTCACGGTCCTTTGCGAGGCGTTCGATCTCCTCGCGCTCGATAGCCATGGCGCGCTCGTCCTTCTCAACGCCGTGGCGGTTGAAGACGCGCACTTCGACGACCGTGCCATACGTGCCGGGCGGCATACGCATGGAGGTGTCGCGGACATCCGAAGCCTTCTCACCGAAGATGGCGCGCAGAAGCTTCTCTTCCGGCGTCATCGGGCTCTCGCCCTTCGGCGTGATCTTGCCGACGAGAATGTCGCCCGGCTGAACTTCAGCACCGATATAGGTGATGCCGGCTTCGTCGAGGTTCTTCAGCGCTTCTTCCGAAACGTTCGGAATGTCGCGCGTGATTTCTTCCGGTCCAAGCTTCGTATCACGCGCCATCACCTCGAATTCCTCGATGTGAATGGAGGTGAAGACGTCATCGCGAACGATGCGCTCGGACAGAAGGATGGAGTCCTCGTAGTTGTAGCCGTTCCAGGGCATGAACGCGACGAGCACGTTGCGGCCAAGCGCCAGATCACCCAGATCCGTCGACGGACCATCGGCAAGGATGTCGCCCTTGTTGATCCGGTCGCCCACACGCACCAGCGGACGCTGGTTGACGCAGGTGTTCTGGTTGGAACGCTGGAACTTCATCAGACGGTAGATGTCGACGCCGGAGCGCGATGCATCCACATCCTCGGTGGCGCGGATAACGATACGCGTCGCATCCACCTGGTCGACGATGCCCGTACGGCGGGCCGCGATGGCAGCGCCGGAGTCGCGCGCCACGATCGGCTCCATGCCGGTGCCGACGAACGGAGCCTCGGCGCGCACCAGCGGCACGGCCTGACGCTGCATGTTCGAGCCCATCAGTGCGCGGTTGGCGTCATCGTTCTCAAGGAACGGAATGAGCGCTGCCGCGACCGACACGAGCTGCTTGGGCGACACGTCCATCAGATCGACGTTCTCGCGCGGAGCCATCATCACCTCGCCGGCATGGCGGCAGATGACGAATTCATCCGTGAACGCACCATCTTCACCGATCACGGCATTGGCCTGTGCAACGTAGTGCTTGGCCTCTTCCATGGCGGAGAGATAGACGACGTCCTGCGTGACCTTGCCGTCCACGATCTTGCGGTACGGGCTCTCGATGAAGCCGTACTTGTTGACGCGGGCGAAGGTGGCAAGCGAGTTGATCAGACCGATGTTCGGGCCTTCCGGCGTCTCAATCGGGCAGATACGGCCATAGTGGGTCGGGTGCACGTCGCGCACTTCGAAGCCCGCACGCTCACGCGTCAGACCGCCCGGTCCAAGCGCCGAAAGACGACGCTTGTGGGTGATCTCTGAGAGCGGGTTGGTCTGGTCCATGAACTGCGAAAGCTGCGAGGAACCGAAGAACTCGCGCACGGCGGCAGCCGCCGGCTTCGCGTTGATCAGGTCCTGCGGCATGACCGTGTCGATCTCGATCGAGGACATGCGTTCCTTGATCGCACGCTCCATGCGGAGCAGGCCGACGCGGTACTGGTTTTCCATCAGCTCGCCGACGGAACGCACACGGCGGTTGCCGAGATTGTCGATGTCGTCGATCTCGCCCTTGCCGTCGCGAAGCTCAACCAGCGTCTTGACCACGGCGACGATGTCTTCCTTGCGCAGAACGCGCACGGTGTCCTCGGCGTCGAGCTCGAGACGCATGTTCATCTTCACGCGACCAACGGCCGACAGGTCGTAGCGCTCGGCGTCGAAGAACAGCGAATGGAACATCGCTTCGGCCGTCTCAAGCGTGGGCGGCTCGCCCGGGCGCATGACACGGTAGATGTCGAACAGCGCGTCCTGGCGCGACTCGTTCTTGTCGGCAGCCAGCGTGTTGCGGATGTAACCGCCCACATTGACGTGGTCGATGTCCAGGAAGTGGACTTCGTCGACACCGGCTTCCAGAAGAACCTTGAGGGTCTTCTCGTCGATCTCGTCACCGGCCTCGAGGAAGATCTCGCCGGTTTCCATGTTGACGATGTCTTCGGCCAGATAGTTGCCGAGCAGGTCTTCTTCCGTCGCGTGAATGGCCTTGAGGCCCTTCTCTGCAAGCATCTTTGCCTGACGCGCGGTGATCTTCTTGCCGGCTTCAACGACCACTTCGCCGCTGTCCGCGTCGACGAGATCTGCAGTGGCCTTGAGGCCCTTGTAGCGCTCAACCGTATACGGCACGCGCCAGTTCTCACCGTCGCGCTGATAGGTCAGCTGATCGTAGAAGGTGGACAGGATCTCTTCGCCGTCCATGCCCAGCGCCATCAGAAGCGACGTCGCGGGAAGCTTGCGGCGGCGGTCGATACGCGCGTGGACGATGTCCTTGGCGTCGAACTCGATGTCGAGCCAGGAACCGCGATAGGGAATGACGCGCGCGGCAAACAGAAGCTTGCCCGACGAGTGCGACTTGCCCTTGTCGTGGTCGAAGAACACGCCCGGCGAACGGTGCATCTGGGAGACGATGACGCGCTCGGTACCGTTGACGATGAAGGTGCCGTTGGACGTCATGAGCGGCATGTCGCCCATGTAGACGTCCTGCTCCTTGATGTCCTTGATGGACTTGGCGCCGGTGTCCTCATCCACATCGAAGACGATCAGGCGCAGCGTCACCTTGAGCGGCGCAGCGAAAGTAAGATCGCGCTGCCGGCACTCGTCCACATCGAACTTCGGCTCTTCGAACTCGTAGTCCACGAATTCGAGCATCGCCGTACCGGCGAAGTCCGAGATCGGGAACACCGACTTGAACACCGCCTGAAGCCCCTCGTCAGGTCGCCCGCCCTGGGGCTCCTCGACCATCAGGAACTGGTCATAGGATGCCTTCTGAACCTCAATCAGGTTCGGCATCTCCGCAACTTCCGGAATCTTTCCGAAGAATTTGCGTACCCGCCTGCGACCATTAAACGTTTGGGTCTCGGCCATCGTCGCTCCTTGCCCTGCCTGGCTTGCATGCACCACGTGAACCGCCATCCCGGCGGTCAATCCAAACGGATAAAAACCCGTTTCCTGAAAGCCGCTTGCGGCCCACAGGAAAGAGGTTCCGGTTCCGTCTTCAAAGTTCCGGTCCGCGCAGATCGGAAATCCGCGCGGACCGGACGCCGAATTACTTCAGCTCAACTTTAGCGCCAGCGCCTTCAAGCTGACCCTTGATCTTCTCGGCTTCGTCCTTGGACACGCCTTCCTTGATCGGCTTCGGAGCGGACTCAACGAGGTCCTTGGCTTCCTTGAGGCCCAGGCCGGTGATGCCGCGGACTTCCTTGATCACGTTGATCTTCTGTGCGCCTGCATCGGTGAGAACGACGTCGAACTCGGTCTTCTCTTCAGCAGCTTCGCCACCAGCAGCACCGCCTGCAGCAGCAGCAACAGCCACCGGAGCAGCAGCGGAGACGCCCCACTTCTCTTCAAGCATCTTGGAGAGCTCAGCCGCCTCGAGGACGGTCAGGCTCGACAGGTCTTCAACGATCTTAGCAAGATCAGCCATTGTACATTTCCTTTTGTGTTCGAACTGTGTTGTTGGTCTTGAGGACCGGCATCACGCCGCCTCGTCCTTCTTGGAATAGGCGCCAAAGACGCGCGCGAGCTGACCCGCGGGCGCGTTGACAACCTGAGCGATCCGGGTGGCCGGCGTAGAAATCATGCCGACCAGCTTCGCCCTCAGCTCGTCCAGCGACGGCAGCGAGGCAAGAGCCTTCACACCATCGGAATCGAGCGCGGTCTCACCCATGGCACCGCCAAGAATGACAAGCTTGTCATTTGCCTTGGCGAAGTCATTGGCGACCCGAGGAGCGACAACCGGATCGTCCGAATAAGCAATCAGGGTCTGGCCTTCGAAAAGGGCCTGAATGCTCTCGGACGGGGTTCCCTGAAGGGCGATTTTGGCGAGACGGTTTTTCGCAACCTTAACTGTGCCGCCTGCACCGCGCATCTTGGAACGAAGATCGTTCATCTGCGCGACGGTCAGACCGGCATAGTGGGCTACGACGACCGAACCGGTGTTGTTGAACACCTCGTTCAGGTCCGCGACGAATTCGCGTTTTTCCGCTCTGTCCACTGCCTTCTCCATTTGACGGAGTTTCCCGAAGGAAATATCCGCCGGTTTGCCTTTTGCCGCAGGGCATCCGCAAACTCGGATCACCCAAGCGACGCTCGAGGATCCTGTCCCCCTTCGCTGACCGGAAAACCCGGATCAAACAAAAGGCCAACACGGTTCGAACCATCAACCGGAGCCAGGCTCCGTTATCCGGTCCCACCCGTCTCATGCAGGCCCTTTAAAAGTATTAAGGCGAGCCGCCTGCAATCTCGGACAGGATGTTCCGGAAGTTTCCTTCCGGCTTCCAGATCTTGCGATCCGGAAAGTCTTGGGGAAGGCGCCGGAGCGCCCTCCCCGGAATTCATCAGCCTTCGGCCGACAGGCTGCCAACGTCGATGCGCAGACCCGGGCCCATGGTCGAGGTGAGAGCCACCTTCTTCACATAGTTGCCCTTTGCGCCGGCCGGCTTCGCCTTGATCACCGCATCGGTGAAGGCGCGCACGTTCTCGGCAATGGCCTTGGCGTCGAAGGAAGCCTTGCCAACGCCTGCATGCACGATACCGGCCTTCTCGACGCGGAACTCAACGGCGCCGCCCTTGGAAGCCTTGACCGCGCCCGTGACGTCCGGCGTCACGGTGCCGACCTTCGGGTTCGGCATCAGGCCACGCGGGCCAAGCACCTTACCGAGACGGCCGACCAGCGGCATCATGTCCGGCGTTGCAATGCAGCGATCAAAGTTGATCTCGCCCTTCTGGACGCTCTCAACCAGCTCTTCGGCGCCGACGATGTCTGCACCAGCTGCCTTTGCTTCTTCAGCCTTGTCGCCCTTTGCGAAGACGGCAACGCGAACCGTACGGCCCGTGCCGTTCGGCAGGTTGACCACACCGCGGACCATCTGGTCAGCGTGGCGCGGGTCGACGCCGAGGTTCATCGCAACTTCGATGGTCTCGTCGAACTTCGCGGTTGCACGGTCCTTCAGGAGCGCAACGGCCTCATCGAGAGCGTATTCCTTGTCGCGATCAATACCTTCACGGGACTTCGCAACGCGCTTGGAAAGTTTCGTCGCCATATCGTCAGCCCTCCACTTCCAGGCCCATGGAGCGTGCCGAACCTTCGACCATGCGCATGGCTGCTTCGACGTCCGTCGCGTTCAGATCTTTAAGCTTGGCTTCCGCGATCTCGCGAACCTTGTCGCGCGAAATCTTGCCAGCAACCACCTTGCCGGGCTCCTTGGAACCGGACTTCAGGTTGATTGCCTTCTTGAGGAAGTAGCTCACCGGAGGCGTCTTCATCGTGAAGGTGAAGGACTTGTCCTGGTAGTAGGTCACCACGACCGGGATCGGGGATCCCTTTTCCATCTCCTGGGTCTGGGCATTGAATGCCTTACAGAACTCCATGATGTTGATGCCACGCTGACCAAGCGCAGGGCCGATCGGGGGCGACGGCGTAGCCGAACCCGCGGGAACCTGAAGCTTGAGCAGGCCTGCAACTTTCTTAGCCATATCTCATCTGCCTTGTCGTTCTCACCGGCCACCCTGAAAAGAATGTGCCGGCACTGCAGTTTGGTGGTCCGGAAATCAGCGACCGGCTTAGCCGCATTTCCCTTCCACCGATGAAGCCCCGCGCACGGGGCAACACGGTCAGCCCTTTTCGACCTGACCGAATTCCAGATCGACGGGCACTGCCCGTCCGAAGATCGACACCTCGACCTTGAGGCGCGAACGCTCCTCGTCCACTTCCTGAACGAAGCCGTTGAACGAAGCGAACGGACCGTCGGAAACGCGAACCTGCTCGCCGATCTCGAAGGTAACGGAGGGCTTCGGACGCTCCACGCCTTCCTGAACCTGCGTCAGGATGCGCTCTGCCTCGGCTTCGGTAATCGGAACCGGCTTGGCGTCGCCCAGAAAGCCCGTCACCTTCGGGGTGTTCTTGATCATCGAGAAGACAGCGTCGGTGAGCTGCGCCTTCACCAGGACGTAACCCGGGAAGAACTTGCGCTCGGCATCGACCTTGCGACCGCGGCGCACTTCAACGACCTTTTCGGTCGGAACCACGACCTGCTCGATCTTGTTATCAAGACCTTTCTGGCGTGCCTGCTCCTCGATCGACTCTGCGACCTTCTTTTCGAAATTCGAATAAGCGTGGACGATGTACCAACGCGCAGTCATTTCAATCGCACTCCGTCTATCGTCCGCAATCAGGCACCGATACCGAGAATGATCTCGATACCCCAGGCCATGAGCTGATCGGCAGCAAAGAAGAAGATCGCCGCCAGCGTGGCGAATGCGATGACCATTACCGTCGAGATCAGGGTCTCACGCCGCGAGGGCCACGTCACTTTTGCGGTTTCGGACCGAACCTGCTGAAGAAACGTGAAAGGATTCGTGGTTTTCGACGCCATGTGCCGCTCTTGATTCTATCGTCTGGTAACCCAGACTGTTTGTTATCCCCGAACTGGCCGGGAGACGCACCCGAGACCAGGAAAACCCGGCCTTCGGGCAAGAGCAAAATCCGAAAAAGCGAATCGCTTTTCGTAATCCACCCATACGACAAAGGCGCGTAAAGCCGCGTTCCCGGCTCCACGCACCGCGTGTCTGTTCGCCCTACATAGAACCGAAGTTCGATTCTTGCAAGCCCCAACGGAAGCTTCCGACAGGCGCTTACTCAACGAACTCGCTAAATGGGATCTCACCAAACGGGATCTCACGAAACGGCTCTGGCGCAAAATGCGCTGGCAGGGGCAGAGGGGCTCGAACCCCCGACCTGCGGTTTTGGAGACCGCCGCTCTACCAACTGAGCTATACCCCTGCATTCCCGTGCGCTGCTGCACACTGTAGGCAGGCCGCTTCCTAAGGGCTTCCGACGCGTCTGTAAAGAGACTTTAGCGCAGGTTTTGCGCCATCCACGTCATTTGTTTCCCTGAGGGTTTCGTCAAGGCGGATTTCCACCCTGCCCCGGCCCTTTCAAAACAGGCTCCGGGCAAAAGAAAAGGGCGGCCAGAGCCGCCCTTTCCGCATTCAACACTGCCGGGGCAGAGCTTACTCAATGATGGCTGCGACGATGCCGGCGCCGACGGTGCGGCCGCCTTCGCGGATAGCGAAGCGCAGCTTCTCTTCCATCGCGATCGGAACGATCAGCTCGACGTCAACGGCAACGTTGTCGCCAGGCATGACCATCTCGGTGCCTTCCGGAAGATGCACAACACCCGTCACGTCCGTTGTACGGAAGTAGAACTGCGGACGGTAGTTGGTGAAGAACGGCGTGTGACGGCCACCCTCTTCCTTCGTCAGGATGTAGGCTTCTGCCTTGAACTTCGTGTGCGGCTTGACCGAACCGGGCTTGCACAGCACCTGGCCGCGCTCAACGCCTTCACGGTCAACACCACGGATCAGCGCGCCGATGTTGTCGCCTGCTTCACCCTGGTCGAGCAGCTTGCGGAACATTTCAACGCCCGTGCAGGTCGTCTTCGTCGTCGGACGGATGCCAACGATCTCGACTTCCTCGCCGACCTTGATGATGCCGCGCTCGACGCGACCCGTCACAACCGTACCGCGGCCCGAGATCGAGAACACGTCTTCGATCGGCATCAGGAACGGCTGGTCAACCGGACGCTCGGGCGTCGGGATGTAAGCGTCGACTTCTTCCATCAGCTTGCGGATTGCGTCCTCGCCGATCTCCTTGTTGGAGTCTTCGAGAGCTGCAAGAGCCGAGCCCTTGACGATCGGAATGTCGTCGCCCGGGAAGTCGTAGGACGACAGAAGCTCGCGAACCTCGAGCTCAACCAGCTCGAGAAGCTCTTCGTCATCGACCTGGTCGACCTTGTTGAGGAACACGACGATGGCCGGAACGCCAACCTGACGCGCAAGCAGGATGTGCTCGCGGGTCTGCGGCATCGGGCCGTCAGCGGCCGAAACCACCAGGATCGCGCCGTCCATCTGTGCAGCGCCCGTGATCATGTTCTTCACGTAGTCGGCGTGGCCGGGGCAATCGACGTGGGCGTAGTGACGGTTCTCCGTCTCGTACTCAACGTGCGCGGTCGAAATGGTGATGCCGCGGGCCTTCTCTTCCGGCGCGCCGTCAATCTGGTCATACGCGCGGAACTCACCGAAATACTTCGTGATCGCCGCCGTCAAAGACGTCTTGCCGTGGTCAACGTGACCAATCGTGCCGATGTTCGCATGCGGCTTCGTACGCTCAAATTTACCTTTGGCCATTGCAACTTCCTTTGGCGCCCTGGATGCGTTTGGGTTTCAGATGCGCGGCGATTAACGACAAAGGCGCGAAATTACAAGCCCCTTTGCCGTTTCGCCCCCGTCGAACCGCGCCCTTTGCCCGAAAGAGCGTCCCGTATGCCACATGCAGGGAGCCTCTTACCGAAGATTGACACACGCCAGGGTGGCAACGCCACGCAGCACGAACGGATATTTCAGGCCACGATGCGACGCACCGTATTGGCCACGATCAGCTTGTGAAACGGCATGATCGTCAGGAGATAGAGCCATCCGAACGGATTGTGCGGACGCACCAGTGTGGTGCACGAAACGCGTGTGCCCGGCCCGGCGGCCGGATCGGTCTCCACGATCAGCCGGAAGTCCAGATGCCGGTCGTCCGTCCCCAGTACGATTCGCCGGGAAGAGCGTTCAAGAACCGGAAACGGGGCCTGCTCCGTTCCAACCACCTGGTCCAGGGCGTCTTTCCCGGTCTTCAGACCGAAAGGCCGGACGATCACATTGCGCCAACGCATGAGCGTCCCGATCCAGCGCGGCGGGCGCGCAAAGGCCCGCGTCAGCGCGGCGCTTGCATCGAAAGTGTCTTTTGAAACGCCGGAATATGTATCGGAGAAACCTGCACCGGGCAGCGTCAGCGGCGCTTCGGCCCGGCCCGTCTTCGACATCAGCCCCATCTTCGAGGTCAGCCCCATCTTCGAGGTCAGCATGACGCAGTTCCTTGATGCATTCACCGCACGGGCGAACAGACCGGAGCATCGTGCCGCACATTGGCAAGGCCTGCCAGTGTGCGGCGAAAGAATGCGGCAAACGGGCGCACAGGCCCGGTCCGGCTAAACGTCGCCGGAGGTCAGAAGCGCCAGCACGAGCATGTAGCAGCCGACAATGCCAAGCGCCGGCAAGATGATCGCCGGATAGCCGAAGAAGTAAATGGCGATCGCCCAGAATGCGAGCAGGTTGAAAATGAAAAAGACCTTCTCCGCCGTATCGCCAAGGGATGCGCTTTTAAGCATCCAGCCAAACACGGGGATGGAATAGATGAGCTTCTGAACCATTGGGGGAGCCTTTCGAATGGTACATACGGGTCGGTGCCTGGGAGGGCTTTGTCTCTTCGGGCGCGGCTGCCCGAAGACGGATCGACATGGCGCGCAGACGCCACGCAGGGCTGCGGGAATGAAGCGTTGCCGCAGCACGCGGGCCAATGCCGGATGCGCAAATGCAGCCATCGCCAGTTCCCATTCGCCCGAGCGACTGCCAGAAATGTAGGGTCGAGGCAATCGATCGGACACCGGCTGCGACAAAGAGTGCGGCTTCTCCCACAGCCCGATTGACGCACCCTGCAGAGCACGCATTTCGCGCCTGCGATTGAACGTCGCAGCAGAATCTGCAAGCTTTCAATGAATAGCTCCCGGCCCAAGCCATCTCCCGCCTCAAACGGCTCCCCGCTCAAGACGATGCACCAGAAAGAAGCCCCGGATGGATAGTCTTCACGTCAAGACACCGGCAAAAGCGCTCTACCCACTGACTGCGCGGGAAGCCCGCGTCGCGCCCGGGCAGATCGTCGAAAAGGACGAGGGGCTTTACGTCTTCACCATGAAGGATGGCCGGGACATTCTCATCAAGGCGCCAAAGCGCGGGCGCGTGTGCCCACCCATTTTTCCATCCGGGACCACGCTCGACAGGCCTATGCCCTTCCTCACACTCGAGCCCCTGCCCGAAACCGCGCCGACGCCAAGGGAGCAGGCAAGAGCGCCGGAACCCACGCCAGAGACGCAACCTCCTGAAAAACGTGCAGGCGGGCGCTGGCTGGCCGCCGCCGTCTCGCTTCTGCTGCCTGCTCTTGCAGCCTTTGCCGCCTTCCTCCTTTGCGAACTGGCATTCCCGGACTTTTTCGAAGACGCCATCGCGGCGCGCTGGGGGCTGATCCTCGCCGCCTTTCTTGCCGGCGTCTGGTTCTCCACCGGCATCGCCGCGCGTCTTCACCCGTCGCCCAACAGGCTCGCCACAGCGGGAACAATTGCGGCAGGGCTTCTTGCCGTCATCTTCCTGCTGCCCGCAGCCCTCATCTCCGAGACGCTGGAGGACAACGGGATCCATGTCGATCTCAGCCCGGCGCATCTGTTCAACCCCAGCGCCTATGGCGTGGTTCTCGAAGACCCGGCGCGTCACTCAAACGGCGTCACGCCCACGCCGTCCGCAAGGCAGGCCCAGGAATTTGCGAGCTGGCTGAATGACTAGACCTCTTCTCTTTCTGATGCTCCTGTTTCTGGCGCTTTCTCCCGCGCGGGCGCAGCAGGTTCTGACGTTTTCAGCCGATGGCGAGCGCGTTGCCGGCGAAGGCAGCAGCGGCGATGGCGCGGAGCTGCGCTTCGACTGGGAGGCGGAAACGAAGATCGGCCAGCTTCTGGGCGAGCCGGTGGTCTCGGCGCGTTTTCGATACGCGCTTCAGGGCGGCACGGTCACCCTGCCCACCTCAACGGCGCTTGGGGCGTCGCACTACGAAACGCACAGCCTCGCCAGCCTGCCGCGCAGCGCCATGGATCTGATCGAGCTTTACGGCGTGCGGCTACGGCTCGATTTTCGCGGCGATGAAGGCAATTTCCACCTGATCGTCGATGTCGGCCGCCCCGGTCCCGCCGGCGACTGGTCGTTCAACGTGCCGGGCAGTCCCGACTGGGGAACGCTGTTTCGCGGACCGGGCTCCACGCTCGACGATCCGCGCTATCTGAGCGCCGACCGCGCCCGCGAAGAAGTGCGCCGTGGCCTGACACTCGCCGCAGGTTCCATTGTTGAAGCCCATGTCACCCTGCTCCGCCTCCACCAGTGGTACGAACGGGAGAACCCGGACTACCATCTGAAGGCCTATGGCGCGGCCATCCGCCATCTGGAGGACGGCGTGCGCGTGAGCTACGGCTATAACGAGACCACGCCGGAGGCGCTGGAAACCGTCTTCATCAAGTCGGTGCGCGACAGGCTCGATTTCGTCGCCTCCTACGAGCGCCGTTACCGCAAACTGCTGGACATTCCGGACCGCTTTCGAACCGGCGGCAATCACGCCCCCTATGAGGTCGCGCGCGATCAGGCGCGCCGCATGATCATCAATGCCCGCGAAAGGGCTCCGCGCTTTGAAAGCGATCAGGTGAACCCGGGCGCGCTCCATGATCGCGGCCACCCGCCCCGCTTCGACGGCAGCGGGGTCGCCGCAGCCGAACCAAAAGGCAGCACCGGCCAGCCGAAAGCGCCTTCCGGGGCCGATCAGGCGGAAACGGACGGGTGTCGCGTGCGCCTGTTCCAGCATTGCGAGAAGCCGTTCAACGGGACAATCGAGAAGGCGATGTTTGTCGCCTTCCGCTCTAGCGACCTTCCGGCGGACCTCTGCGACACCGGGTTCATGGCGCTCGGCTACCAGCGCAAGACCGACGATTTCACCCACCCGCTCGATTTCCCGGCGCAGCACATGTCTGAGATGCAGGGGCTCCTGCGTGGCTTTGCCCGTCACATGACGCGCGAGCACCCCGAATGCCGCATCGGCGCGGCTTCCAGCCCCACACTGCAGATCGTACCGCCCGACCCAGCCCATTCCCGCTGGACCTGCACGACCGATCCGAAACCGCTGCCGCACTCGGTTCAGATCTGCTCGGGGTTCTGAAACACACAACGCCTCACCGCCGATCCGCCCTTTATCCACGCGCCCGGCGCCGTATAGATAGCGCATGATCCTGATCCCCCTGCCCGCCATCGTCGCGCTCCTGCTGGGCTTTGTGCTTTGCCTGATCGCCCTGAAGCGAGAGCGCAGGTTCCGGCCCATCATCGTGTTTCTCGCCGTCAGCACCGCCCTGATGACCGTCGTCAGCCTGCGCTGGAGCTTCGACGCGCCGGTTTTCCGCTTCCTCCAGCCCGTGTTCGCCGCACTCCTGCCGGCAACGGCGTGGCTTTGCTTTGCGGGCCTTGAGGGCGGCGCGCGTCGGCCCGCCTGGCCGCACTACCTGCCCGGCGCGGTCATCCTCGTGCTTTCTCTTCTGTGGCCACGTTTCCAGACGCCCATCGACGCCCCGCTGGCCTTCCTGTTCTTTGGCTATGGCAGCGCTCTGATGTGGCGCGGACTGCAGGGCGAAGAAAATTTTGCAGGCGCCCGGCTCGGTGCGGCCGTCGACCCCGGCCGCGCGGCAATGTTTGTCGGCGCCCTGCTTGTCTTTTCAGGCATGATCGATCTGGCCATCGCCTTCGACTTCGGCCTTGCCGGCGGTGCGCATGCCGCAACCATCGTCAGCATCGGCAACATGGCTGTGCTGCCCCTGATCGCATGGGCAGCACTCGCCGTCGCGCGCAGCCTGCCCGAGACCGAAGAGCCCCCGGCAGCAGAAGCCACCGCGCGCGTGGAAGAACGGGATCAGCCCACCGCCGACGATGCGCTTGTGCTGGCCGCAACCCATCGGGTGTTGAGCGAGCGCCAGCTCTATCGCGATCCAGATCTCACACTGGAGCGGCTGGCGCGGCGCGTCGGCATTCCGGGGCGGCAGATTTCGCAGGCAATCAACCGCAGGCTCGGCCGGAATGTTTCGCAGGAGATCAACCAGTGGCGCATCTGCGAGGCGATGGCGCTTCTGGAAGAGACCGACCGCCCCGTCACCGCGATCATGTTCGATTGCGGCTTTCAGACGAAATCGAACTTCAACAACACGTTCCGCCGTGTGACCGGCCTTTCGCCCAGCGACTGGAGACGCCGGGCGAAAGAAACCTGCGAAACGCGCCTCAGCGCAGCGAAAGCGAGCGGCCCAGAAACGCCGTGATCCGGTCCAGAACTTCCGCGTGAATGGCGGCGCGGCCCCGGCCCGCGCCATCGCGGCAGACGATCCCGTCACCCGGATCTTCCGCCTCGATCATGGCCGCCGCCCCCGGCTTGCACAGCTGCAGAAAGCTGAAATGCATCGCGTCCGGGAGCATCACCCATTCCGTGGTGTCTGCGGGAAGGTGCTCCGCCAGCCATCCGCTTTCCAGCTCCGCAGGCCGATCCCCGATATCGACACCGGCCCCGATCAGCAGCGCCGGCGCATCAACACCGCCAAGGCTATCAGGCGTAAAGCCGCGCGCAAAACCGGGATCGAGCGAGACAAAGGCGCGGATGCGCGGATCGTGCATATCCTGCCTGAGACCGGGTGCATCGAGCTTCAGATCACCCATATCGTTCAGATCGCTTGTCGGACAGGCTCTCGAAGCAATGCCCGACGCGCAGTCGCGCGCAAACAGATCCGGATCGAACCGGCCACCCGCCAGCGCCGTAACGGTCCAGCCACCGAGCGAATGGCCGATGGCCGCGATCCGCTCCGGTGCGATGGAACCGGCAAGGGCCGGCTCCTCCAGCACTGCATCGATGACCCGGCCCAGATCGCGCGGCCGCTCCCAGAGCATGGCCGCCTGCCGTCGATCACGATTGAAATGCGTGGTGCCGGGATGATCCGGCGCGGCGACGGCATAGCCCTCATCGGCAAGCGCGACCGCAAGCCAGCTGAGATTGCGCCAGGTGCCGCCATAGCCATGCGAAAGAACGACCAGCGGATGCGCACCCGCCGAAGGCTGCGCATCACGCACAACGCGCCCGCCGACGAAGGCCGGCGTTTCCCCCACCACCACCCCGGGCGCACCGCCCTTAGCCGGATACCACAGCGCAACATTGAGCGGCCGCGGCCCCTCACCGCCAATGCCGACAGTGCGAAACCCGACATCGGCCTGCGCAGCGGAACCCAGAAAAACCAGCGCAACCGCGCTGAAGCAGATCTTGAACATTTCAGGTCTCTCCTTGGATCAGATCCGGGGAGGCATAGGGACCGGAAACGGGGTCGGAGACCTGAAACACGTTTCAGGACGGGTTGGTGGAGGCGTGTTTTGGTTGGGCCTATCAGCGGACGGATTTGTGCCGCATGAGCGGTGCGGCGCTGACACCGAATGAAGACGGACCTTAGTTTCGTTTGAATGCGTGGCTCTGGTACGTCCCGACAGGTGCACTCTCGAGCATGCCCAGCTGGATAACGAATATCCCGGAGAACCGCCACTCTGGGGCCATCAGGTGACTGGCGGCTAGCTGACATTGGTCGGTACAGAATACGTCGATACTTGCGGCCCATTTCGGTCATAGGGCACCGTCTCGATCAATGTCAGCTTCGCGTCCCCATATCGGACTCTCACACAGTTTGTGAGTTCACCGAAAGCGGACATACGGCTCCTTCGAAGCGCCTGAGAGCCGGAAGACCAGAGATGTCGTTGAAGGCCCATGATTTCGGCGACTTTCGATGCAGGTACGAACATTGGAACGTCGAGCTCATAGTGGATGTACCTCTCGCAAGGCAGGTAACGGAGTGGCGAGTTAAACCGCCCCTCCGCTATTTGTCTTTCTTGCCAGTAACAGCTGACACAATTTGAACGACCATGTTTACAATCTGTGGATCGATCTCCGACGTGTCTAATGATGAGAACGTCGAAGTCCTGTCGATATTCCAGTGCTGGAAAACTTCCCTGATTTCGGTACCGCTGGACCGTGTGCCGTAAGCGCGGAGGTAAAACTTGCCGAATTGAATGGCGTGGATGCGGTCCGATGATTTGAGGGACTCGCTCATATACGACTTGCCGAGCGAATATGCATACCGGGCAAGTGCAGCGAGTATGGCGATGGTGATAATATTCAGGAGCGAAAGCGAGACTGCCTTGGCATAGTCGGAAGGTGCCGTTGTCGCGCTAACAAGCGAGTATGCTAGGTATGCGGTTGTCGCTAAACCGGCGACGAGACTTACGAAGCCAAGGAAATACCAAGATTTCGCCGAGGACTTGTGCACATTCTCATAGTTTTCTTGTGTCTTAATCGCCTCATCAACGAAGTCCGCAAGATTGCTCTGAACCGCTGCCGCGAGTTCTTTTGTCTCCACCTCTCTCGCGGCGCGCCGGCCTTCAAATGCAGAGATAGCTGCTTCAATATCAGGGACAACTTCGGGAAGGGGGAGATCTTTGGCAAAGATTACCTGAATATCTTGAATGAAGAGCGGGAGCTGCAAATCGCCGAGCACAATCGGCAGTATAAGTAATTTTCCTGAACTTTCTGCATACGCTCGTGCCGTTCCGAGTTCCATCATCGGATACTGTGAGGTCATCGTATGCTCAGATATCAGGATTATGAACACTTCGGCCGACTTCAGGCCTTCGTTCAATTCAGTGCGCCAATTGATACCTGCCGCGAGCTTCGTACCCTCAACCGTGATTTGATGTCCCGCAATGCGCAGTTGGTGCATCAGCGCTTGGGCATATTCATCGTCAGCCCGTGTATAAGACACGTAAATTCTCGACATCGGCTCCCTCAAACGATTCAGGTGTTTACCCCAACTTCAGGCAATTTGAAGGAGACGAGGCCGCTGTGAGAATGGCCCTGTTTCCCGTAATTCATAATACCTGTCGTCACTCCACAAGGCCATCTTGTAAACTGCTAGCAGCTAGTCTCGCGTACAGGTACTCGACCAACTGCGGCTCTTCACAAGGCGGCGAGTTTCGTCTGTTTTCTTATTCGGATCGAGACATATTCGGAATCTAGCACCTTGTGGTCAACGATAAGCTTTCGCCTCCCCAGATTGTCCGCGCCCGGGCTTTCTGGTCATTCGTTCCCTCCGCAGCGAATGACCGCTTTCCGCCCCTCTCTGCCACTACTGCCAATGGTATCGAATGGCGGCTTCCGTGCCCCATATCGAAAGGTTTAAACGGCTGGGATGGGCGCGCAGCATTACTGCCATTAGGTCAGCTCCCCGCAATATCCAGCAGCACCCTATCAGAACCGCCCCGCCCCCCGGTTAATTGACGCCCTCCACGCGGTCCCAAACCAAGGTTGCACATTGTGATCCCCGCGCTTGGGATGACTTCTAGGTAGCGCCCGCCCGTTTCTGCTAAAGCTCCCCCGTTCCACAGCGAGACAGGCAAAACCAGCTTACGCTCAAGCCATAACCAGCCACCTTGCCAGCCCAAAGACACGGCAAGCAAACGCCATCACTAAATTCAGCAATTTTTGAGGAGGCAACCTGGAGCGGGTAGCGGGAATCGAACCCGCATATTCAGCTTGGAAGGCTGCTGCTCTACCATTGAGCTATACCCGCCGGGGTTCGTTGCGCTGGCTCTGGGAGACGGTGGTGGAGGGAGCTGGATTCGAACCAGCGTAGGCTTAGCCAACGGATTTACAGTCCGTCTCCTTTAACCACTCGGACACCCCTCCGTTTCCGTCAGAGCTCAGCGACGTGGCGTGAACTTCGTGTGGGCAAATCGCCCCGCTCAGTCCCGCAATGCGCGCCTTATGCAGAGACCGCTTCGAAGTGTCAACCGCCTGTCGCAAATCTGGTGTCAAAAATTTTCAGAACGCAAATCCTGTTTCCACAATCGCCTAGCGCGCCTATAGAGAACGCATGAGCGACGATCAGAATTCAAAGACCCCGAAAGACAGCCATTACGCACGCCTCCGGCGGGCCCACAGGGACCGTACACAGCAGAAGCAGGGCGATGGCAAAAGCGATTCCCGACGCGGCGAAGGCCCGCGCGACGGCCTTGTGCGGCTTTATGGCCTGCACACGGTGCGCGCCGCCCTCGACAATCCACAGCGTCGAATCAAGCATATGCGCATCACGCGCAACGCCGCTGCCCGGCTGGAGCTGGGCGAGCCCTCGGCCCTGCCCTTCCCAGTGGAGATCGTCGAGCCGCGCGCCATTGATGGCCTCACCGGGCCGGACGCGGTGCATCAAGGCGTTCTGATCGAGGCGGAACCGCTGAAACCAAGACCGCTCGGCGATCTGGAAGGCGCAGGCCTGGTGCTGGTGCTCGATCAGGTCACCGATCCGCACAATGTCGGCGCGATCATGCGCTCGGCCGTCGCCTTCGGCGTCAACGCGCTTGTCACCACGGCGCGGCACAGCCCCTCCGAATCGGGTGTGCTCGCCAAGGCCGCCTCCGGCGCGCTGGAGCATATCGACCATCTGACCGTGCGCAATCTGGCCGAGGCGCTGGAAGAACTCTCCGCCGCCGGCTTCCAGACCATCGGTCTCGATTCGGACGGGCCGGCCCAGCTTGAGGCCACATTCGCCGCAGACCGCATCGCGCTGGTTCTGGGCGCGGAGGGCAAGGGGCTCCGGCAGAAGACACGCGACACCGTCACCGCACTCGCCCGTCTCGACATGCCCGGCGCAATCCGCTCGCTCAACGTTTCCAATGCCGCCGCCGTGTCGCTCTATGCGGCGCGCCAGTATCTCGGCAGCCGCTAAATCGCCCCGCGTCCTCCCGGACGCGCAAAGGACGATCCGGTTCACTGATGGAGCATCGGATCAATCCGGTACTCAGTAAGTAACGGTCACGACCACCGTGTCCGTGTAGGTTCCCGGCGAAGGCGTCGTCTGCGGCGGCACGCGGCCATAGACGGTCAGCACCTGCCCGCTGCCGCTACCCGTGCCGGGCACCGCCTCGCCCGGAATGGCGGCCAGCCCCCAGGGCAGGCTGCGCGCCGCATCCTGATAGAGCCCGTAGGTCACCGTCTCGCTTCCCTTGCTCATCAGCCGCGCCGCCGGCGGCGCTGCGGCCTGCCCGCCATCGAGCCCGACCGTGTAGGCGGTGCCGGGCGTACAGGTCACCGTCACCCCGCCCGTCGTGTCCACATTGCCCGTCAGAACGCCATGGGCGCCGAAATCCAGATCCTGCGTGGCGACGAGGCAGTTGTCGGTAACCGAGGCCGTCACGGTGAAGGACGGGGACGCCGTCTGGCCCGACAGGTTCGAACAGTCGCTCAGAAGCGTGTAGCGATAGATGAAATTCACATCCGCGCCTGAAAAGGCGGACAGATAGGTTCCCGCCGGCACGGTCGACTGGCTGCCGAACACCTGGCCATAGAGCGTGAAACTTGCCGATCCGCTGCCCAGCACGCCGAGTGTCAGGTCGAGCGTCGGCGGCGTGGCGGCGAAGCCCCAGAAATAGGAACCCCACACCACCGTGCGCCCGGCGTCGGAATAGAGCTGGTAAGCGAGTGTGTCGCCGCCGCTCGCCATCTGCCGCGCAGAGACGGTCGCGCCGCCGCTGCCCGCGCCAATGCTCGGACAGATCAGGATACGCGTGAGCGAAAGGCCGGTGCAGTTCACATTGATCGTGGCCGTCCCGTTCACCGCCCCGCCTGAAAGCGTGTCGACCGCGCCGAAACTCATGTCGGAGATGGTGAAGTTGCAGCTTTGCGCACGCGCCTGCGAAAGCGCGCCCAGCATGAAGGCGAGGAAGAGCAGAGCTGCGAGAAGCGCCCTTTCCCGGCCTGGAGGGTTTTCGCTTTTCGGCGGATCGCGAAAACGCTCCAACATATTGTTTTTACGCCATTTTGGACGAAAAACCGGTTCCCTCTTTTTCTGAAATTGCTCTAGCGGCATGGCACCGCCTCCAGCTGCACCTGCTCGCCCGGCTGTGACCGATAGGCGAAGGAGGCAGCGCAGACCTGCCCATCGGGCAGCTCGATGCGCACGGCGTTCTCCCGGCCAAGCCCCGTCAGATAGGTCGCGCCATCATAGCCGATGAAGAAGGCGTGGCCCTGAAACGCCCCGACCGATCCGACGGGAAGCGACGCGCCTTCTCCATCCACGAATGAAACGAGCGCGCCACGCGCCTGCCGCTCAACACCGAAGGCAACCGCAACCCCGCCCTTGCGCGGCGGCACGGCGCTCGTCGCAGTCATCGGGATGTCCGCATCGAGCGGCAGATCCGCCGGGTCGATGGAGAAGGCGTTTTCCTCATTCGCCACCAGATCGGGAACGAGCAACCGCCCCCACCGGTCGCTCGTTCCGACGGGACGGTTTTGATGGGAAACCGAAACACCGGGCGCGCCGGTATCGACAACGGCGAATGCCCCATCAATGCGGTTTGCGACAAATGCCCCGCCGCCTGCCAGAACCAGAGCGCCATCGAGCGACGCTTCGGCCTGAAACGCGTCGTCGCGCTGGTAAAGCGCGCCCTCGATGCGCCCGTGCCGTCCGCGATAGCTGAGCGAGGCGGAACGCTCGGAACGCCCGCCCTCCACGCTTCGCAGACGCCAGCCGAAACTCCCCTCTTCACGCGTTTCCTGCCGGGAGAGCTGCGAGACCAGACGCGTGCCATCCGGGCGGCTTTCAATGCCGCTGGAAACGTTGAAGTTTTCTCCAAAAGCGATTGAAATTCCGCCGAAAACGCCAAAATTCTCTTTTTCCTCGGCATCAACAAAACCGGTGAGATAGAAATTGCCGCGACGGGCTATGCGCCGGCTGTAGGACAGCGAGAGAATGCGGCTGCTTTCGCTGTGCGCATCCTCGATATGCGTATAGGAGAGGCTGAGGGTCGAGGGATCGAAGCGCAGCGGGATGCCGAGCGATATCTGGTCGATGGCGCGCGGAACGCCGGCACCCAGCCAGCGGGCTTCAAGATCGCTGCTCACCGGCAGCGCCGTGACCGATGCGATATCGTGATACGCGCCGAAGCTGCGTTGCAGCCGCCCGCGCAGCGACCAGCCCTCAAAGCCCAGCTCTACCGATCCGTTGACGAGACCGCCGCTCTCACCATCGAAATGGCTTGCCGCAGCCGCGAGAGAGGCAGCGCCATAAGGACCGATGGGAAAGGCGATGCCCGCACCGCCATTCACCAGCCCGCCCCCGCCTTCCACATGGCCTTCCAGCGTCAGCCTGTCGGTGAGGCCGTAGCGCATGCTGGTCGACGCCATCAACCGGCTGTCGTAATCGGAGGAGCGGCTGCCGAAGGCGCGGCGGGGAAAACCCGCCTCAAACGAGAAGTCGAACAGTCCGCGTCGCAACAGCCGCGTCGAGGCGTAGAAAGGCAGTGTGGCCTCGGTCTCGCGCCCCTGCGCATCGCGCAGGACGATGCGCGCCGACCCGGCGCCGGAAACAGCCGGCAGATTGACCAGTTCAAACGGACCTTCATCGACGGCGCCGGAAAAGCGGCGCGTGTTGTCGGCATAGACTTCAAGCGTCGATGGAACGGCCGCCGTGCCCGAAAAGGATGGCAGTGGCAGCGTGACCAGATCAGGGCGCAGGCCGAAATTGCGCTGCAGCTGCACGCCGCCCAGATAAACGGGCCGTGTCCAGGCCAGACCGCCGCTCACCAGATCGCCGGCGCGCCAGGTCAAAAGGCGCTCGTCGTCATCGCGGGTCCAGCTGGTCGCAAGCCGTGTTAGCCCATCGAGCTGACCATCCGTATAGCCGGCGAGAAACGATTGGCTGAACGTGCCGTGCGGACTGAAGAGCCGCGCCTCGAAACTGCCGGAGACGCCCTTCAGAAGCCCGGTCTGCCCGCGCTCGAATGAGTGCGAGGTGGCAAACAGCGCGTAGTTCAAAAGCGCCCCATAGATGGAGCGACCGGCCTTGCGTTCGTCATCGGCATCCTGCGACAGATCCAGCGTTCTGGCAGCGCGCCCCTCATGCCCGACGGTCACAAACAGTCGCTGCCCGGCCTCATCCACCGCAACAACGAGATCAGGCAATTCATTTAAAAGAAAGAGATTTTCGCCGAATCTTGAATCCCCGCGTGGCTCGATACCCACCTCACGCAGCTCCTGCCCCGTCGCCGCCAGCTCGCCGGTCGACAGCTCCTTGAAGTTCCCGATCATCCCGACCGGCCGCTCATTGATAAACACTTCCAGATAGAGCTCGCGAACCACATCCACCACCCCGGGAGCAGTGCCGGAGAAAGCACCGCCCTCGCTGGCGCTGACGGGCTTGCCAACAAGCCCCAGCGCGATGGTGAGAAGCGCACTAGCGGCGCTGTATGGCCAGACTGGTTTCAATGGGACCGAGATGGCTTTGCGCCCGCATCACAAGCGGCCCCGCGCCAACCCTTCCACTTGTCCTGATCGGCCACTGCATGCTCGCGCCGCCAAGCACGTAACCCGTCAGGCCCTCATCCCGCCCAACCACACCGCCACCTGAAAGCAGCACGATGTCGGCAAGCCGCAATCGTGACGCGCCCTGATTGCGGGCAACCAGCAGAAGCTGCCCGTCCATCCGCACCAACCCCAGCGCGACCCGCGCCGGTGCAGCATCGGGCGCGCGGAAGAAAACCGGGATGGAGTGCCGCACCACAAGATTGACCGCCCCGGCCCGTCGCTTTGCCGGGTCGGGCAATTGATCCACCACGACGCGATAACTCTCCTCCCCGCGAACAGGCGTCCGGGCGGTGCGCACCACACGTATCGTGTAATCGACACCCGGAGAAAGCTGCGTTGCCGGGGGACTCGCAACGACATCGCGCGTGGGTTCGAAACGATCCTGACCGCCGGACTGACTCCAGCGAAAAACGCGCACCTGAACATGCATGGGCGCAGCCGCATCATTGCGCAGCCGCAGCACGGCCGCGCTATCGGGCGCAATCAGGTCGAGCGTGGTCGGCGCGACACGCAGACTGCCAGCCGAAGCAGCGGACATCTGCAACGCAAGGAACAGGACAACGAGACAACAAAAACGCATTGGCATTCCGGTCTCCCTTGGCAATCCTAATAGGTCACGGTCACCGTCACCGTGTCGGCATAAACGCCAGCGCCGGGCGTTGCCTGCGGCGGCACCCGGCCATAGACGGTTAACGCCTGCGCGTTTCCATTGCCCGTCCCCGTCACCACGTCGACACCGGTCGTGTCTCCCCACAAAACGGAACGCGCCGCATCCTGATAGAGACCATAGGAAATGGTTGCCGACGCGGGACCGGTCATCAACCGTATCGCCACGGTTGCACCTGAACCCGCGCCGGCATCCAGCCCCACCTCGTATGGCGTGCCATCGGTGCATTGGATGGAAATCGTGCTGCTCTGATCGATATTGGCGTCAATGACACCCTGCGCCCCAAAATCGAGACTTCCGACGGATACAATGGTGCATTCGGCCTGAATGGTGATCTGCACGTTCAGAGTGCTGGTCGCAGTCGCCGCCTGCGCCACAACGCCACCTGCCCAGGTCAGGAAGGCGGCTGATGAAACGAGCAATATGCAAATCCTACGCACGCTGGCTCCTCTTGGTCACGGGCGCGTTTTGCTGCCGGACTAACGGTGGCTTCGCCAAGAATTACGTATTGAGGAGAAAGTAATGCGATTCGCCCAAAAGTAGAAAAATAAATTTGTCAGCTAACTTTATCCACCATGGCGCGATATTTGAATTGATATACAACATACGGAAAATTTCACGGAAGAACATTCATGGGGATCGATCACATCGATACATTCGATTGCGCTCGGTCCCGAGATTTTTCGAAAACTCATTTCAAATTGCAAAGGACGAGTGGCGGTCCCTCAAAGCTGTCCGACTGAGAAACCCAAACCTCGGCCACGCCATGCTGGTTGAACACTCTGCAGTTACCGGCGTTCAACACCTTCGCTGCGCGATACCGCACAGGACAGCCGAAGAATTCAAGACAATTCCGGCAACCATCCACGCCAGAAGCAACGAGCATGAACGCAACCTCCTCCCTGAACCTGACCCGGCTTCAAGAACTTCTCACGCCACTATGGATTTGCGGACTTATCAATCAGATTGAGTTTTGTTGCGGCCTGCCGCATTGCCTCAACGCCTCCCAACGAGGGGTTTCCCGCGCATAGACCGGATATTTCGGCACAAAAGCTGGACTTCTGGAGTGTTGCAGAGGGCGATGAAGGTTTTGCGAGGTCGGCTTCTCTTATGTCGTTGTCCTGCATGAACCGCCTCATGAGAACGACAAACGGCAGGACATCCCCCTTAAGAAGCCCAAGGTCATCGCTAAACGAACCTTCCCTTCTGTGGCGGGCGATCTCGGCATCATGATAGGCGACGATCAGGTCCTCATGCGCTGCACCAAGCTCTTCGCAATTGAACCCCATGAGTTCGTCAGCGGTGTAGTGTTTTATCTGAGCGGGTCGCGCCCGGACGTAAAAGGCCAGAGCGAGCGCAGAGGCGCAAAAAAGCAGGCCGAATCTCGATACAGTTGGAGAACATACCGGACCGCACCCAAAATCCGGGTGAGGAAACAATCGGAGCAAAGCTAGCAAAAACAAAGCGAGAAGGTTGGAATGGTGCCCCCGGACGGACTCGAACCGCCGACCCCCTGATTACAAATCAGGTGCTCTACCAACTGAGCTACAAGGGCATCCGGCGATGCGTTAGCACAATCCGCGCTCAAGTGAAATCAAAACTGGCGACAGCCGGTTGCGATCCCCACATCAATGCAGCCGCATATGCCTTTGCACGCGTTCGCACGCATGCTAACCGATAGGCTCCTGCCTCAAGTTCAAGGGCCCTTAGATTACCATGACCCGAAAGCCGATGGCCCTTTCCTTCGTCTGCGCCGACACCAGGGACGCACAGGAAGCTGCAAAGCGCCTGTCCGCACTCTACGGCCAGGAGCGCCCCGAAGACGCGGATGTGATTGTCGCGCTGGGCGGCGATGGCTTCATGCTGCACATTCTGCGCGAAACCATGGGTGCCGGGAAACGCATCTATGGCATGAACCGCGGCTCCATCGGATTCCTCATGAACGAATATCGCGAGGACGGGCTGCGCGAGCGTGTGGCGGCGGCCATTCCCGAAACGGTGCGACCGCTCCAGATGATCGCCGTGGATGCCGACGGCAACACGGTGAAGGCGCTGGCCGTGAACGAAGTGTCGCTTCTGCGTCAGTCCTATCAGGCCGCCAAGATCCGCATCGCCATAGACGACAAGGTGCGGCTTGAGGAACTGATCTGTGACGGCGTGATGGTGGCGACGCCGGCCGGGTCCACAGCCTACAATCTTTCCGCGCATGGCCCGATTCTGCCGCTGGACGCGCCGCTTCTGGCGCTGACGCCGGTAAGCCCGTTCCGCCCGCGTCGCTGGCGCGGGGCGCTTCTGTCCAACCAGGCGACCGTGCATTTCGACATTCTGGAGCCGGGAAAACGCCCCGTAAATGCGGTTGCGGATCATACGGAGATCAAATCCGTCGTCTCCGTGACCGTGCGCGAATCGCACGATGAGACCGTTACAGTGCTTTTCGACGAGAGCCATTCTTGGAACGAACGCATCCTCTCAGAGCAGTTCCGCTATTGAACAATAGGTGACTTTACGGCAAGCCATCTGTTGACATCGGGCGCTCCAAGCCGTACGCCACCTAGGATTCGAGGCTCCATGCCTTATGAGGCGGCATCAGGCCGCAGAAACCAAAGACAGCCGAAACGTGCCAGCAGAAGAACAAGACACCGCTCAGGAAGCGTTGACATTTTCCGATCTGGGCCTGTCCCAAAAGGTCCTCTCCGCCGTGACCGACGCGGGCTATACGCAACCAACCCCGATCCAGGCGGGTGCGATACCGCATGCCCTGGCCGGCAAGGATGTGCTGGGCATCGCACAGACGGGCACCGGCAAGACGGCCTCGTTCGTTCTGCCGATGCTGACGCGCCTCGAGCGCGGCCGTGCAAGAGCACGCATGCCGCGCACGCTCATTCTGGAGCCGACGCGCGAACTTGCCGCCCAGGTCGAAGAGAATTTCGTCAAATACGGCAAGAATCACCGACTGAACATTGCCCTTCTGATCGGTGGCGTTTCCTTTGAAGAGCAGGAAAAGAAGCTGGAGCGCGGCGCCGATGTGCTGATCGCGACGCCCGGCCGCCTGCTGGATCACTTCGAACGCGGCAAGCTGCTACTGACCGGCGTCGACATCTTCGTGATCGACGAGGCGGATCGCATGCTCGACATGGGCTTCATCCCCGACATCGAGCGCATCTGCAAGCTGATTCCCTTTACGCGTCAGACGCTGTTCTTCTCGGCCACCATGCCGCCGGAGATCACCAAGCTTACGGAGCAGTTCCTGCAGGCGCCGGTACGCGTCGAGGTCTCCCGTCCGGCCACCACCGCAACCAACATCACGCAGCGCTTCGTCAAGAGCGGTTCCAAGCCGTGGGACAAGCGCGAGCGGCTGCGCAAGCTTATCGACGATGAAGGCGAGACGCTGAAAAACGCGATCATCTTCTGCAATCGCAAGAGCGAGGTTGCGACCCTGTTCCGCTCGCTGGTGCGTCATGAATATGATGCAGGCGCCCTGCATGGCGACATGGATCAGCGCGCGCGCATGACGATGCTGGAGAATTTCCGCAAGGGCAATCTGAAGCTGCTCGTGGCCTCCGATGTTGCAGCACGCGGTCTCGACATCCCGGATGTCAGCCACGTCTTCAACTTCGACATTCCCACCCATGCCGACGATTATGTGCACCGCATTGGCCGCACGGGTCGTGCAGGACGCAAGGGCGCTGCCTTCACGCTGATCACCAAAGCGGATCGCAAATATATGGATTCCATCGAAAAGCTGATCGGCCAGGACGTCGAATGGCTGGACGGAGATCTTTCGACGCTTCAGGCTGACGAAAGCCCTGAAGAGGAGAAGCGCGGGCGCGGCTCCAAGCGTGGCGTCAAGAAGGATGCCGGCGCGAAGGAGAAGCAGGGCTCTGCACAGAATTCCGGGCAGGACACCGACAGGAAGTCGCGCAAGGAAGAGATCAAGTCCGACAATGCCGAGCGCAAGGCAAAGCAGGACAGGCCCCAGCAGGACCGCTCCGAGCAGCGCCGCGACAACAGGCGCAAGCCGCGTGAAGAGGAAAACACGGTCGTCGGCTTTGGCGACGACGTGCCCGCCTTCATGAAGATCCAGGTCAAGACCTGACCCGATCCGGTCTTGTGACGAATTGAAAAGGCCGCCGCTGGCTCCTGCCTGCGGCGGCTTTTCTTATTGCGTGATGTGTCTCTTGCGCCTGTCAGCGCTTTCGGCTTCTGAGGCCAGCCTGAAAGGCCCGTTGCGCCCAGAGCGCCATCTCGTCGGGATCATCAAGGGCAGCGTCCGGAATGGACCAGTAAGGCATGGCGACAGGCCCCCGCCCCTTATGGCCCTCATAGACCCACTGGCGGCAACCGGCCTCGGCGAAATCAGCCGCGCTTTCCGCATCAGCCTTCAGAAGGATTTCGCCGCTGACCTCCAGCGCGAAGACAACACCCTGATGATAGATGCCCTTCCCGCCAAACATGCGTTTTATGGAAACGGGCCCAAGCCCGGCGAAAAGATCGTGGATCGCATCATCGTCCACGGCGACGCGTCAGGCCGCGCCGCGCGCTTCGGCAAGCGCTTTCAGGTCTGCCGGCTGAAGCTCGATGGATTCACCGCAACCACAGGCCGATGTCTGGTTCGGGTTGTTGAAGGTGAACCCGGTGCGCAGCTTGGTGACCTCGAAGTCGAGCTGCGTACCAAGAAGAAACAGTGCGGCTTCCGGCGCGACATAGACATGCGCGCCTTCATGTTCCACATGGTCGTCCTTGGGGTCCGCCTCGGTGACGAGGTCCACGGTATATTCCATGCCGGCGCAGCCGCCCTTCTTGATGCCGACACGCACGCCCTTCGCGCCCTCACGGGCGGCAACGATGTCGCGCACGCGGCCTGCCGCCGCGTCGGTCATGGTCATCACTTGAAATCGGCTCATCGAATTCTCCGTTCACGGCGAGTGAAACGCTCGCGGAAAGGTCCTGTCTTCAAGATGGGCAAGATGCGTGGCTCTTGCAAGGGCCACGCCTCACCTGCTCAGTACCAGCCAACGGCGAACTGGGCTTCCTCGGACATCCGGTCGGGCGTCCAGGGCGGATCGAAAACCATGGTCACTTCCACATTGCTGACCCCCTCGACCGTACTGACGGCGTTCTGCACCCAGCCGGGCATTTCGCCGGCCACGGGGCAGCCCGGAGCGGTCAGCGTCATGTCGATCTTCACCGAGCGATCATCCTCGATATCGACCTTGTAGATCAGGCCGAGCTCATAGATGTCGGCGGGGATTTCCGGATCGTAGACGGTCTTCAGCGCGCTGACGATGTCGTCTGTCAGGCGAGCAAGCTCCTCCTGCGGAATGGAAGACGTTTTGGCTTCCGTCTCCGTGGCCTCGACCGTCTGGTCCGTATCCTGCGGTGTCTCAGTCATCTTGTTCACCCGAAAAAACGCCGCGCTTTCTCAAGCGCTTCAGCGAGGGCGTCGACCTCCTCGCGCGTGTTGTACATGCCGAACGACGCGCGGCAGGTCGAGGTTACCCCGAAATGTTTCAACAGCGGCTGCGCGCAGTGCGTTCCTGCCCTGACGGCGACGCCCGAACGGTCGATCACCATGGACACGTCATGCGCATGAACGCCCTCGATCTCAAACGAGACGATGGCGCCCTTGTCCGGCGCATTGCCGAAGATGCGCAGCGCGTTGATGCGCGACAGTTGCTCATGCGCATAGCGCACCAGATCGGCCTCATAAGCTGCAATCGCCTCACGGCCAACGCCTTCGATATATTCAAGCGCCGCGCCAAGCCCGATCGCCTGCACGATGGGCGGCGTGCCGGCCTCGAAGCGGTGGGGCGGATCGTTATAGGTGACACTGTCGAGCGTCACGTCCTCGATCATCTCGCCACCGCCCTGGAAGGGCCGCATGGCGGCAAGGCGCTCTTTCTTGCCATAGAGCACGCCAATGCCCGAAGGTCCGTAGAGCTTGTGTCCGGTGCAGACATAGAAATCGCAGTCGAGCGCCTGGACGTCTACCGGCAGGTGGACAGCGCCCTGACTGCCATCGACCAGAACCGGAATGCCGCGCTCATGGGCAATGCGGATGATTTCCTGCAGCGGCGTGACGGTGCCAAGCACATTCGACATATGCGTAATGGCGACGAGCTTCGTACGGTCGGTGAGCGTCTTCTCGAACGCCTCGACCGTGAGCACGCCCTGCTCATCGACCGGGATCCAGGCGAGCTTCGCGCCATGGCGCTCGCGCAGGAAATGCCAGGGTACGATGTTGGAGTGATGCTCCATGATCGACAGAACGATCTCGTCGCCCTCGCCGATATTCGGCATCGCATGGCCATAGGCGACGGTGTTGATCGCCTCAGTGGCCGACTTGGTGAAAATGATCTGATCGGTGCTTTCCGCATTCAGGAAGCGCCGAACCGTTTCACGCGCCTTTTCATAGGCATCCGTGGCGGCGTTCGAGAGAAAGTGCAGGCCGCGATGAACATTGGCGTATTCATTGCTGTAGGCATGCGTGATCGCATCGATCACCGCCTGCGGTTTCTGCGCGGACGCGCCATTGTCGAGATAGACGAGCAGCTTGCCGTACACCTCTCGCGCCAGGATGGGGAAATCCCGGCGAACGGCTTCAACGTCATAACGCATAGTGTCGACCTTCTGGTCCATTTCGAACCCCGCGTGCCCGCCCCTCGCTCAGAAAGGCGGGCGTGAGTGGTTTAGCTTTAGCCGTGCTCGGCGAACCAGTCGACCAGTCTGGCCTCCAGCGCCTCGATCACGGTTTCATCCTCGAGCTCTTCGATCACCTCGGCCACGAAGGCCTTGACCAGCAGACCGCGTGCGGTCTTCTCGTCGATGCCACGCGCCATCAGGTAGAAGAGGTGCTCCTTCTCGATATCGGTCACCGTCGCGCCGTGGCCGCAGGCCACATCGTCGGCGAAGATCTCGAGTTCCGGCTTGGAGGAGAAACCGCCATCATCGGACAGCAACAGCGTGTTGCAGGCCATTTTGGCGTCGGTCTTCTGGGCGATCTTCGCAACGCGGATCTGGCCCTGAAACACGCCATTGGCCTTGCCCGTGACGACATTGCGGAAGGTCTCGGTGGAGACCGTGTCGGGCGCCAGGTGATCGAGCACCATGGTCACGTCGCAATGGGTCTCGCCGCCAAGAAGGTTCACGCCACGAAGCTTGAACTCGGAGCCCTCGCCCCGCGCCTCAACCTTCACTTCCTGGCGAACCAGTTTACCGCCGCTGTTCAGGATGAAGAGCGTCAGGCTCGACTCCTTGCCCAGCGAGGCCGTGAACTGGCCGAGATAGGCCGCATCGTCCGGCTGTTCCTGAAGCAGGATCCAGAACACATGCGCGCCATCGGCAACGTCCAGATGCGTGACGGATGATGCAAGCGCATCGCCGACACCGGTCTGGCGCTCGATGATGGTCGCCCGCGAGCCGGCGGCCGCATTGACCACGAAACGGCCATGCACCTGACCGCCCGCATGGATGTTCTGAAGCTCGACCGGACGGCTGAGCTCCGCGCCTTCGGCGATATCGAGCCAGTAGCCATCAGAAACGAAAGCCGCGTTGATCGCACCAACGGCGTCGAACCGGTCGGAGGCCGTCAGCCATTCGGCAGAAAGCGCGCCTTCCTGAAGCTTGTCGGCCAGCGTGGCGATGGTCAGGCCTTCAGGCCCGGCGGCACGGCCATGCGCTGCACCATTCAGCACGGGCAGGACCAGCGCGTTTTCGATCAGCGGATCAACAGCCTCGGCATTGGCGACCGGCTTGAAATCCGGAACAACGGACAGAAGCCGGCGCAGGTCGGTATAGTGCCAGGCTTCGACGCGGCGCGTGGGCAGGCCCTGCTTGAGAAGCTCGAGCGCCTCATCGCGACGGACGGTGACATCGGCATCGCCGGGCAGGTCAGAGAAACGGCTGGAATAGCCGTTGACCAGCGCCGTTTCGGCCTCCGTCAGCGTGTTTTGAGCATGAAGGTTCATCTCGTCACCTCAAGCGGCTGCGTCGATGACGCCGGCGTAACCGTTCTTCTCCAGCTCAAGCGCCAGATCCTTGTCGCCAGACTTGATGACCTGGCCGCGGTAGAGAACGTGAACCGTGTCGGGAACGATATAGTCGAGAAGACGCTGGTAGTGGGTGATCACCAGCACGGCGCGATCCGGCGAACGCAGGGCGTTCACGCCATCGGCAACGATCTTCAGAGCATCGATGTCCAGGCCGGAATCGGTCTCGTCCAGAACGCAGAGTTTCGGCTCCAGAAGCTTCATCTGCAGGATTTCGGCCCGCTTCTTCTCACCGCCGGAGAAACCGACATTGAGCGGACGCTTGAGCATGTCCATGCTCATCTCCAGCTCGTCGGCTGCGGTGCGAACGCGCTTCAGCATCTCGGGGATCTTCAGCTCTTCCTCACCGCGCGCCTTGCGCTGCGCGTTGATGGCGGTCTTGAGGAACTCCATCGTGGCAACGCCCGGAATTTCGAGCGGGTACTGGAAAGCGAGGAAGATACCGGCGGCGGCGCGCTCGGCCGGATCCATCTCCAGAATGGACTCGCCATTGTAGAGGATCTCGCCCTCGGTCACCTCATAGTCGTCACGACCGGCGAGGATGTAGGACAGCGTGGACTTGCCGGAGCCATTCGGCCCCATGATCGCGGCCACTTCGCCGGCCTTAACGGTCAGGTTGAGGCCACGGATGATCTCGGTGCCATCCTCGGCGATGCGGGCGTGCAGGTTTTTGATCTCAAGCATGATTTTTTCCAAACAAATGCGCCGGCCTCAGCCGACCGAACCTTCAAGCGAAATACCGATGAGCTTCTGCGCCTCGACGGCGAACTCCATCGGCAGTTCCTGGATGACGTCCTTGACGAAGCCGTTGACGATGAGCGCGATGGCCTCTTCCTCGGGAATGCCGCGCTGCATGACGTAGAACAGCTGATCCTCGGAAATCTTCGACGTGGTCGCCTCGTGCTCGAACTGCGCCGTGGCGTTCTTCGCTTCGATGTAGGGCACCGTGTGCGCGCCGCAGTCATTGCCGATCAGCAGGCTGTCACACTGGGTGAAGTTACGGGCGTTGGCCGCCTTGCGATGCGCCGAAACCTGTCCGCGATAGGTGTTCTGCGACTTGCCGGCGGAGATTCCCTTGGAGATGATGCGGCTCGACGTGTTCTTGCCCAGATGCAGCATCTTGGTGCCGGAATCGATCTGCTGATGGCCGTTGGAAACGGCAATCGAGTAGAACTCGCCGCGGCTGTTGTCGCCACGCAGGATGCAGGACGGGTACTTCCAGGTGATCGCCGAACCGGTCTCGACCTGGGTCCAGGAGATCTTGGAGTTGTTGCCCCGGCAATCGCCGCGCTTGGTGACGAAGTTGTAGATACCGCCCTTGCCCTCGGAATCGCCCGGATACCAGTTCTGGACCGTGGAGTATTTGATCTCCGCATCGTCCAGCGCAATCAGCTCGACCACAGCGGCGTGCAGCTGGTTCTCGTCGCGCTGCGGCGCGGTGCAGCCTTCCAGATAGGACACATAGGCGCCCTCTTCCGCGATGATCAGCGTGCGCTCGAACTGGCCGGTGTTGCGCTCGTTGATGCGGAAATAGGTCGATAATTCCATCGGGCAGCGCACGCCCTTCGGCACATAGACGAAGGAGCCATCGGTGAAGACGGCGGAGTTCAGCGCAGCATAATAATTGTCCGACACCGGCACGACCGATCCCAGATATTTCTGGATCAGCTCGGGATGCTCGCGGATCGCCTCGGAGATCGAGCAGAAGATCACGCCGGCCTTGGCGAGTTCTTCCTTGAACGTGGTCACGACCGACACGGAATCGAACACCGCATCAACAGCAACGCGACCGGAGCTGTAGACATTGTCGCTCGGGTTTCCGTCCAGCTCACTCGGCTCGCCCTGCTTGCGAACGCCGGCAAGAATTTCCTGCTCCCTCAAGGGGATACCGAGCTTTTCGTAGGTCTTGAGCAATTCCGGATCGACTTCGTCCAGCGACTTCGGGCCGGTCTGGTTCTTCGGCGCTGCGTAATAGTGCAGATCCTGAAAGTCGATCTTGGGATAGCTGACGCGCGCCCAGCTCGGCTCTTCCATGGCCTGCCAGCGCTTGTAGGCGTTCAGCCGCCACTCCGTCATCCATTCCGGCTCTTCCTTCTTGGCCGAAATGAAGCGGATGATGTCTTCGTTGAGGCCCTTGGGGGCCAGCTCGCTCTCGATGAGCGTCTCGAAACCATATTTGTACTGGTCCACATCGATCATGCGGACCTGATCAATCGTCTCCTGCACGGCAGGCATATGCGTTCTCCATCCATGCCGGGGTCAAGACCCGGCCGTCTTCAAAATTGAGCACACCGTGATTGCCTTGCGGCAACCCTCATGTAGTGCATCGGAGCAGATGTTTCATCCGGTCACATATTAAATATGTGTCTTTTTCTCCATTTTAATCTGCATCAGTTCCATTTTTCTCACAGCGCCGCCTCAGGCGGCCTCGGAAGCCCCCTTGCGCCGCCGGGCGATATTGGCCAGCGCCGCATCAAAAAGCGCCAGTTCATCCTCGCCCGTCGCGTGCCCGATGGAAACGCGCAGCGCACTGGCCTGATCACCAAGCCCCATGGCTTCAAGCACGTGGCTTGGTCCCACACGCCCAGAAGAACAGGCGGATCCCGCAGACAGGGCCACACCGCCAAGGTCGAAGCCGATCTGCGCAGTCTCGGCCTTGGTGCCGGGGATCGAGAAGAAGCTGGTGTTGGCAACGCGCGGCGCGCCCCGGCCATGGATGACGGCATCGGGTACATGCGCCAGAATGGCAGCCTCGAAACGGTCACGCATGGCGGCAAGCGCATTGATGCCAGACAGTTTGCCGAGCGCCTCTGACGCCGCTGCACCAAAGCCTGCAATCGCGGCCAGATTCTCCGTGCCGCCGCGATGTCCCTTCTCCTGCCCGCCGCCATTGATCAGCGGTTCAGGCATCATCAGGTCAGCGCTGCCGACGATGGCGCCTGCGCCCTTCGGGCCGCCGATCTTGTGCGAGGAAAGAATAAGATAGTCTGCGTATCCCGCTGAAATATCGAGCGAAATCCGACCGGCCGCCTGCACCGCGTCGATGACGACCACCGCGCCTGCCGCCTTTGCGATACGGCCGATATCTTCAAGCGGCTGAATGATCCCGGTTTCATTGTTGACCGCGTGCACGGCGACCAGCGGAAGCCCTTCGCCGCGATCATGGGCGGCGAGCTTCGCCTCAAGATCGATCAGATCGACCGAGCCGTCAGGACGAACGGCTATCATATTGATGGCGCTGGCGGAAAAGCGCCCGCCCTTCAGAATGCAGGGGTGATCGGCGGCACTCACGTAGAGCGCAGAGAAGGTCAGCGGCGCACGCCCCATCGTCCAGCGTGGAGAGAGAAGCGTTGCCGCAGCCTCGGTCGCACCGGAAGTGAACACCACATGGGCGGGCTCTCCGCCGACGAGTGCGGCAACCTGTCGGCGCGCCGTCTCGAGAACACGCTTGGCGGCACGCCCTTCGCTGTGAACGGAAGAGGGATTCGCAGGCATGGCCAGTGCGTCAAGCATGGCCGTGCGCGCGCACTCAAGGAGAGGCGCACTGGCGTTGTAATCAAGATAAGCACGGGCTGCCGACATTGATTTTCCGCTTTTCTCCGCGAATCCGACGTCTGCTTTACGCCTTCTTGGCCAAACTTGGCCTCAATGGCGTAATTTCCTTGAATTTTTAGGGCGAGCCGTCCTATCTACCCGGCTTGCCGACATGATGGACGCGTTGCGTCTGTCATTTTTGAATAATTCTAAACTAGCTTCTATGGAGGCGTCGGCGTCGCGTCAAGGGTAAGGAACATAGTTCCTTGTGCAACCCGAAGCGCTGCGACGCCCAATGTGGAGTACTCATGCCTGAGGTCATTTTCGCCGGACCGGCCGGACGCCTGGAAGGACGCTATCAGCCGTCCAAGGAAAAGAACGCTCCGATCGCGCTCATCCTGCACCCGCACCCACAGTTCGGCGGCACGATGAACAACAAGATCGTCTACGATCTTTTCTACATGTTCCAGAGCCGCGGCTTCACCACGCTTCGCTTCAACTTCCGCGGCATCGGCCGCAGCCAGGGCGCATTCGACCACGGCACCGGCGAATTGTCGGATGCAGCGGCGGCGCTCGACTGGGTGCAGACGCTCCATCCCGATTCGAAGAACTGCTGGATCGCCGGCTACTCGTTCGGTGCATGGATCGGCATGCAGCTTCTCATGCGCCGTCCCGAGATCGAGGGCTTCATGTCCATCTCGCCGCAGCCGAACCTCTACGACTTCTCGTTCCTCGCCCCCTGCCCGTCTTCGGGCCTGATCATCCATGGCGATGCCGACAGGGTCGCGCCGCCGGCAGACGTTCAGGGTCTCGTTGACAAACTCCAGTCGCAGAAGGGTATTACGATCACCCAGAAGACGATGCCCGGCGTCAATCACTTCTATACCGACCAGATCGACAACCTGATCGGTGAATGCTCGGATTATCTCGACCGCCGCCTGCGCGGCGAGCTGTCCGAGCCCCGCCCCAAACGCCTCAAGTAAACTGTCCGACGGACAGGCGCTGCCCCGGCAGCGCCCTCCGTCAAACATCAAAGAGCCTGAAAGATCATGACCGCCTTCAAATCCGACTTCCTGCGCACGCTGAGCGAACGCGGGTTCATTCACCAGACCTCCGACAATGCGGGTCTCGATGAACTCTTCCGGAACGAGACGGTCACGGCATATATCGGCTTTGACCCGACCGCGCCGAGCCTGCACGCCGGCGGTCTGATCCAGATCATGATGCTGCACTGGATGCAGAAGACCGGCCATCGCCCGGTCGCCCTGATGGGCGGCGGCACCGGCATGATCGGCGACCCGTCCTTCAAGGACGAGGCGCGCAAGCTGATGACACCGGAAACGATTGCCGACAACATTGCCGGCATCAAGAAGGTGTTCTCCAACTACCTGACCTTCGGCGACGGCCCTCAGGATGCACTGATGGTCAACAATGCCGACTGGCTTCTGGGCATCAATTACCTCGAATTCCTGCGCGATGTGGGCCGCCATTTCTCGGTCAACCGCATGCTGTCGTTCGATTCGGTGAAGACGCGCCTCGACCGCGAGCAGTCGCTGTCCTTCCTGGAATTCAACTACATGATCCTCCAGGCCTACGATTACGTTGAGCTGAACAGACGGATTGGCTGCCGCCTGCAGATGGGCGGTTCCGACCAGTGGGGCAACATCGTCAACGGCATCGATCTCGGCCACCGCATGGGCACGCCGCAGCTCTACGCCCTCACCTCGCCGCTTCTGACCACCTCGTCGGGCGCGAAGATGGGCAAGAGCGCCGACGGCGCTGTCTGGCTCAACCCGGACATGCTTGGCGCATACGATTTCTGGCAGTACTGGCGCAACACCGAGGACGCCGACGTCGAGCGCTTCCTCAAGCTCTACACGACGATGCCGCTCGATGAGATCGCCCGCCTTGCAGCACTTCAGGGAGCAGAGCTCAACGAGGCGAAGAAGATCCTCGCCACCGAGGTAACGGCAATGCTGCATGGCCGCGAAGCGGCGGAAGAGGCCGCGGAGACGGCGCGCAAGACTTTCGAGGAAGGCGCACTGGCGCAGACGCTCCCGACGGTCGAAGTCGAGCGCTCTGCGCTTGAGGAAGGTGTCGGTGTTCTGGCGCTCTTCGTGACCGCAGGCCTTGCCGCCTCCAATGGTGAAGCGCGCCGGCATGTGAAGGGTGGCGCAGTGCGCCTCAACGACCAGCCCGTCAGCGATGACCGGCAGGCCGTAACCCTAGACAACCTCACCGAGGAAGGCGTGGTGAAGCTCTCGCTCGGCAAGAAGAAGCACGTGCTTCTGCGCCCGGTCTGAGCCTCGCAACAATCGTATTTAAGAAATGAGCGTGCGTCCAACCGGGCGCACGCTTTTTCTTTATGGGCGGCTGCCCGCTATCGATACTCGAAGATTTGCCGGAAGATGCCCGGCGCAATGGCCGAGATGGGGTTCACCTCCATCTGCGGATCCTTCAGCTTGCCGTAGAGACGATATGTGATGCCGATCAGGCCGCGATCACGGCCATTGCCGAGAATGGCGCCGAACAGCGGGATCTCGCCAAAAATGCGGTTGAGCCCGTAAAGCGGCATGAAGGTGCCGGTGATCGCGATGTTGTCATTGGCGTCGAACAGCGTGCCCTGAAACGTGGTGCCGATCAGCGGACCGCGCAGAACGCCGTCGCTCAGCGCCAGACTGCCCGGTCCCTTGATGATGTTGGCAAAGCCACGCTCGAAGCTGACACGTGCGGCATCGACCTTGTCGCCATTGCCGCTATTGTCCGTTGCGGCGACCAGAGACCCCAGACGCGGCTCGTTGACGATGAAGAAGTTCTCGGCCGTCACGCTGCCCTGGAAGCGGCCACCGCCAGCTTCCGTCAGGGCCAGCACCATGCGCCCGCCTTCCATGTGTTCGTAGAAATCCACGAAACGCATGACCGCACCGGCATCGGAGGAATTGGCGCGAATGCCGCCTGCGTCGCGCGACAGGGAAACGCTTCCGCCAGATGCGGTGACGCCCTTTAAATCGAGCCTGCCGGTCTCACCGGCCCCCGCCTTGTAGTCAAGCGACACATCGCGCATCACTTCGCCGCCGAAACCGGACACGCGGCCGAGACGGGCGTCGAGTGTGATGCCCGCGTCTGCGCCGTCATCATCGCCACCTGACGCGCCCTGCCGCGCACCCAGATAGTATTTCACCATGGCGCGGCCATCGACCGACGCGCCGCGCACCGACACCCTGTAGGCGGAACCTGAACGGTCGATGGAGACGGAGAAATCGTCATCGCGGTTCAGCCGCGCCTTGTCGAAGCGGGCCGATGCGAGCCGACCGCCCGCAATGGTGATGCGCCCGGTTGCGGAAAAGGTCTTTCCGGAAAGCCTGAAATCGGTGAGTTCCATGGAGGATGATTTCTCATCCAGAATGAAGGAAGCGGTGGCTGGAATGCCCGCCCCCTTGCTCCAGTTGATCCAGGGCAGCGTCAGGCGCGCCTTGTCCAGATTGACCTTGAGCGCCTTGCGTCCATCCTCAAGCTCGTCATAATCGACCGTCATCGGACCGGAGAGAATGCCATCAAGGCCCGGCACGATCTTTCGCCGCGCCGCATCGTCAAGCGTCAGTTCGATCCTGCGCGAGCGCGCCTGATCGGATTCGCCAAAGGGCTCCACCAGTTCGAGCCGCGCCGGCACGCCGTTGAGTGTGGCGGTGGCCGAAATATCTGCCCGCCCCGGCTCGACCATGAGCACGCCGTCCGCGTTGGCAACCATCTGCCCGTTGAAGGGTTTGGAGATCGAGAGGTCGGAGTATTCAAGCGTCGCCCGCCAGCCAAGCTGGTCGCGCGGAATGCCATCGCTCAGGGGAATGTCGGCTGTCACATGACCGGTGACGTCGCCGGTCACGTCCTTGGGCGTCAGATCGATGCGTTCTGACACGTCGATGGGCTCGTAGGAGGCCAGTTCGACGACGGCGGGCGCCTTGCCGGCAACATCAATGGCGAGCTTGCCGATGCGCGGCTTCACATGCGCGTTGCGAACGGACAGCGTGCCATTGCTGGCCGCAACCTGCCGTCCGCTTGGCATGAAGACGGTGCCCGCCTCGATGGCAATATCGATGTCGGAGCCCTTGAAGGCGATGCTGCCGGCGGCGTCCCGCACCGGCGGAATGCGTCCTGCAATATCGAAACGGGCATCAGCGACGGAGAATGCGCCGTTCACTTCCTCATCGTTCAGCGGCTGGCCATTGCCGAACCGGCCGGGCGGAACGCGCAAACGCAGATTGCCTTCCACCACATGCCCGCCAAACAGGTTTTCAAGCACCCATTCCCGTGCGCCCGAGGCCGCAAACCACGGCCAGAACTGCTTGACCTCATTGGTCGGCATGCCGCTCGTATAGACGGCAAGCGAAAGCCCGGGCGTCTTGCCGGCTTCCAGCGTTACAGCAGCGCTTGCGGTGATGACGCCGGATGTCGTTGCGATACGGATCGTATCGCCGACGATGCGGCCGCTGCCGGTGTCGATGCGTCCGGAAACACCCGCCACGAAGGGAACGGCAGCCTGCGGTGAATCGAGCGGAGCGATGGTCGATTTCGGACTGACCAGATCGAAGCCATAAAGCGCGCTGTCGGCCTCCTCGTTCTCAAGAGGAACGATCCTGCCGGTGAAGTTGAAGACCGAACGGCCGACAACGAGGTTTGCCTGATTGATGACGATCATGCCGGCTTCACGGCCAATCTCGGCGCGGATACGGCCCGTTGCGGTCAGAATGCCATCTTCGCCAAGATCAAACGGCGCTTCCTGCAGCGCCACCTCGAACTGCAGCCTGCCTTTTCCGACCTCCTGCTCGCCGCCCTTGAGCGATAGCCTTGTGGCGGCAAGAAGCGCATCGGCTCCCTTCAGTTCTCCGGCAACGGACCGCGCCGCCTCCAGAAGCGTTGGGTCGGGGGAATCGATTTCCACCTCGAGCGACTTGATCGGTCCATCGGCAAGCGGGCGAAGCGCCGATCCGACAAGCTCCACCTCCCGCTCACCCAGCGCCGCATTGGCCCTGAATTCCAGCTTTCCCGAAGGTGCGAGCGCGGCATTGACGTCGAGGGCTACGGCGCGGCCCGTCTCGTCATCCAGAACAATCTCGACATCACGCATGCGCAGATAGCGCGTTCCGGTACGCTCGGAGATCGCATAGACCCGCCGCAGGCCCGCAAACACGCTCTCTTCCAGAACGGACGGATCAATGGGCTTTTGCCAGCGGGCAACCGCTGCAACCTCGTCGGACTTCGCGGAAAGTGCTGACAGATGCACCCGCGCGCCGGAAAGCTCGACGCTTCCCACTTCCACTTTCCCGCTCAGAAGCGGGAGCAGACGGAATCCGATACGCAAAACGTCCGCATCGACCATTCTGTGGCCAGTCTCGGCCTTGCTCAGATGCGCATCGCGGATTTCCAGAGCAACCAGACTGCGATCACTCAGAACCAGCCCGAGCTCCCCCATGTCGGTCTGGATTTCGTAACCGGCGGCGGAGGTCAGCGCCCTTTGGGCAGCGGCGCGGAGGCGATCCTGCCCGATGGAGCCGGTGCCAACGAACTGAAGCAGAAGGCCGGCCAGCACAAGAAGCGCGATCAGGGAGACCAGAACAATGAGAATGCGCCGGCACCACAGCCAGAACAGGGAGCGCCGCAGCACGCCACGAGCCCTGCCCTCAGTAGAAGGGTAGGTCTCCAAAGCCGCTATCTCGCCCCGTCTGAACCTGATTTTCCTGTGAGAAGCGCCTTCCTGATCCACAACCGTTCCCGTCGACACACCGCAGCCATGGACGAATCCATCGACATCATTATATCTCTCCCTTTCATCGCCTATCCACAAACAGGGGAAAGAAAATGACAGAACCCGTCAAAGGAAGCGAAGCACCGGATTTTGTGCTGCCAGCCGATGGCGGCAGCGAGGTCAGATTGTCCGACTTTCGCGGCAAGACGGTTGTGCTCTTCTTTTACCCCAAGGACAACACCAGCGGCTGCACGGTCGAGGCCATCGACTTCACCGCACTGAAGCCCGAATTCGACGTGGTCGACACGGTCGTGCTGGGCATGTCTCCCGACAGCCCCAAGAGCCATGACAAGTTCAAGACCAAGCACGGCCTTACCGTCGGCCTTGTTTCCGATCAGGAAAAAGAAACGCTGCAGGCCTATGGCGTGTGGGTCGAGAAGAGCATGTATGGCCGCAAATATATGGGTGTGGAACGCTCCACCTTCCTGATCGATCCGGAAGGCCGCATTGCGGAAGTGTGGCGCAAGGTGAAGGTGCCCGGTCACGCACAGGCCGTTCTCGAGGCCGCCAAGAAGCTCAGGCAGGCCGCCTAGAGCAGTTCCGGTCAGGCAGGATCGCCTGACGCGCATACAGGCGGGAATGATAAAATATAGCGGAGCAGCACACCTGCCCCGCTTTCTTTAACGCCACACCTGATCGGGAAAAGCTTTATTAACCCTAATCAAGTGTAATCAAAATCGAACAAAGCTCACCTGCAACGAAGTTCGATTTTCTGATGCGTTCACAGCAATCTGCGGTTTTCGGCAAGCGAAAAGAGCCCCACACGATCATCATCGCGCGGGGTGAAAAGATACGACATTTCACCGTACGGCCATGGATGGCCGCATCAGTTGGCTCAGCGATCGCTGCGATCGGAATCGGCTACATTCTTGCAACGTCCTATCTGGTTATGCGCGACGATCTGATCGGCGCGACGGTGGCCCGGCAGGCCCGCATCCAGCAGGCCTATGAAGACCGTATCTCGTCGCTGCGCGCCCAGCTCGACCGCGTGACCAGCCGTCAATTGCTCGACCAGCAGTTCATGCAGGAAAAGGTGGGCGAACTTCTTGCCCGGCAGGATCAGCTGACCAAGCGCCAGAGCCGCCTGGAACCGGTTCTAAACCGCGCCGGCACGGAACTCCTGCCCAAAAAGGGGCCGGTTCCCGCCCCGCGCCCACAGATCAAGGCCGACACCGAGCCGCTTCTCGATCCGACACGGACCGGCAGCATCGCCGTTGCAGCACTGGCTCCCACGAAAGCCGATACCGTTCCCTGGCCGCTTCGTTCGCAGACGCAATCGGACGACCGACCGCTTTCTGCCGCAGACAAGGCGGATTTTCTTTTCGTGAAGCTCAACCGCGCGCTCGCATCAATCGAGACGGAGCAGATCGACCGCGTCAGGACGCTGGCCGACAACGCCTATCAGAGCGCCGAGGTCATCGCGGACGCACTTGATGATGTCGGGGTCCGCGTTTCGGAAGACGAGCGCGAACAGCATGTCGGCGGCCCGCTTCTGACATCGGCCAGTGCGCTCGCCTTCGAAGACCAGGTACGCGACTTGGACGATGCGCTGTCTCGCCTCAACGACATCAAGGGCAAGGCGCGCGCGCTGCCGCTGGCCAATCCGGTTCCCGGTGCGCAGATCACCAGCCGCTTCGGCTCGCGCCGCGACCCGTTTCTGGGTCGCAGGGCGCATCACTCCGGCATGGACTTTCGCGCCCGGACGGGAGCGCCCATCCATTCGGCCGGCGTCGGCACCGTCATCAAGTCCGGCTGGAACGGTGGTTACGGACGCATGGTCGAAATCGACCATGGCAACGGACTGACCACACGCTACGCGCATATGAGCAAGCTTCTGGTCAAGAAGGGCGAGAAGGTCGAGCCGGGAACGCTGATCGGCAAGGTCGGCTCCAGTGGTCGCTCCACCGGCCCTCACCTGCACTATGAAGTGCGCAAGGGTGGTACGGCCATCAATCCCTCGCAGTTCATCACGGCTGGTCGAAAGGTCGCCGCGTTTCTCAAGGACGGCTCCTGAGATGCAAAACGGGCGAGCCTGAGGCCCGCCCGCTGTTCTACTCTTCACGCCGACGCATGAGCCGGTTCAGGCGAGGTCTTCGACCTCGGCCCCTTCCCCGCCATGCACGCGCTGCGACAGTGCGGCTTCCATGAACGCATCAAGCTTGCCGTCGAGCACGTCCTGCGGGCTGGTGCTTTCCACGCCTGTGCGCAGGTCCTTCACCAGCTGATAGGGCTGCATGACGTAGGAGCGGATCTGGTGTCCCCAACCGATGTCGGTCTTGGACGCCTCGGTGGCGCTGGCCGCATCTTCCCGCTTCTTCAGCTCGTCCTCGTAAATGCGCGCGCGCAGCATGTCCCACGCGGTTGCGCGGTTCTTGTGCTGGGAGCGTTCCTTCTGACACTGCACGACAATGCCGGTCGGAATGTGCGTGATGCGAACGGCCGAGTCGGTCGTGTTGACGTGCTGTCCGCCCGCGCCGGAAGCGCGATAGGTATCCACGCGCACGTCCGAATCGGGAATGTCGATCTCGATCGTGTCGTCGATGACCGGATAGACCCAGGCGCTGGCAAAGGATGTGTGCCGGCGCGCAGCGCTGTCGAAAGGCGAAATGCGAACCAGACGGTGCACGCCCGATTCGGTCTTCAGCCAGCCATAGGCGTTGCGCCCCTTGATCAGAAGGGTTGCCGACTTGATGCCTGCCTCTTCGCCGTCATGGACTTCCATGACATCGACCTTCATGCCGCGACGTTCGGCCCAGCGCGTGTACATGCGCAGCAGGATCTGTGCCCAGTCCTGACTCTCGGTGCCGCCGGCGCCTGCATGGATTTCGAGATAGGTGTCGTTGCCATCGGCCTCGCCGGAGAGCAGCGTCTCCACCTGGCGCGCGGCAATCTCGTCCTTGAGCACTTTGAGCGCGCTCTCGGCTTCCGTCACCACGTCAGCGTCGCCCTCTTCCTCACCAAGCTCGATGAGGCCGATATTGTCCTCAAGCGCCTGGGTCAGATCACGGACCCCGCTGATATTGTCTTCCAGCATCTGACGTTCACGCATCAGCTTCTGCGCCTCCTGCGGATCGTTCCACAGATCGGCCTCTTCAGCGCGCGAATTCAGGTATTCCAGCCTCTTTACTGCCTCATCCCAGTCAAAGATGCCTCCTCAGCAGGCTTATGGCCTGCTTGATTTCGTCGACAAGATTTTCGGTTTCCGCACGCATTGCAGATCAACACCTCGGCTTTGTTGGATTTTTCAAGAAACGCTTCCTGAATCGCGTCGGACCATATGAACCGCGCCCGCCTGTGTAAAGCGGGCGCGTCACAGATTCAGAACGCTGCGTCAGTAGAGGCCGCCAGCGCCGGAATTCACCGCCCGGTTGGCCTGTGGCGAAACAACCCGCGGCCCGCCCATGCCTTCCAAATCTTCCATGCCGATCACCCAGTAGCTGTCGGCCGGTCCCGTGCCGGGCTTGAAGGCTTCCATGATGACGCCCGGCTGGCCCGACTCGGCGCGCATGCCGGTCTTGCGGTCAATCGGGATGATGTTCATGCCCTCGGGCACCTGGAAGTCCACCGGGCGCATGTCCTTGAGCGCATTGCCCATGAACTCCTTGAAGATCGGCGCGGCCAGACCGCCACCGGTCGAACCACGGCCCATCGGGCGTGGCGTGTCGAAGCCCATGAAGACGCCAACCACGAGATCAGGCGTGTAGCCAACGAACCAGGCATCCTTCTCGTCATTGGTGGTGCCGGTCTTGCCGGCGATGGGACGGCCGAGTTCGGCAATGGAGGTTGCCGTACCGCGCTTCACCACGCCTTCCATCATGGAGGTGATCTGGTAGGCGGTCATCGGGTCGAGAACCTGCTCGCGATCATTGATGATCTCGGGCTCTTCCTGATTGGTCCATTCGCTGGCAACACAGCCCACGCATTCGCGACGGTCATGCTTGTAGACAGTCTTGCCGTAGCGATCCTGAATACGGTCGATCAGCGACGGAACGATCTGCTTGCCGCCATTGGCCATGACCGCATAGGCGGAAACCATGCGCATGACTGTGGTTTCGCCCGAGCCGAGCGACATGGCCAGAACCGGCAGCATCTTGTCGTAGATGCCGAAATGCTCGGCATAATCGGCAACGAGCGGCATGCCCATATCCTTGGCAAGCCGCACGGTCATCAGGTTACGCGAACGCTCGATACCGGCGCGCAGGGTCGAAGGGCCGGCAAACTTGCCGCCGTAGTTCTTCGGCTCCCACACATCATTGCCGACCTGCACCGAGATCGGAGCATCAAGCACCACGGAGGCAGGCGTGTAACCATTGTCGAGCGCGGCGGCATAGACGACCGGCTTGAAGGCCGAGCCGGGCTGACGATAGGCCTGCGTTGCACGGTTGAATTCGGATTCGGCGTAGGAGAAGCCGCCGACCATGGCCAGAACGCGGCCCGTGTGCGGGTCCATGGCGACAAGCGCGCCCTCAACCTCGGGCACCTGGCGCAGCGTCCACGCGCGGTCCGTGTCAGCTTTCTTCTCAACAAAGATCACATCGCCCGGCTTCAGAACGTCGGACTGGCGTTCCGCCTTGAGGCGCTTGCCGTCCACCACGTGCCGCATGGCCCATTTCATGTCTTCCAGCGCAATCGTACCGGTCGTGCGTTCCTCGGACAGTGCGCCGGAAACCTCACGCTCAGGCTTGAGGCCAATGGAAATCTTGTTGTCTTCGGTTCCAAGAACCACGGCCACATTCCACTCGGGAACATCGCTCAGCCCATCGACTTCGCCGAGGGCTGCACCCCAGTCGCCGGAAACGTCGATCTGCGTGACCGGTCCGCGATAGCCCCGCAGCGTGTCATAGCGCAGAAGGCCATTGTGCAGCGCCTTGCGCGCATAAAGCTGCATCTGCGGATCGAGCGTGGTGCGAACGGAAAGGCCGCCCTCGTAGAGCGCATCTTCGCCATAGCGCGAAATGATGTCGCGGCGCACTTCCTCGGTGAAGTACTCGCCGGCGAACAGATAGGTGCCCCGGCGACGCGGCGAAACGTTGAGGCCGGTGTTCTTGGCCTTCTCGCCCTCTTCAGCCGTGGCGTAACCATTCTCGACCATCTGGTCGATCACCCAGTTGCGGCGCTCGATGGCGCGCTCGGTGTGACGGAAGGGATGGTAGTTCGACGGGCCCTTGGGAAGAGCAGCGAGATAGGCCGCTTCTTCCAGCGTCAGCTCGTTGACCGACTTGTCGAAATAGGTCAGCGCCGCACCGGCGATGCCGTAAGCACCGAGACCGAAGAAAATCTCGTTCAGATAGAGCTCGAGGATGCGATCCTTGGAATAGGCCTGCTCGATGCGGAAGGAGAGCACCATCTCCTTGATCTTGCGCTGCATGGTCTGGTCGGAGGTGAGAAGGAAGTTCTTCGCCACCTGCTGCGTGATCGTGGACGCGCCGACCGGACGCCGGCCCGAACCCAGATTGCGCGCATTCGTCACGACGGCGCGGGCAAGGCCCGTCACGTCGATGCCCGGATGCTTGTAGAAATTCTTGTCTTCTGCGGAAAGGAACGCAGCCTTGACGCGATCCGGAACGGCCTGGATCGGAAGGTAGAGGCGACGCTCGCGCGCGAACTCGGCCATGAGAGCGCCATCGGAGGCGTGAACGCGGGTCGTGACCGGCGGCTCATATTTCGCCAGCACCTCGTAATCGGGCAGATCCTTGGTCAGATCGCCGATGTAGAGCGCGATGCCCGCAGCCACCAGCAGCGCCAGCACAATGCCGACGCCGAAGAAATACCCGATGAGACGTATCATGCCCGCTCCAATTCAAGCCCGGTCGCAACTTCACCGCCCGTCAGCGGCAACTGCCCCGCGCAGCCTTTCCAAGTCTTATCGGCAGGACAAAGAGGGACAGGCGAATGGTGGATTGCCACCGCAACGCAGTCCGCTGTCTTCATTCCATGCGATTCCAATATACCATTTCTTTTCACGATCTTCGCCCGCTCGTGCAAGGACAGCCGGAAAATCATGCGCCTGCTCTTAATGCCTCACGCTTGTGGGCAAAATACGGCGATTGCAGCGCCCCCGGCGCGAACAGCACAAAACGGGAGCGCCGTTGCAGACTTGCAACGAATTGGGCTCTGAGATCAACCTCCAGCTGCACCATTTGCCTTGGCAAAATAGCTGATCGCATCAATGATCGCCGCCATTGTCTTCTCCCGCCATGCCGGATCGCGCAGCTGCGCTTCGTCCTTCGGATTGGAAAGATAGCCCAGTTCCAGAAGAACCGAGGGGATGTCCGGGGCGCGCAGAACGCGGAAACCCGCATAGCGATGCGGGTTTTTCACCATCTGCACGGTGCTCGACAGTTCGCCGATGAGCGTGCGCGCAAAGCGGATGGAGAAGGCGTGCGTCTCGCGCCGGATGAGATCGACCAGAATATCCTCGACCTCGTCCTGCTCTTCTTCCGGCACCTTGCCGGCGATCTCGTCAGACAGGTTTTCGCGTGCAGCGGTAGCCGCAGCCTCGGCGTCGGACGCCTTGTCGGAAACCGTGTAGACGGTCGCACCGCGCACGCTGCGAATGGCAATCGCATCGGCATGGACCGAAACGAAGAGGTCAGCCCCCTTCTCCCGCGCAATGCGCACGCGCTCGTCGAGACGCAGGAAACGGTCATCATCTCGTGTGAGAACAACGCGATACCGGCCAGTCTCCTCGAGCTTTTTCTTGAGTTCGAGCGAGAACAGAAGCGTGATCTGCTTTTCGACCGTACCGTTCACGCCACGCGCGCCACCATCGGCGCCGCCATGCCCCGCATCAAGCGCAACGGTGAAACGATCCTTCATCGCAACGGCCTCGTCCTTGGCGGAACCAAGGTCGGGCGGCGTGATGCTGGCCCGCAGGGCCTTGTCAAAATCCTCAACGGAACTGGCGCGCATTTCGATGATGAGGCGAAACCCGTCGGAGGTCTCGTTCTTCATAACCTCGGCCTTTTCGACCGAGAACGGCCCCTTGGCGTTGAAGAGCAGACGCGCGCGCTGCGCATCGACGGCGCCATATTGCACACCGGCAACCAGCCCCCGTGGCTCCAGTTCCAGAGGATCGAAGGTAAATTCGGTGGCCGGCATGTCGATCACCAGCCGGTTAGGATCGCGCAGGAGGAACCAGCGAAAATCGGGCGCGCGGTCGAAATGCACGACGATGCGCGTGTATTGCTGGTCACCGGCCATCTTGTAGTCATGCGCCTTGAGCGCAGGACCATCGGCAAGGGCATTGTTGAGAACGAGAAAGAGCCCGGTGAGGACAACCGTCAAAAAAAACGCTGGTCTGTGCAAAACCGCTTCTCTCCGATGCGTCATGCGGATTTAGTCGAATCAACTCCATTTCCAGCGAAAGAAAATGGCAATTTTTCTTCGAATCGACCGCCAACGATCATATTTTATGCGCTGTGCAGGGACATTGGGCAAATAAGCTGGATGATATTTGCAGGCCGCCCCGGCCAGGGCGCGATAGAAATCAGGGTTGCCAATACAACTGTCAAATCATAAAAGCATCTTTGAATCATCGCGATATCCGTCCTTGGTTTGAGTCCCAGCTGACAAACGGCGATGAGCAACGGGGCAAACCTTTATCCGCCGCCGCAAACCCGAACGGGTGGTGATTCAAGAGGAATTTTTCAGGGCCTTCCTCAAGCATGGAAGCCCTGGCTTCAGGAAACGGCCGGACCATCACTGTCCGCGCCGGCTCTACATGAGCAAAAGCTGGCCCGCAAAATCGGGCCTTGGTTGAAACGGTTCTGCCGGGCGATGGAATGGCATCAGGCGCAATTGGAACGAGATCCGGATTGAAACGCACCGCAAGCTCGGTGCTCCGGCCCAATTTGGCGCGGCCTTCAACGCCGGCGAGCCTCAGATTATCCGGCACAGATTGTCACGTTGGCTTGCGGCTACGCCCGTCGAGCCCGGCCCGACAATCTTTCCTTGCCGGGGAGACAAGTATTTATGCCAAACAAAATGCTGATAGATGCCTCCCATCCGGAGGAAACGAGGGTTGTTGTCCTTCGCGGTAATCGCATCGAAGAGTTTGATTTCGAATCTCAGGATAAGAAGCAGCTTCGCGGTAATATTTATCTGGCACGCGTCACACGCGTCGAACCTTCCCTTCAGGCAGCCTTCGTAGAGTATGGTGGCAACCGGCACGGCTTTCTCGCTTTCAGCGAAATCCATCCCGACTATTACCAGATCCCCGTAGCCGACCGTCAGGCGCTTCTGGAGGCCGAAGCCGCAGAAGCGAAGGCCGATGACGACGACGAAGACAGCGAGCCCCGCCAGGCACAGAAAGGCGGACGCAAGCGCCGCCGCGCCAGCACCCGCAAGAAGACCGCCCAGCAGGACGACGCTTCCCAGGACGAGGCTGCACAGGAAGAGGACGGCGACAGCAACGCCGTTGCCGAGGCGCAGCCTGAAGCCGGGGCGGACGCCGACGCGGTTTCCGACGACGATGCCGACACTGCGCAGGACGCGGACGGCGAAGACAAGCCGCAGGCCATGGCTGCAGAGGCCTCTGCCGACGTGGTTTCGGAAGAGCCGCGCAGCCGGCGCTCGCGCCGCAACCGGTCCGATGACGATAACAATGGCAACGACGACGAAGACGACGTCGACACGGTTGGCGCTGACGATGCGATGGAAGAAGCGCAGCCCTCGCGCCGCGCCGCCCGCAAGAACTACAAGATCCAGGAGGTCATCAAGCGCCGCCAGATCCTGCTCGTTCAGGTCGTCAAGGAAGAGCGCGGCAACAAGGGCGCCGCACTGACCACCTATCTGTCGCTGGCAGGCCGCTACTCGGTTCTGATGCCCAACACCGCACGCGGTGGCGGCATTTCCCGCAAGATCACCAATGTGCAGGACCGCAAGCGCCTCAAGGATGTCGTGAAGCACCTGGAAGTGCCGCAGGGCATGGGCGTGATCCTGCGCACTGCCGGTGCAAACCGCACCAAGGCGGAGATCAAGCGCGATTACGACTACCTGATGCGCCTTTGGGAGAAGGTTCGCAGCCTGACGCTTGAATCCACGGCCCCCGCCCTCGTCTACGAGGAAGGAAGCCTCATCAAGCGGTCGGTGCGCGACCTCTACAACAAGGACATCGGGGAAATCCTGGTGGCCGGTGAGGAAGGGTATCGCGAGGCGAAAGACTTCATGCGCATGCTCATGCCGAGCCATGCCAAAGTCGTTCAGCCCTATCGCGACGTGACGCCGATCTTTGCCGGCAATGGCATCGAGGCGCAGCTCGACCGCATGCTGCAGCCGCAGGTCACGCTGAAATCCGGTGGTTACATCATCATCAACCAGACCGAGGCTCTGGTGGCGATCGACGTGAACTCCGGCCGTTCGACGAAAGAGCACTCGATCGAGGACACCGCGCTCCAGACCAATCTGGAAGCGGCGGAGGAAGTGGCGCGTCAGTTGAGGCTGCGCGACATGGCGGGCCTGATCGTGATCGACTTCATCGACATGGAGGAGAACCGGAACAACCGGGCGGTCGAGAAGCGCCTCAAGGAATGCCTCAAAAACGACCGCGCCCGCATCCAGGTTGGCCGCATCTCGCATTTCGGCCTTCTGGAAATGTCGCGTCAGCGCATCCGCGCAAGCGTTCTGGAAAGCACCATGCAGCCCTGCCCCCATTGCGGCGGCACGGGACACATCCGCTCCGATTCGTCGGTGGCGCTCTATGTGGTGCGTTCCATCGAAGAGTACCTGCTCAAGGACGCGCGCAACGACATCGCCGTGCGCACGCCGGCGCAGACCGCGCTCTATCTGCTGAACCACAAGCGCTCCAATCTGGTCGAGATGGAAAACCGCTTTGGCGTGACCATCACGGTCGAGGCTGATGACAGCGTGGGTTCGCAGCATTTTGCGATCACCAAGCAGCAGCCCGCCGACAAGTCGGGAATGGAGCAGCCGGCAGCCCCGCAGGCGGCGCCCGCACAGGTGGTTGAAACCCCTGCCCCCGCACAGGAAACCGAAGCCGGTGAGGATGGCGAACCGCGCAAGCGTCGCCGCAAGCGCAAGCGCCGGGGCGGCCGCAACCGCAACAATGGCGGCGCCGAGGGTGCAGAGCAGAATCAGGATCAGAACGCAGATCAGATGCCAGGCGACGACGATGCCGTCGCAGCCACGGCTGAGGATGGCGCAGCAGTTTCCGAGGATGCAGCCGAGACGAAGCCGGCAGAAGCCGGCGAAGGCGAGCGCAAGAAGCGCCATCGCGGGAAGCGTGGTGGCCGCAGGAATCGTCGCGACAGCGATACGCAGGAAGCCCAGGCCGAGGGCGACGCCTCTGTAGAGGCAGACGTTTCCGAGGACGCTCCGACTGCGGAAGGTGCAGAAGCCCCGCAGGCGGCGGCAGCAGCCGATACGCCGGTTGTTGCCGATGAGGCTCCGGCAGCTGTACCCGAGGCGCAGGCCGCCGCACCCGAGGCAGGGACAGAGGCGGAGGCTTCTGCCGAGGCAACGGATGCGCCCGCCGAGGAGAAGCCTGCTCGCAAGCCGCGCCGCCGCACCCGCAAGGCTGCTGCACCGGCTGAAACCGCGCCTGCCGAGACAGCCGACGAAGCGGCTCCAGCCGTAGCGGAAGAAGCGGCAGCCGAGGAAAAGCCTGCCGAAGAGGCAGCCGCTGAAGAAAAGCCGGCTCCGAAACGGCGTCGCACGACCACGCGTCGCAGCACCGCCAAGGCCAAACCGGCTGAAGACAAGCCAGCCGAAGACAAGCCGGCTGCAGAAGAGACGGTTGCCCCGCAAACCGCCGAAGAGGCTCCCAGCGAGGCAGCACCGGCCCAGAAAGCGGTCGAGGAAACGGTCGAAGAGCCTGCCAAGGAAGAAGTCGCCGTATCTTCGGAACCGGTTGTCTCCTCTTCCGAACCGGCAGAGAGCGATCGCCCCCGCAAGACCGGCTGGTGGCAGCGCAAGAGCTTCTTCTAGAGGGACGTGCGCCGGCTTCTGCAGCTGGCGCATTTGGAACACAAAAAACTGGAAGGCCGGCGCATTGCGTCGGCCTTTTTGCATTGGCGACACGGCAAGAGCACAGATCAAAACTCCATGATCGAAGACTGTTGTGCCTTCCCATTGCCCTTATGCTCGTCTACCAATTCGGCAATGCTTGAGAGAGACACCATGGTTCACAGGATTATCGCGCGGGCAGCCACGCTCTTCATGCTGGCATCCTATCTGATTGTCGTTTCGGTGCCGGCTTCACAGGCGCAGGGGCGTGTGACCGTCGTTCGTGACGCGGAAATCGAGGCTCTTGTTACCGAATATGCCGCCCCGATACTGAAGGCGGCCGGTCTGTCCCGTTCGGGGATCGACATCATTCTCGTCAACAATCGCAGCTTCAACGCCTTCGTGGATGGGCGACGCATCTTCATTCACACCGGCGCTCTGACACAGGCTGAAACGCCCAACGAGATCATCGGCGTGATCGCTCACGAAGCCGGGCATATCGCGGGCGGACATCAGGAGCGACTGCGCCAGCAGCTCAAGCGTGCGCAGACCATGGCCATCGTGTCGGCGCTGATCGGCATTGGAGCCGGCGTTGCGGGTGCAGCAACGGATACGCGCGGTCTGGCTTCGGCCGGTGTCGGCATGGCTGCAGGCGGTGCGGAAATGGCGCGGCGCGGCCTGCTCGGCTATCAGCGCTCCGAAGAGGTGACCGCCGACCGCACGGCCATCGATTATCTCAACAAGACCGGCCAGTCGGCCAAGGGCATGCTGACGACGTTCGACCGTCTGGCGGGCGGCCTGGCGCTCGCAGGCGTCAATGTCGATCCCTACCAGATCAGCCACCCCATGCCGCGCGAGCGTATCGCCAATCTGGAAGAGCTTGCGCGAAAGAGCCGCTTCTACGACCGCAAGGACCCGGCGCAGCTTCAGCAGCGCCATGACATGATGCGCGCAAAGATTGCCGCGCATACGGAAGGCGCGCAGGCCGTACAGCGGCTGTTCAGGCAGGACCCGCGCGGCATTCCCGCCATGTATGGCGACGCGATTGCCACCTTTCTCACCGGAAATCCCCGCACGGCACTCCAGAAGGTCGATGCACTGATCTCCAAAATGCCCCGCAATCCCTATCTGCAGGAGCTGCGCGGTGACATCCTCATCAAGGCGAACCGCCCGAAGGATGCAGCCAATGCCTATGCCAGGGCGTTATCGCTTGCTCCGGGCACGCCCGGACTGCTTCAGGTGGGCTATGGGCAGGCGCTTCTGGCGACCGGTCAGCCGGACCTCGTGAAGAAGGCGGCATCGGAACTGCAGACCGGGCTTTCGCGTGAGCCGGAATTCGCCAATGGCTATCGCTATCTTGCCCAGGCCTATGGTCAGATGGGTGACATCGCCAATGCGGAACTTGCTTCAGCAGAGGGCTATTTTCATGCCGGCCAGTATCGCGATGCGAAGCTTTTCGCCATCAGGGCGCAGAAGCGCATGAAGCGCGGCTCGCCCGGCTGGCTGCGCGCGCAGGACATCATTCAGTACAAGGCTCCCGGTTGATCGGTGAACCTTTCGCCCCAAATGGGCCACACAACAAACAGATATCCTCAATTCAGATGAAATCGGATTTGATCATGACTCTTTCCAGCAAACTCCGCGCCCTTACGGCGGCAACCACCCTCTTCCTGCCCGCCATGGTGCTCGGAAATGTCGCGCAGGCATCGGACGGCGCAGCGCTCGGCAAACCGGAAGTCGAACAGATCGTGCGCGACTACCTGCTCGAAAACCCGGAAATCCTGCTCGAGGTTCAGGCAGCACTCGAAACCAAGCAGCGCGAGCAGCAGGCCGAGGCCCAGAAGACGGTGCTGCAGGATCGCAAGGATGATCTCCTGAACAGCCCGCATGACGGCGTGATCGGCAATCCGGAAGCCCAGGTCACCGTGGTCGAGTTCTTCGATTACAATTGCGGCTTCTGCAAACGCGCCATGGCCGACATGCAGGCGCTGCTCGAAGAGAATGACGATGTGCGCTTCGTGCTCAAGGAATTCCCCATCCTCTCCGCAGAATCGCGCGAGGCCCATGTGGTTTCCATGGCTGTTCAGGCGACCGCGCCCGAGAAATACGCCGAGTTCCATCAGCAGCTGATGGGTTCGGAATCCCGCGCCGATGGCGAACTGGCCATGTCGATTGCGACCGGCCTTGGTCTTGATGAGGCAGCGCTTCGCAAGGAAATGGAAAATCCGGAGATCCAGAAGGCTTTCGCGGAAACCTATGAACTGGCGAATCAGCTTGCGGTTACCGGAACGCCCGCCTATGTGGTCGGAAACGAGGTTGTGTTCGGCGCGCTGGGCAAGGATGTGCTCGGCGAAAAGATCGAACAGGCCCGCACGGAAAGCAACTGACGCGCACGCCGGAAGCCTCCGGAGCGCTCTGTGGACAGAGAAAGAAGCCCCTTGCCATCTTTGCGGTACGGTCTAAGCCCTCTATAGAGGAGCTTGTGATGGTGCCGCAAAAGGGCCAGGGGACGATTTTATGGCGAAAACAGTCTTCATTCTGAACGGGCCCAATCTGAATGCGCTCGGCAAGCGCGAACCCGGCATCTATGGCGGCGATACCCTTGAGGACGTCGAGAAGAACTGCCGGGACAAGGCCGCTTCACTTGGAATGGACATTGAGTTTCGCCAGTCCAATCACGAGGGCGACCTCGTTGACTGGATCCATGAGGCCGGCCAGAAAGCTGTCGGCATCGTCATCAATCCCGGCGCCTATGGGCACACGTCGATTGCATTGCATGATGCGATCCGTGCGGTGAGCCCGCTCCCGGTGATTGAGGTGCACATTTCCAACATTCATGCCCGCGAAGCGTTTCGCCACGTTTCGATGATTGCCCCGGCGGCAAAAGGCATGATTTGCGGATTGGGCACAATCGGTTATGTACTCGCGCTGGATGCGCTGGCCGCACATCGGCCGGATTGAGACAAAAGCAGGACAAAACACATGTCGACAAAAAAGACGGGGGTCGATCAGCAACTCATTCGCGAGCTTGCGACGATCCTGAACGACACCAATCTGACGGAAATCGAAGTCGAGCAGGACGACCTGCGGATTCGCGTGGCCAAGCAGGGCGCAGTCGCCGTGCAGAGCTATGCCGCTCCGGCACCCGCCCCCGCGCCCGCACCGGCTGCGCCGGCCCCGGCCGCGGCTGAAGAAGCCAAGAAGAGCCCGGCCGATTCCAAGAATGCCGTTCCTTCCCCGATGGTCGGCACCGCCTACAAGTCTCCCGCGCCCGGCGCGAACGCCTTCATCGAAGTCGGCCAGTCCGTGAAGGAAGGCCAGACGCTTCTCATCATCGAAGCGATGAAGACCATGAACCAGATTCCCGCGCCCCGTTCCGGCACCGTGACGGCGATCCTCTTCGAGGATGCGCAGCCGGTTGAGTTCGGCGAGCCGCTGGTCGTCATCGAATAGTCCGGGGCAGGCGCGCATGTTTCACAAGATCCTCATCGCCAATCGCGGCGAAATCGCCCTGCGCGTACTGCGCGCCGCCAAGGAGCTCGGCATCCAGACCGTAGCCGTGCACTCCACGGCGGACGCGGATGCGATGCATGTGCGCCTTGCCGACGAAAGCGTATGCATCGGGCCGCCGCCCTCGCGCGACAGCTATCTGAACATTCATCAGATTCTGGCCGCCTGCGAGATCACCGGCGCCGACGCCGTGCATCCGGGCTACGGCTTCCTTTCGGAAAACGCCAAGTTCTCCGAAATTCTGGCCGCACACAATCTCACCTTCATCGGCCCCTCGGCCGACCACATCCGCATCATGGGTGACAAGATCACCGCCAAGAAGACTGTGAAGGCCCTTGGCATTCCCGTGGTTCCGGGCTCCGATGGCGCCGTGACCGACGATGTGGAAGCCAAGCGCATTGCCGCCGATATCGGCTATCCGGTGCTGATCAAGGCATCGGCCGGCGGCGGCGGACGCGGCATGAAGGTTGCGCGCACCGAGGCAGATCTTGCCGAGGCGCTCTCCACCGCCCGCACAGAAGCAGGTGCGGCCTTCGGTGACGACGCGGTGTATATCGAGAAGTATCTCGAAAAGCCGCGCCACATCGAGGTTCAGGTGATGGGCGATGGCGCGGGCAACGCGATCCATCTGGGTGAACGCGACTGCTCGCTGCAGCGCCGCCACCAGAAGGTGTGGGAAGAGGCCAACTCGCCTGCCCTCAATGTCGAGCAGCGCAACCGCATCGGCGAAATCGTCTCCAAGGCCATTGCCGATCTCGGCTATTCCGGCGCGGGCACGATCGAGTTCCTCTACGAGAATGGCGAATTCTACTTCATCGAGATGAACACCCGCCTGCAGGTGGAGCATCCGGTGACGGAAGCCATTACCGGCATCGATCTGGTGCATGAGCAGATCCGCGTCGCTTCCGGCGGTGGACTGTCCTGCACGCAGGATGAGGTGCGTTTCGAGGGCCATGCCATCGAGTGCCGCATCAATGCGGAAGACCCGCGCACCTTCACCCCCTCGCCGGGCACGATCACGCATTTCCATACGCCGGGCGGTCTTGGCATCCGCGTCGATTCGGGCGTCTATTCGGGCTACCGCATCCCGCCTTACTACGACAGCCTGATCGGCAAGCTGATCGTGCATGGACGCAACCGCGTCGAGTGCATGATGCGTCTGCGCCGCGCGCTGGACGAGTTCGTCGTCGACGGCATCAAGACCACGCTTCCGCTGTTCCAGGATCTGGTCGGCAATCCCGATATCGCCAATGGCGATTACGACATCCACTGGCTGGAGAATTACCTGGCGAAAACGAGCTAGAGTTTCGGTTATCCCGTTTCTCTGTCAGTGATTGAGATCGCCCTTTGTGCGTCCAGTGGACGCCGGGCTTTCCAAAGCTCGCCGCCCCATGTGATTCTCCGGCGATCTGGCCGGTTGAGCACGATGGCACGACCTTTCGCACCAGGATTTCGGATCCCTCCGGATCTTCTTCTTCGCGCTTACGCCACCGGGGTTTTCCCGATGGCGGAAAGTGCCGATGATCCGGAGGTTTTCTGGGTGCGGCCGGAAATGCGCGGGGTCATCCCGCTCGATTCCTTTCACATCCCCAAAAGCCTCGCCAAGACGCTGCGCCGCGCGCCCTTCCGCATCGCCTTCGATACGGACTTTGAGGGCGTCATAGAAGGCTGTGCAGAGGCGCGACGCGACACCGACGACACATGGATCAACGCGCCCATCCGCGAAGCCTACGGGCTTCTATTCGAGAACGGGCACTGCCACACGGTGGAAGCCTGGACGGATAAAGGGCTGGTGGGCGGGCTCTACGGCGTCACACTTGGCCGCGCCTTCTTCGGCGAGAGCATGTTCTCGCGCCAGACCGATGCCTCCAAGGTCTGCCTTGTGCATCTGGTCAAGCGCCTGCGCGAACGCGGCTTCACATTGCTCGACACGCAGTTCACAACCCCGCACCTAAAACAGTTCGGCGCGATCGACGTGCCCCGCAGCCGTTATGAGCAGATGCTTCAGGACGCGCTGCAAAAGGGCGAAGCGCGCTTCAGCCCCTGACAGTCCGCGTCGATGGAAATCAGTAGGGTTTCACTCAGTCCGCGTCCGGCGGCGGGACTTCCGTGTCTTCCTTGCAGGCCTTGAGCCACACGTCGTAAACCGCGTGCTCGACGGCATTGAGGCCCGGGCTTTCGGCCAGCATCCAGCCGGTGAAGATGCGGCGGATCTCACGGTCCAGCGTGATCTCGTCCACTTCCACGAAAGCGTCGGTGCGCGGCTCCTCGGTCTCCTCGGAGCTGTAGCAGACGCGCGGCGTCACCTGCAGAGCGCCAAACTGGACGGTCTCATGCATATAGACGTCGAAGGAGATGATGCGGCCGGTAATCTTGTCGATGCCGGTGAATTCGGCCACCGGGTGCTGCAAACGCTCTGCCTGCGCCGGCAGGGCGGCGAGCGTCGCCATTCCCAGTCCCAGCGCTGCAACAAGCCTGAAACCGGCTTTCTTCTTGTGGCCTGAATTCATGTGGCTCGACACCCGTCCTGTTCGCTTGTCATCCGGGATAGACCGGTGGAATCACCAAGTCCATGGGAAGGCGCACAACTAATGTTAAATTGTGGCAAGAACAGCGCGCGGCTTCAACCGCCGGGCGTCCACGCATCATAGTCGCCGGTCACGCGCGGGCGCTCCTTGCCGGTCGCAATCGATCCCTGCGGACGATAGGCGGCGGGGGTGCCCGTGAGATTCGGCTGATGCGGCTTCTGCCATTCGCGCGGCGTGTAGTTTTCGTTCACCGGCGCAACATCGACGCGGTGGTGCAGCCAGCCGTGCCAGCCAGCGGGAACCAGAGACGCATCGGAAATGCCGTTATAGATTACCCAACGGCGCGTGCGCCCTTCGGAATCCTTGCCGCCTTCGTAATAGATGTTGCCGAACTCGTCTTCACCGACGCGCGTGCCCTTGCGCCACGTGTGGAAGCGGGTGCCCAGTGTCTGGCCATTCCACCAGGTGAAAAACTGAAGCAGGAACTTCTTCATGGCGTCCTCAAGTCGCTCGCTATCATCGTTCGAGATGGCTCGTGAGTTGCGTTATGGCGTCCGCATCGCCAGAAGGCAAGGCCCGTTACGGATTGCTCAAAGTTCATTTCATCGCATTCGCCGTATCACGGCTGTTTTCGGGCCGGCAAAGGGGTTTTGCCCCTCACCTGTCTCATGGCTGGAAAAGCCGGAAGCGCGGCGAGGACGTGGTTTCCGGGGACCGGATGGAGAGCGCCTTCCGCGCAGCTGTCAAAGCCAAAGCCTGCCACCGCAATGAGACCTGATGCGCGCGAATGCCGCAAGAGGGATAGCCGGCTGACAAAAGGATTCGGTCTCGAATCAGCGCCGCCCTGCGTCCGGGGAGCCTGAGGCCCTTCCCTAAAGCAGCCTGCGGTAGATCAAGGCCGGGATATCGAAACCGGCGCTGCCGCAATCCTCGCTCTGGCCCATCTGCTCAAATCCCAGATGCTCATAGAAGCCACGCGCCCGGCCATTGGCCTCTTCCACTTCGAGCGTGATCTCGCGCGCCTCGGGAAAGCAGATCGCCACCTCGTCGAACAGGGCCTGACCGATGCCACGCCCCTGGCAGGCAGGAAGCACGTAAAGCTGATGCAGCTTGATGGATTTGCCTTCACGCTCGGCGACGGCGAACGCCATACCGCCGATATCGCTGCCATTGTCTGCCAGAACGAATTCGGAGTGCGGCTGTTTCAGCCGCGCCCTCAAGGCCTCGATGGAGTGCCAGGCACCGGTGATCTCATCCACACGCTCGCGGCCGTAGATCGCGTCATAGGTGTCGTGCCAGGTTTCCACGAGGAGCGCACGCACGGCCGGCAAGTCACGCTCGCCGGCCGTGCGGACAAAATAACCGCCGGCATCAATCATTGATGCCGAGCTTTTCCTTCACCAGCGCGTTGACGGCCTGCGGGTTGGCCTTGCCACCGGTGGCTTTCATCACCTGACCGACGAACCAGCCGGCCAGCGTCGGCTTGGCCTTGGCCTGCTCGACCTTTTCCGGGTTGGAGGCGATGACTTCGTCAACGGCCTTCTCGATTGCGCCGGTGTCGGTGACCTGCTTCATGCCGCGCTCATCGACGATGGCGACCGGATCGCCGCCCTCGGTGAACACGATCTCGAACAGATCCTTGGCGATCTTGCCGGAAATCGTGCCGTTCTTGATCAGGTCGATGATCGCGCCGAGCTGGTCAGCCGAAACAGGGGTCTCGTCGATCCCCTGCCCGGCCTTGTTCAGCGCGCCGAGCAGATCGTTGATGACCCAGTTGGCGGCAGCCTTGCCGTCACGTCCCTTTGCAACCTTCTCGAAGAAGTCTGCCGTAGCCTTCTCGGCGATCAGGACCGAAGCGTCATACTCGGACAGGCCGAAGCCTTCGATGAAACGCGCCTTCTTCTCATCCGGCAGCTCCGTGAGGTCGGCTGCAAGCGCATCCACATAGGCCTGATCGAATTCCAGCGGCACCAGATCCGGATCGGGGAAGTAGCGATAATCGTGCGCTTCTTCCTTGGAGCGCATGGAGCGCGTCTCGCCCTTGACCGGATCGAACAGGCGGGTCTCCTGATCGATGGAACCGCCATCCTCGAGAATCGCGATCTGGCGACGGGCTTCCGATTCGATTGCCTGACCGACAAAACGCACCGAGTTCACATTCTTGATCTCGCAGCGCGTGCCGAATTCACCGCCCGGCCGGCGCACGGACACGTTCACGTCGGCGCGCATGGAGCCTTCGTCCATGTTGCCGTCGCAGGTGCCCAGATAACGCAGGATGGTGCGCAGCTTGGTCAGGAACGCCTTGGCCTCGTCCGCAGAACGGATATCGGGCTTGGAGACGATCTCCATGAGCGCGACGCCCGAGCGGTTGAGATCCACATAGGACATGGTGGGATGCTGGTCGTGCATCGACTTGCCGGCATCCTGCTCCAGATGCAGGCGCTCGATGCCCACTTCGATTTCCTCAAACGAGCCGTCCTTGGCGGGGCCGACGGAAACCGTCACCTTGCCCTCGCCGACGATCGGCTGCTTGAACTGCGAAATCTGGTAGCCCTGTGGCAGGTCCGGATAAAAATAGTTCTTGCGGTCGAAGACCGAGCGCAGGTTGATCTGCGCTTTCAGGCCAAGGCCCGTGCGGATTGCCTGCTTGACGCAGACCTCGTTGATGACGGGCAGCATGCCGGGCATGGCCGCATCCACGAGGGAGACATTCGCATTGGGGGCAGCACCGAAAGTCGTCGAAGCGCCGGAGAACAGCTTTGCTTCAGACGTTACCTGGGCATGGATCTCCATGCCGACGATGATTTCCCAGTCGCCGGTAGCGCCGGAGATGAAACGCTTGGGATCGGGCGTGCGTGTATCGATGAGTGTCATGGTTTCACGGTGCCGTGCAGTCGGATGGTTCGGAATGGACTGCCGCATTCGCTAGACCAAACATACCCGCGTGGCAAGCCAAGCACTTTATTCCGGCCACAGTTTGCGTTATGAAATGCAGCATCAACGGAGTTTTTATGTCCAACTATCTTGAGGCCCGGTAGGGCCCCGAACCTGAACCAACACAGGGTCGGGGCGAGAAAACCTTGAAACCCTGCGCCATCGCAAGGCGGCGCAGCGATGTTTGTCGGCCATTTGGCCGGTGGTTTTCCCATTGGTTTGCGCCAGTGGTTTTCCAGGACTTCAAGATATGGATATTTCGCGCGCAGAGCAGCGCATCCTGCACATATTGGCGCAGGGCGGCCGGATCGTCATCGAAAAGGACGAGCAAGGCCAGATACTCGAACTGAACTGCATCACACGTGACGGCTGGCAGTTTCCCGGCCTTGACCTGACACTGTTCAGAAAAATCAAACGCAAACGGGCAATCCAGTCGCGCAACAGCGGTCCCTACCGCATCACGCGCCGCGGCCTTCAACTGGTCCGCTCACAACTCGATAACCGTTAAAACAAAAGAGGCTGCCGAAAGGCAGCCTCCGTCTTTTCAGGCGGTCGCGATGTAGCTGCGAATGTCTTCGGCCTCGCGCTCGACCTCCTCGATGCGCTTTTTCACGACATCGCCGATCGAGATGATACCGGCAATCTTGCCGTTCTCTTCCACCGGCAGGTGCCGGAAACGGCCTTCAGTCATGATCTGCATGACCTCGTTGACCGTGTTCTGCTCATGGCAGCGGCGAACTTTTGCGGTCATGACCGCAGAAACTGGCTGTTCAAGCATGTCGGCGCCATCGCGCCCGATCACGCGCACAATATCGCGCTCCGACAATATACCTGCGATACGCCCGTCGGGCTCCGTCACAACGACGGCACCGATACCGCGTTCAGACAAGAGCTGGGCGGCCTCCGCCAGCCTCCTGTCCGGACCGATGGTGACCACATTGCGCCCTTTGGCGTCCAGAATGGCCTTCACCGTCATGGCAATCTCCTTCTTCTGGCAACAGGGCAATGTTGCGCCGTGAAAGAGCGCTTTGCAAGTAGACGAATGCTTATGCCGTCGTCGAAATCCTGCCCTTAGGAAGGGAAATCAGCCTGACGCCGCGCGGGCGGGCGATCAAAGAACTGGATGCCGAAGAAACCCAGGAGAAAACCGCCGATATGGGCTTCCCAGGCGATCTGGGGACCGTTGACCACGGTGCCGCTCATCAGGCCCGTCACCACATTGGCCACCATCCAGACGCCAAGGAACACCACGACGCTGCGCGATTTCACGACCAGGGAGACAGGAAGCACCGGCCCGGTGAAGGCCGGCTTGGGCTGACGCCGATCCACCCGGAACGCAAAGCGGGCGGCTGCCCCCATCATCGCGGAAATGGAGCCGGATGCGCCAACAAGCGGCACTGCCGAGGATGGATAGAGCAGGTAATGCAGCCCGACGGCGGCAAGCGCGCCTGCCACCCAGAACAGGACGAAACGCGCGCTTCCGATGCGGTTGGCAAGCGGAGACCCGAAGGCGGCAAGCCAGATCATATTGACCAGAAGATGCCCCCAGCTTCCATGCAGGAAGGAATAGGTGACGGGGCTGATGAAAGCGTAGGTGTCGAGCGCAAACTGCCCGCTATAGCGGATCGGCAGAAACGCGAAATGCACCATCAGCCAGATCTGCTGATCAATGCTCATCCAGAATGTCTCGATGGCAAAAATTGCAACGCAGATCAGGCCGAGGACCGTGACGGCCGGCGCCAGGTTGAACACCGGCTCCCTGCCATCACCGCCGTTCCGCTCAAACCCATTTTCGGATTCCGCTTCAGGAATCGCCCGCTCTTCATCTCTGTTCATGATTTTGCGTAGCAGACCCGCGGAAAAGAAAAAAGCCGCTCAGGATGAACCTGAACGGCCTGGTCGAGCCCCCACTCCGGCTTTCGTGTGAAAGACCGGCCCCGGCCCGTCAGTTGGAGCATCGGGCGCCCCCGCTACTCCCTCAATCATTCAGATCGTCCTTCAGGCGTCCACGGGGACGCATGGCGATCTGGTTGATTCGGTCTTGCTAACGGCCGGACACTGCCACCGGCCCGAAACCCGCGCAATCTAAACCCTTTGTTAACCCTAACAGAGCGGCTGCGCGAACAACCCCCATCGCTTTGGCACGCATCCTGCACCCATCCACATGTCGCTATTGAAAATGCCTGCACCTGTCCGCCTATGGGACAGGCCCGGGCCGAGAGTAAGGAGCCAAGAGGCATGAAACATGATGGTTCGGTGACGTTGTTCCAATATTGGAACAGGTTGCGTGGCAACCGTCCGGCCCCCAGGCGCACGGAAGTCGAGCCGGCAGAGATCAAGACACTGCTGGCCGATACGTTCATTCTGGAACGCGATGCGCGCGGCGAAGCCGTGTTCCGCCTCGCCGGCACCCGGCTGTGCGCCACATTCGGAAAGGAACTGAAGGGCCTCTCCTTCGCCTCCCTGTGGCCGGGCCGTGATCAGGCCGTGGTCGGCAAGCTTGCGCGCAGCGTGTTCGACATGAAATCCGTGGTGGTTCTTTCCTTTGCGGGACGCAACAGGAGCGGCGATGCCGCAGCCTTCGAGCTTCTGCTTCTGCCGCTTGAAGGCGGCATGGAAAGCCCGCGCGCCATGGGCTCGCTGCTGGCCTGCCACAAGCCTTTCTGGCTTGGCGCAGAACCAATCGTGGAATGTGAAGTCACCTCGCTGCGGATCATCGACGCCGACCGCGAGCCCTCCCTCCTGAAGAACCGGCCAGCCGTCCAGGTGCCGCCACTGGTGCCGGAGCGCCGCTCCATCACCGACAGCCTCATCGAACCCGGCCAGGGCCGCCGCTTCCGCCATCTTGTGGTTTTCGACGGCGGGCGCAACGAATAGTTGCTCCTTACCGCTTATTAACGGATCAGGCGTAGTGTCTCGATGCCCCATGGGCCAGCTGGAATCTTCAGATCGAAGGGCGCAAGACACGATGAGAGCGGCGATCAACCGATCCCCATCAGACGATGAAAGACGCAGCTTTCAGCGCGTCAAGGTGTCGATCTATGGCCGCTTCATGCTTGAGGATCGCAGCGAACACCCCTGCCGGGTGACAGACATGTCACCGGGCGACGTTTGCCTGATCGCACAGCATTCGGGCAGGCAGGGCGAGCGCGTGATTGCCTATCTCGATCATATCGGCCGCATTGAAGGCGAAGTGATCCGCGTCAACCGCGACGGTTTCGCCATGACGGTGGTTGCCTCCGAGCGCAAGCGCGACAAGCTCGCAGCCCAGCTTACATGGCTTGCCAACAAGCACGAACTGGATCTGCCGGAAGATCGCCGTCATGAGCGTATCGCACCGCGCAACCCGATCAGCGTTCTGCGCCTGCCGGACGGCCGCGAATATCGCTGCCGCATCATCGACCTGTCTCTTTCCGGCGCAGCCGTGGAGAGCGAAGTGCGGCCTGAGCGCGGAACGCAGGTTCATCTTGGCACGATGCGCGGACAGGTGGTGCGCCACTTCGACGATGGCGTCGCCATCGAATTTGCAAGCATCCAGAACCGTCAGGCGCTGGAAGCAGAGTTCTCGCTGCCGACGGAAGCCTGACCGCTGCATTCGTAACAGCGGCCTAAGCGCCCATCCGCGTCGCCAGCTCTCCAAAGTCCGAGACGCTCACATCCCAGTCCCGTTCTGCGACGGGATCGCGTGACGATCCGCTGCCATATTCCAGCGGACGCGCAACGAAAGCCGTCCTGAGTCCACAGGCGCTGGCGGCAGCCAAATCGCTGTTGTGTGCCGCCACCATGCAGACCTCCCCGGGCTCAAGCCCCAGAATATCGGCGGTGTGCAGATAGGCTTCCGGCGCGGGCTTGTAGGCCTGCGCGACCTCGGCGCCCAGAATGGCGTCCCACGGCAGGCCGGCGCGCTTGGCCATATTCAGCATGAGAAGAACATTGCCATTGGAGAGCGGCGCGATGATGTAATGCGTCTTGAGGCGCGCAAGCCCCGCCAGCACATCGGGCCAGGGATCGAGCCGGTGCCATGCGCGGTTCAGCGCATCCAGTTCGTACGCGGGAACGTGCGAAGGGTCTACGCCGACATCCGGAAGGATCACTTCCAGATTTTCCCGATGCAGGACATCGAGCCGCACAAAGGGCCGCCGACCGCTTCGCACCTCCTCCATGGCCGGCTGATAACGCGCCCGCCACAAATCCGCGAATGCTGCCGGATCAACGCCCCCTGCCCCATGACGCTGCAGAAACTCTGCCGCCTCGCGCGCCACACCTGCGCGCCAGTCCACCACCGTGCCGAATACATCGAACACCAAAGCCTTCACACCATTCATGCTGCTCTCCTCTCCATCGTCAATCCGCCCGTGAAGTGCGGCGCGAACCGAGCGCCGTGACGCCTTCGAATTTCATTACAATTTTAGATAAATTTTATTCAAATATAATTCGATTTTTATATTGATTAGATCAAAATACAAATAGAATTTAGCGCGATTTATACTTCCCACTTTTGCCTGGAATAAATTCCCCTGTGTCATTGTCCTCTCAAACGGGGAGACAAAACTATGGGGCATTCAAAGAGCGCACGGCTGATCGCGGCCGCCGCACTTGCATTCGGAGCGTTCACCACGGGGGCGTTCGCCACACCCAATTTCATGAAGACCGGTGGCTTCACCAGCCAGCCGATCGGTCACTATGAACTTTGCCAGCGCGAGCCGGTCGAGTGCAACCAGACAACGGCGCGCCCGCGCCCGGTGAAGCTGACGCGCGAGATGTGGAAAGCCATGATCGACGTCAACAATGCGGTGAACTCGACGGTTCTGCCGCGCACCGACATGGAAATGTGGGGCGTGGAAGAGTACTGGTCCTACCCGACGGCCTATGGCGACTGCGAGGACTATGTTCTCGAGAAGCGCCGCCGCCTGATGGCAGCCGGCGTGCCTGCCGGCAATCTGCTGATCACGGTGGTGCGCCAACCCAATGGCGACGGCCATGCCGTTCTGACCGTGGTCACCAATATGGGCGATTTCATTCTCGATAATCTGGAAGCCCGCGTCTCTCTGTGGGGCGATACGGATTACACCTATCTCAAGCGCCAGGCCGCTTCGCATTCGGGCAAGTGGGTCAACATCAACAACGGACAGCCCGTCGCCGTTGGCAGCGTCGCTTCGAGCCGCTGATCTTCTCAACAAAACACATGGGCGAAGTCGACTGAACGCGCCCATGTCTTTCTGAACACCAACGGAAAACGTCGCGCTCCAGAGCATGGGACCGGCGGCATCCGTTGCGGGACACCCGGTCGAGTCCCCACCTCCCCGTCCCCAACGACCGGGTCAGGAGCCGGCCCACCCCATGGGTCGGCTCCACCTTTTTTTTCGGGAACTCAGACTTCCTTCAACCCTGCGGAAAAGCGCTGACCGTTCTTCACATAGTGATCGGCAGACCAGCGGAGCCCGCGCACCGCTTCCTCATCCAGTTCACGCACGACCTTGGCAGGCGAACCGACGATCAGCGAATTGTCGGGGAATTTCTTGTTCTCGGTAACGAGCGCGCCGGCGCCGACCAGGCAATTCCTGCCGATCTCAGCGCCATTGAGTACCACCGCGCCCATTCCGATCAGACTGTTTTCGCCGATCCGGCAACCATGCAGGATCGCCCGGTGCCCGACCGTGCAGCCGCGCCCCACGACCAGCGGAAAGCCCATATCCGTATGAAGTACGGAGTGTTCCTGAATGTTGGTGTCTTCGCCGATATCGATCAGCTCATTGTCACCGCGCAGGACAGCGCCGAACCAGACACCCGCATTGCGTCCGAGCCGCACACGCCCGATCAGCGAGGCGTCCGGCGCGATCCAGTTTGTGTCCCTGTCCTCGAACTGCGGGCTCTCGCCCTCCAACGCATAAATCGGCATGAAAAACTCCCGGTAGATTAAGGCGGCACACTACAACACGCGGGCGGGAATCAGAATCTGCACTTCGCCGCTTCAAATCCGCCCGACCGCCAGCACCGCCTCGATAACAACCACACCGGTCGCCGTCACCCATAATCCGGACGTGAAAGCCGCACCCGCCAGCGCGCCATGCCCGATCAGCCTCTGCCTGTGGCTTGCGAGCGCTTCACGTAGGAAAACGACCGGTCCCACGCACAGCATGACCGCGAGGGATCGCAAAACACGCCGACGAACGATGAAGGGCGACTGGAAGCGCACACGCCTGCCGGTCAGAAGCTCAAAGAGACTTGAAAGGAGACCGCAAAAGACAAGTCCGGCGACAAACGCCGCCCCGCAAAGCCAGATATGGACCATGTCTTTACGCTCCATTTACCATAAGAACCCAAGGTCAATACAACCTTTGAGGCAAACTTTGTGCCGATTCCCGTGTCCCGTATCGAGACACAAGCGAGGATCTGAAACTGGCGACCGAAAACGACATCAGCGCTGCCAACACATCTGCCGCCGTGCAACAAAACCGGTTTGCGCGCCGTGTGTTTCAGTTCTTTCTGCTGCTGCTGGCGCTTTCCATCGGCATCCTGTTTGTCGGCCAGTGGTATGGAGACACGCTGTCGGAAGCCGGTCACACCGCATCCACCAAGCCCCGCGAGATCGTCATCGGCAACAATGTGCTGACATTTCCGGAAAACATGATCCGCTTCAAGGCCGCACGGCAGGATGGCGTGAGACAGCGCCTGGATGTCTATATGGTCTGGCCCGAACTCGAGGGCTATTCGCCTGACAGAAGCGATGATTTCAACCATGTGGACGGATCGCGACGCATCCTGTTTGTGACATTCGAGGAACAGATGATGTCGCGCGACATGAGCAACCGGCTTGAACCCGTCTACCGGCAGGTGATCGAGGCGCACTCGGTTGGTGGACCGGAGAGCATTCGCTTTCACCGCTTCAAACAGGGCTCCGGCTATGAGGGCGAAGTGCTTGCGGTTTCGGCCTCAGAACCGGGGGAAGAACCCTTCGTGGCGCGTTGCCTGACAGGAACTGCGGCGCGGGAGGCGCTCGCGCCGTGCGAACGCGACATCAACCTGGGAAACCGGCTGAGCATGACCTACCGCTTTCCCGCCTCGCTGCTCGGCCAGTGGCGGCTTCTGGACAAGGACATTCGCCGGAAGGTCGCAGAGCACATCAAGACCCCGCTGTAAGCCCCCTTTGACAGAAAAAAGCCCGCATGCGACAGCGCATACGGGCTTTCGAATTCACGCCGCCGCGCCAGGGGCGCCTGCGTGCTTCTGGCCAAAACGGCTCAGAGGTCGATGTCGAGAATGGCCATCGAGAAATTGTAGGAGAGCTCTCCCTCTTCCTCATCCTTGAAGACGATGCCGAGGAACTCGTCACCAAGATAAAGCTCGCAGGAATCGTCCTTGCGCGGACGCGCCTTCACGGTCAGCGCATCATTGTTGAAGGTACGTTTGAAATACGCTTCGAGCTTTCGGATCTCTTCGGGCTTCAAGAAACATCTCCAGTGCCTGGCGCATCGTGTGAAACCGGACCGGTTTCGGGACAGCACGACGCACAGCTTCAGATTTGATGCAGACCCGCCGGATATCCGTGCGAACACCCGGTAGCCCTGCTGTGATCGCGGCGCTTCTGACATGAGGCCAGCGCCACTGTAAACCCTGAAACCGGGATTTCAGCCGTAAAGCCTCTGCGGGTCAACAGACGTTTTTGCTGCGAACAGTCACCAGTCGTGATGCCGGGAAACCTCCCTGCCCTGACAAAATAGAGATGAGCTGAATGAGCGCCGCAGACGCGCTCAGGACTGACCGTGCAGGATCTGGTCCATGGAGCGGGACGGCTCGCTGCAGCCCGACTCACCAACGACACGCGCCGGCACGCCGGCAACGGTCTTGGCAGCCGGCACATCGTTCAGCACGACAGAGCCCGCCGCAACGCGTGCGCAATGGCCGACCTCGATATTGCCGAGGATCTTCGCTCCAGCGCCGATCAGCACGCCATGGCGGATTTTCGGGTGCCGGTCGCCCGTTTCCTTGCCGGTGCCGCCCAGCGTCACCGCATGCAATAAGGACACATCGTCTTCGACAACCGCCGTCTCACCGATGACCACGCCGGTTGCATGGTCGATGAAGATGCCCTTGCCCATCCGCGCACCGGGATTGATGTCCGTCTGGAAGACGGCCGACGAGCGGCTTTGCAGGTAGAGCGCGAAATCCCTGCGTCCCTCCTTCCACAGCCAGTGCGCCAGACGATGGGTCTGGATGGCGTGGAAGCCCTTGAAATAGAGCACCGGCATCAGAAAACGGTCGCAGGCCGGATCGCGGTCGTAATAGGCCTGAATGTCCACACGCACAGTAGTGCGCCATTCAGGCTCGGCATTGAGCATGGCGTGGAAAGTATGGCGGATCAGGTCCGCGCCCATGTCGGGATGATCGAGCCGCTCGGCGACCCGGTGCACGACCGCGCTTTCCAGATCGTCATGATTGAGGATCGTCGCATAGAGAAAGGCCGCAAGCAGCGGATCATTGGCGACAGCGGCCTCCGCCTCTTCACGGACCGCGTACCAGATCGGGTCCACCGGTTGAGGCGCGCTTTTGCCGGAACTGCGTTCACGGATAGCGTTGCGAGCGTTCATCGATTTCTCCGCCAGAGGCCTAACCTTGCCTTAAAGCCAAACATACGTCAGAAGCCAAGGTAATTGAACCGCAAAAAACTGTGACAGCAGCTACAGGAAAATTGATGCATGACGGTCCAATCGCAGCAAAATGAGGCAGGTTTACGTGTTTCCCGCTCGAATGGCATCGCGACCATTCTGATCTCCCGGGAAGCAAAGATGAACGCGATGTCACAGGCCATGTGGCGATCGATGATCGATCTGGTCGGTGAACTGGAGGCCGACGACACGGTGCGCGTTCTGGTTCTGCGCGGCGCGGGCGACAATTTCTGCGCGGGCGCGGATGTTTCCGAGTTCGACACGGTGCGGCGCGATGCGGAAACCGCGCGCAGCTACGAAATGCTGAATGCCGGCGCGTTTGCAGCCATTCGCAACACGCATCTGCCGACCATTGCGGCTATTTCCGGTGTCTGCTTCGGCGGCGGCTTTGGCCTTGCTGCGGCCTGCGACCTGCGGATAGCCTCGCCCGATGCGCTCTTTTCAGTACCGGCAGCGCGGCTCGGCCTTGCCTATCCGGTGGAGGCGATGGGCGACATCGTGGCCACGGCAGGCGCACAGATGGCGCGCTACCTCACCTTTTCCGGCGCGCGGATCGATGCGGCGCGCGCCCGCGAATGCGGGTTCCTGCTGGAGGTCGTGCCTTCTGACGTGCTGATCAGCCGGGCCACGGACCTTGCAGCAACCATTGCCCGCAATGCCCCGCTTTCCATCCGCGCATCGAAGGTTTCGATTTCGGCGGCGCTGACCTGCAGCGCGCAGGAAGCCGAACGCGCTCAGGGGCTCGGCGACATCACGTTCGAAAGTGCGGATTATGCGGAAGGCCGGCGCGCATTTCGCGAGCGGCGCCCACCGCATTTTGCAGGACACTGACCGGCCTGACCGCGAAATGCTCTAGGCCGCCTCGTCGCGGCCCAGAAATTTCAGGATCTCGGTTGCGAAAACATCGTTGCGGTCGCCGGCCACCATGTGCCCGGCCCCGCCGACATCCACATAGGAAGCGGCAGGCGCAAGGGAAACGAACTCCCGGGCATGCGCTTCCTGCACCAGTTCCGAACGCATGCCACGCACCAGAAGCACCGGCAGGCTCAATTGCGGCAGGCCCGCAAGCAGCTCCTGCATCAGCGCTTCCGCGCCATAATTGATGCTCTCGGCCCCCTTGATGAAGGCGGGGTCCCAGTGCCAGCGATAGCGGCCATCCTCATCCTGCCGCAGATTCTTGCGCAGGCCCTCCAGCGAGCGACGCGGCGTGCGGTGCGGCAGATAGGCGGCGATTGCATCGGCAGCCTCTTCAAGCGATGCGAAGCCCTCTTCCATGCGCGCGCCCATGAAACCCTGGATCTTGTTCACCCCTTTGGGATCGAGGCGCGGCGTGATGTCGACAAGCACGAGCGCATCAAGAAGCGGCCCGTCCCGCATCTCCGCTGTCAGGGACGCCAGACCGCCAAGCGACGCGCCAACGGCTGATGGCCTGATGTGGAATTGCTCATGAACCTGCCGGAAGATGGCAGCGGCATCTTCGCCATAATGGTGAAATCCGTAGCGGCCGCTTTCGACCCACGCGCTCTCGCCATGGCCGCGCTGGTCTACCGAGATGGCGCGCATGCCGCGCTCGGCCACCTCACGCGCCGTGGCGTCCCAGGCGCGCCGTGTCTGCCCACCGCCATGCAGGAAAACGACGGGCTGACCGCCGCCATCCCAGATATCGCCGGTCAGCCTGTTGCCTTCGGCCCCGACAAAGGAAATCGCCTTACGTTCGATCAAGAGGGTGCTCCTCCAGAAACGCCAGCGCGCGCGCCTTGAATGTCCGGTCGCCCACCGCCAGCATGTGGTCCCGTCTTTCAATCGCAAATGCCGTGCCGTTAGGCAACAGATCGGCCAGCCCTTCAGGCGAACCGGCAATGTCATCGACGGTGCCAACGGCAACCAGCGTCGGCTGGGCAATCGTCGCGGCATCTTCGGCGGTCAGGAGCTCGCGGGACGTGGCGATGCAGGCGGCGAGCGCAATGCGGTCGCTCTTTGTCTGATCGGCGAATTTGCGGAACATCTGGCCGCGCTCGGAGGTGATGCTATCCGGATCGTCGGCAAGAAGCGCTTCGGCGATCTCGTCCCACTCTCCAACGCCGTCAATCATGCCGCGCCCAAGCCCGCCAAGGATGAGCGTGGCGACCTTCTCGGGGTGCTCAAGCGCCAAAAAAGCGGAGATGCGCGCGCCCATGGAATAGCCCATCACATGCGCCTTCCCGATGCCCAGATGATCGAGCAGAGCGGCTGCATCACCCGCCATCTTACCGGGCGTGTAATCCGCCTTGTCATGGCTCTTGGCAGATTTTCCGTGGCCGCGATTGTCGATCGCGATGACGCGGAAGCCCGCATCCCGCAGGGTCTTCACCCAGCCCGGCGCAACCCAGTTGACGAAATGCGTGGAGGCAAAGCCGTGAATGAGGAGAATGGGATCGCCCTGGCCTTCATCGATGAAAGCGAGCTCGAACCCGTCATGGAGGAAAGACTTCATTTTCCGGAAAATCGCCCTTGCTGACTATTGGGCGCCGGCGGCCTCTAAGCGCGGATGGCGCAAACGGTCACCGACCTCGATCCCCGTCTTCTGCGCGGTTCCGGCGACCAGTTCAAGCACGAATTGGGATTCGACGTCCGGCGAGATGGAAGCGGTGGAGAACGGCGTGCCGGGCGCAATCGCCCGAACCGTACCATCAGCCGCCACGAAAAGAAGATCAAGCGGCAGCGGTGTGTTCTGCATCCAGAACCCCTGACGGCCCTCTGCCGGGAAGATGAAGAGCATGCCGCGATCCTGCGGCATGGACTGGCGGAACATGAGCCCACGCTGACGCTCATGCGCCTCGTCGGCAATTTCGATGTCGAAACGCACCTCGCCCGCCGCCGTGACCGCGACAAGCGGTTCAGGATCGACCGGCAGGCGCATGGCCGATCCCTGTGCAAAAGCGCCAGCGGCGAGAAAAATAAGGAAAACAGACGCGAGAAACGCCTTCAGGACACGCTGGCTCAACGAACGAAAAGCCTCAACCGGCTGGAAGGAAAAATGCGACATTGGCGGCACTCTCGTGAAAAGGGCCGCGCAATGATCAATGCGCGGCATTCAGCGTGCCAAGATCGGGGTAGACTTCGGCAGCCATAAGGCCTTTTTCACCGCGCCCGAAGCGCACCAGCACAACCTGGCCGGGGCGCAGTTCCGTCACGCCGTAGCGGCGCAGCGTTTCCATGTGGACGAAAATATCCTCGGTCCCCTCGCCGCGGGTCAGGAAGCCGAACCCCTTGGTGCGGTTGAACCATTTGACGAGCGCACGCTCCAGACCGCTTTCCGCGGCCACAGTGACATGCGTCCGAGGCTCCTGATCCTCACTCGGGTGCACCGCAGTCGACAGATCGATGGAAACGACCTTGAAGGCCTGAAGGCCCTTGTCGCCCTGTCGGGCGAGGCATTCGATCCGTGCGCCTTCCAGCGCCGTCTGGAAGCCGTCCTTGCGCAGGCAGGTTACGTGAAGTAGCACATCTCCATGCTCTTCGTCGTCCGGGAGGATAAAGCCATAGCCCTTCGCCACGTCAAACCACTTAATCGCGCCGGTGATCTCCACCAGCTCAATGGCTTCCGTAGCGTCATCCGCCGTTGGCGCCGTACCGCCAGCCTCGTACCTCTTGGTTGTCGAGGACTTGTCGTCCATCCCATCAAGCCTTTTTTCAAGTCCGCCCGACTCACTGTGTAGTTCGAAGATAGCATTTGCGCTTTGTGGCATAGCAAGACCCAGTTTCTGATTTTCAACAACAGGTGAAAACAACTGGATTTGAAGGTCTTCGGCAGTGCGGCACAATTGGTTAACGTGCAACATTGCCGGATGGCGCGGGTAGGATGCCCGTACCGCATACGTAAACCAGCAAGCGAGAGGAAACATGCGCTACCTGCACACGATGGTCCGTATCAAGGATATCGACGCATCGCTCGACTTCTACTGCAACAAGCTCGGCCTCACCGAAGTGCGCCGTTCCGAGAGCGAAAAGGGCCGCTACACGCTGGTGTTCCTCTCCGCTCCCGCCGACGGCGCGCGCGCTGCCGACGAGCACGCTCCATTGCTGGAGCTGACCTATAACTGGGATCCGGAAGATTATGATGGCGGGCGCAATTTCGGCCACCTCGCCTATGAGGTCGACGACATTTACGCCCTGTGCGACAGCCTGATGAAGGCCGGCGTCACCATCAACCGCCCGCCGCGCGATGGCCGCATGGCCTTCGTGCGCTCGCCCGACGGCATCTCCATCGAACTGCTGCAGAAAGGCGGTGCGAAGGAGCCGATGGAGCCCTGGGCTTCCATGGAAAACACGGGCAGCTGGTAAAATCTGCAAACGCGCCGTGCGTCATCTAGGACGCACGGCGTATTTGCCTGTCGATGCGGCCATGCTACCAGCATGAGAACCGTTTATCGCCTTTGGGGGGAGACAAGCATGAAAGAGGTTCTTCTCGAGCTGGAACGCCGCCGCGCCGCTGCGCGTGAAGGCGGAGGCCAAAGGCGCATCGACGCCCAGCACGCCAAGGGCAAGCTGACGGCGCGCGAGCGCATCGAGGCGTTTCTCGACGAAGGCTCTTTTGAAGAATTCGACATGTTCGTCGAGCACCGCTCCACAGATTTCGGCATGGAAAAGAGCCGCATCTCGGGTGATGGCGTGGTGACCGGCTGGGGCACGGTCAACGGCCGCACGGTTTTCGTTTTCGCCAAGGATTTCACCGTGTTCGGCGGGTCTCTTTCAGAGGCGCATGCGGAGAAAGTGGTCAAGGTTCAGGAGATGGCCCTGAAGAATCGCGCGCCCATCATCGGCTTCTATGATGCCGGCGGCGCGCGCATCCAGGAGGGCGTGGCGGCACTCGGCGGCTATGCCGAAATCTTCCAGCGCAATGTGCTCGCCTCCGGCGTCATTCCGCAGATTTCTGTCATCATGGGTCCGTGCGCCGGCGGTGACGTCTACTCCCCCGCCATGACCGATTTCATCTTCATGGTGCGCGACACGTCATACATGTTCGTGACCGGTCCGGACGTGGTGAAGACCGTGACCAACGAGACCGTGACGGCCGAGGAACTGGGTGGCGCATCGGTGCATACGGTCAAGTCGTCCATCGCCGACGGCGCTTATGACAATGATGTGGAGGCGCTCTTGCAGATGCGCCGCCTGATTGACTTCCTGCCCACATCGAACACGGCGGATCTGCCGGAAGTGGAGTGCTTCCAGTCGGTGACCGAGGCGGATCATTCGCTCGACCGGCTGGTGCCCGACAATGCGAACAAGCCCTATGACATTCGCGAACTCATTCTGAAAACCTGCGACGAGGCGGATTTCTTCGAGATCCAGGCGTCCTTCGCCAAAAACATCGTCACCGGCTTCGGACGTGTGGAAGGTCGCACGGTGGGCTTTGTGGCAAACCAGCCCATGGTGCTGGCGGGCGTTCTCGATTCCGACGCCTCGCGCAAGGCTGCCCGCTTCGTGCGCTTTTGCGACTGCTTCAACATTCCGATCGTCACCTTCGTCGATGTTCCAGGCTTCCTGCCCGGCACCGCGCAGGAATATGGCGGTCTGATCAAACACGGCGCGAAGCTGCTCTTCGCCTATGCGGAGGCCACGGTGCCGAAGATCACCGTCATCACCCGCAAGGCCTTTGGTGGCGCTTATGACGTGATGGCGTCAAAACATCTGCGCGGCGACATCAACTATGCCTGGCCATCCGCGCAGATCGCGGTGATGGGCGCAAAGGGCGCGGTCGAGATCATCTTCCGCAAGGACATCGACGATCCCGAAAAAATCGCGGCGCACACGAAGATGTATGAGGATCGTTTCCTCTCCCCCTTCGTGGCCGCCGAGCGGGGCTATGTGGACGAAGTCATCATGCCCCACTCGACCAGGCAGCGCATCGCCCGCGCGCTCAGAATGCTGCGCAACAAGGACCTCCAGAACCCCTGGAAGAAGCACGACAACATCCCGCTTTAGGCGGTGCAGCACGGGCCTTTCAGAATGCGCGCGGCGGCACGAACAGGCAGATGGTGCGGCTGTTTTCCTGACCGGCCATCGAACACCAGTGGAACACGCCATCCGGCGAGTTGCGCACGCGCCTGTCGGTGTAAGGCAGAACCTCGCCTGTCACCTTGATGACGTAGCCTTCCGGGCCTTCGGTCACCGCTGCATCGGAGACGGTGCGGCAGTCCCGGTCCGAGCAACAGGCATAGGGGTAGCGCCATCCGGTCGGAGCCTCATGGGGCTCGGCAGGATACGGGGACATGATGAAAGTGATCAGGGCAAATGCACCGGCCAGTGACCGGCCATGGTGGGTGGATCCAGAGTTGAACATCGTCACCTCCTTGGGCTCCTCCCGGCATTCAGTCTTCGCCCCTTTCGTTAACGGGCGATTAACCACGCCCGATCCGGCCATGGGGCCTGACTGAACTTCAACGACTTGTCGTTGAATTCATGTGTGGTTTTCGTCGCAAGATCGCGAAAGTGGATCACGTAGTCGTTGACAATCGTGGCCTGCCGTTGTGGTCTGCCCAACCGAACGAATGCCGCAGAACGGTGGCCTTTACTCGCAGGATACACGCATACCATGCCGAAAACCGATATCGCGCGACGCGTTTACAACCACGCCTGGAAGGTAGACCCGATCTGCCGCAGCCTGCTGGACACGGATTTCTACAAGCTGCTCATGCTGCAGATGATCTGGGGCCTCTATCCGAAGGTCGACGCGACGTTCTCGCTGATCAACCGCAACAAGACGGTTCTTCTGGCAGACGAGATCGATGAGGGCGAGCTGCGCGAACAGCTGGACCATGCGCGCGCCATCCGTTTCACCAAGAAGGAGATGATCTGGCTCGCCGGCAACACGTTCTACGGCCACAAGCAGATCTTCCAGCCGGAATTCCTCAAATGGCTGGCCGATTTCCGGCTCCCGGAATACGAACTCACCCGCAGCGACGGGCAGTATGAACTGCACTTCCATGGCCGCTGGATGGAAACCACCATGTGGGAAATCCCGGCGCTGACCATCATCAACGAGCTGCGCTCGCGCGCGGCCATGCGGTCGCTTGGCCCCTTCGCGCTGGATGTGCTTTACGCCCGCGCAAAGGCCAAGGTGTGGTCCAAGGTGGAGCGGCTGAAAAAGCTGCCGGAAATCAAGATTTCCGATTTCGGCACACGCCGCCGCCATTCGTTCCTCTGGCAGCGCTGGTGCGTGGAAGCCCTGAAGGAGGGAATCGGCGATTCCTTCACCGGCACATCCAACGTGCTTCTCGCGATGGACACGGATCTGGAAGCGCTCGGCACCAATGCGCATGAACTGCCCATGGTTCTGGCCGCACTTGCCAAGACCGACAGGGAACTTCTGGAATCCCCCTACCGGGTGCTGGAAGACTGGCAGAGCTATTATGGCGGCAATCTTCTGATCGTCCTGCCGGATGCCTTCGGCACCGAATCCTTCCTGCGCAACGCACCGCCATGGGTGGCCGACTGGACCGGCTTCCGCCCCGACAGCGCACCGCCCATCGAAGGCGGCGAGCGCATCATGGAATTCTGGCGCAGACACGGGAAAGACCCGCGCGACAAGCTCCTGATCTTCTCCGACGGTCTCGACGTCGAGACCATCGAGGCGGCTTATCACCACTTCCAGGGCAAGGTTCGCATGGCCTTTGGCTGGGGAACCAACCTGACCAATGATTTCGAGGACTGCGCCCCCACGGAAATCAACGGGCTGAAGGCGATTTCCGTGGTCTGCAAGGTGAGCGAGGCCAATGGCCGGCCCGCCGTCAAACTGTCGGACAACCCGGAAAAGGCAACCGGCGATCCAGCAGAGATCCAGCGCTACATCGATCTGTTCGGCACGCAGAACCGTGTGAGGCGCACGGTTTCGGTCTAGGGTCAGGAATTTCAGAGCCTGAGACAAGAAAAAGGGGTGACGGCACATTGCCAGTCCCCCCTTCTTTTTTGATTGAGCCGAAACGGGCCGGTCTCAGCCTTCCTCCAGCATCTCCTTGACCACCGTTGCAAGCTGCTTGAGCGAGAAGGGCTTGGGCAGGAAGCCGAACTGCGCATCTTCCGGCAGGTTCTTTGCAAAGGCGTCTTCGGCATAACCGGAGACGAAGATGAACTTGATGTCCGGCTGAACCTTGCGCAGTTCGCCGAGCAGCGTGGGACCGTCCATCTCCGGCATAACCACGTCGGAAACGACGATATCCACCTTGCCGTCGAGCTCGTTGAAGATCTCCAGCGCTTCCGCGCCGGAACTCGCCTCATGCACCTCGTAGCCGCGCGAGGAGAGCGCGCGCACGCTGCCCATGCGAACGGCATCCTCGTCCTCCACCAGGAGCACCCGCGCGGAGCCGGAGAGATCGCGGTTTTCTTCCTTTGGCTTGGCGGCGCCGTTTTCGGCTGCTGCATTTGCCTCCTCGGCCGCCTTCTCCGCCTCGCTTGGAATGTAACGCGGCAGGAAGATGCGGAAGGTCGTGCCCTCGCCCAGCTCGGAATCGCAGAAGATGAAACCGCCGGTCTGTTTGACGATGCCATAGACCATGGAGAGGCCGAGACCGGTGCCCTTGCCCACTTCCTTGGTCGTGAAGAACGGCTCGAAGATCTTGCGGATCGTCTCGGGATCAATGCCCGTGCCGGTGTCGGAAACTTCGACGGCCACATAATCTGCGACTGCCAGCTCGCGATACGGGAACTGCGCGCATTCATCGGCCGAGATATTGCGCGTGCGCACCGTCAGCTGACCGCCCTCGGGCATGGCGTCGCGTGCGTTCACCGTCAGGTTGACGATGACCTGCTCGAACTGGCCGATATCGGCCTTGACCGGCCACAGGTCGCGTCCGTGCTCGATGGAAAGCGACACCTCGTTGCCGACCAGACGCGCCAGAAGCATGCGCAGATCCGCCAGCACGTCGGTCAGGTTCAGCACTTCCGGGCGAAGCGTCTGGCGGCGCGAGAATGCCAGAAGCTGACGCACCAGCGATGCGGCGCGGTTGGCGTTCTGCTTGATGTTCATGATGTCCGGGAAGGACGGATCGGACGGGCGATGATTGGTCAGCAACAGGTCCGAGGCCATGATGATGGCGGTGAGCACATTGTTGAAGTCGTGCGCGATGCCGCCGGCAAGCTGGCCCACGGCCTGCATCTTCTGGCTCTGCGCCATCTGCGCTTCGAGCGCCTTCTGCTCGGTGGTCTCCACGGCATAGACGATGGCCGCTTCCTCGGCCCCTTCTGCACCATCATGATCGACGACGGGATTGACGTAGAAGCGCACATGCCGCTCGGCATCATCGGGCAGAACGGTGTCGATGGGGGCAATCTCGGCCTGCCTGTGCTTCGCCCGTTCCAGAGCGTTGGCAAAGGCCTCACGGTCGTTCTCGTGAATGACGGCATCGAGACGCACCTGGCGTTCCATCGCATCGCTGTCGACCACCTGGGAGAACAGCGAGAGGAACGGCGCATTGGTGCGCAGGATGCGCCCGTCATGGTCGACCGAGGCAATGGCCATTGGCGTCGAATTGAAGAAGCGGGTGAAGCGAACCTCGGAAGCGCGCAGATCCGCAGAGGCGTCCTCGCCCACCTGCCGGTTGAGCACGATGGTGCGGGTCGGACCGGAAGAACCTTCGCGGCTTGCCATGACACGATGCATGAAGCGCACCGGCAGAACCTCGCCGCCCATCGTGGAGAGATCGAGATCGATCACCGCATTACGCGCGGTTCCCGGATCGGCCTTGACCGCGTTGACCAGCGCCATGCCGTCGCCGGCAACGATCTGCGGCAGACGAACCGCGCCGGGCACGAAATTGGCGAGATCGATGCCCAGCCATTCGGCGAGCGTCGCGTTGATATAGGTGACGCGGCCATCAGGGTCAGCGGCGAAGAAGCCTGCCGGCGCGTGATCGAGATGATCGATGGCCTTCTGGAGATCGAGGAAGAAGCGTTCCTGCTCGGCGCGCTCCTCGGAAATGTCGGCAATCTGCCAGGCGGAGACCGGCTGACGGTATCCCGGCAGTTTGAAAATACGCGCCCAGGTGCGGTACCAGCGCGCGCCCAGTTCACCGCCCGGACGGATCGAACGGGTCAGACGGAACTCACCATCCCCTGCCCGGCCATCGCGCAGACCGGCGGCGAGCTTCTCGATCACCGGCGCGGCTTCGGGATTGTCTGAAAGCAGACCATCGACCGTCTTCACGTCGGCAACTGATGTCGCACCGGTCATTTGGGCATAAGCATTGTTTGCGTAGAGGATGCGGCCCTTGGTGTCTGCAACCACGAGGCCCTCCTCCATGGAATCAACAAAGGCCCTGGAGAGTTCACTGCCTGCTGAACGCGGCGCGACCTGCACGAAGCCGATCGCCGTTGCGAACAGGAATCCCACCCCGATCATCGCCAGAACGCCCAGAAGCCCCAGCAGGAACGGGTCGCCCAGACGGTCGCGGAACACGGAGAAGGCAACCGCAGACAGCGTCAGTACGACAATGAAGATGATTAGCCGCGTTATGGCACCGGGTCGCGAACTCTGGTCGACGATCGGTGCTGCGTGGATTTCTCCCCCGGTCTGCTTGGCCATGCGTTTCCCGTTTATCGCGCCCAATTCCCGCCGGCTTCCACGCGAACCCGACCCATTCGGGATATATCAGGGCTCCCGCCATCTGCAAGCGCACACGTGTAATCGAAACGCAAATCGCCTTTCTTTGCCCGAAATGTTCTGTTGAATGGCCACAGTTTTGCTGGCGGCTTGCTGCCATGGCGTGACACGCATACCTTGTCTGATCTGACGGAAACTGGAGTAAACGAATGCGCGACTGGCTCGTGGGGATTTTTGGAGAAGCAAACGCGACTGCGGCCCTTTGGACCATAATCCTCATTGTAATCGCCATAGTGCTTCTCGTGTTCGTACGCGTGAACCGGCGCTTTACGGCAGGCACGTTCATCTCCGGTTCCAGAGGCAAGCAGCCGCGACTGGCGGTGACCGACGCCACGCCGGTCGACAATCATCGCCGTCTTGTGCTCGTTCGCCGTGACGATGTGGAACACCTGATCCTGATCGGCGGCCCCAGCGACATTGTCGTCGAGGCCAATATCGGAAAAGAGCTCCCGGCGAGAATTGAACCGGTCATGCCTCGGCGGCAGAGTGAGCCGGCTCCGCGCGCAATGCCAGAGCCGGAAATGCCCCGGCCCGAAACACGCCAGCGCCCGGAAACTCGCCAACGGGCGGTTCCCGAGCAAGGGCGTGAGGAGCCGGAGCTGCAGGAGACGGCTCCCGAGCCAGCCCCGGCAGAGCCCCGGCGAGAGGTGGAGCCGCCTGCACCGGAGCCGGAGCCCAGCATTCAGATTGCCGAGCGCACACCGACGCTCAGCGAACAAGCGCCACAGCGCCGGTCAATCCCCCGGCCCATTCCCGTGAGGCCAGCGCCTTTGCCGGTATCGCCGAACCACGACCATCGCACCCTGCCTTCCGCGACCGCCCCGGAGCCAGCGCGGCTGGCTGGCATGGCTACACCGCCGCGCGCGGCTGCACCCGAGAGGGTGGCGACAGATGTGCGCCCTGCAGAACCTGACGAGCGCTATGTGGAACGCACTCATATCGCATCCGCCCCGCGAGCGGCCATGCCCACCACGCGCAACGATCCTCCGGTGGAGACGCGATCAGACGAGGCTGCGCGAAGGGACCAGATGGAAGAGCCGGTGAGCGAACACACGCTCGAGGATGAAATGAGCAAGCTTCTGGAAGAACTCTCGGAACAGAAGCACTAGGTTTTTAGAAACGTCTCGCTTGCCCGATCTCTGCGCAAAGGCGGGATGGGCAGGCCATAGGCCACACATCCAGGCTGATGCCCGGAAACCAAAATGCGCGGGCGTCGGCAAACCGGAAAACAGGCAAAGAAAAAGCGCCAGCCGCAGCGGCGTGGCGCATACAAAACTGGGCTAACGCCCTAACCGTTATTTTGTCTGCCAGTCAGTCGTCGCGATAAACTTTTTCACGACGCTCATGACGCTCCTGCGCCTCGATCGACAAGGTAGCGATCGGCCGCGCGTCAAGCCGCTTCAGAGAAATCGGCTCCCCCGTTTCCTCACAGTAACCGTAGGTGCCTTCCTCGATGCGCTGCAAGGCAGCGTCAATCTTGGAAATCAGCTTGCGCTGCCGGTCACGCGCGCGCAATTCGATTGCACGGTCGGTCTCCGACGACGCCCGGTCTGCGAGATCGGGGTGATTGGCGTTTTCCTGTTGTAGCGCCTCGAGGGTTTCACGCGCCTCCTTGAGAATGTCGCTCTTCCAACGCTGTAGCTTCGCACGAAAATACGAGCGTTGGCGATCATTCATGAAGGGCTCGTCCTCGGTGGGCACATATTCAGCATTACTGAGCTCATTCATCGAGTCACCCTGGGATGTTTTTTCGCCCGCGCCTATATATTAGCGCACCTCCACAACCACAAGCACAAAGGCTGCCTCTTTCACGCTTTTGTTAAATGCAGCGGAAAAAGTGAATCCGCTCTACCCGGGGCTGTGGATGCGTATAAAGTCTGCATTTAGCTTCAAAAGCCATTGCGGAGGGAAAAATGCAGCCGAAATCGCGCAGTTTGAGGGCATTTCCAACCCGTTCAGGTGCGTTTTCAGCGCCATCGATCAGGATTTCGTGATATGACGCGGCTTCTTCTCCTTCGCCATGCAAAAGCTGGCTGGGCAGCGCCCGGCATGTCCGATTTTGACCGCACGCTCACCGCATCGGGGCAAGAGGACGCAAGGGCGCTGGGAAAACGGATGCGCGCAATCCACCTCCTCCCCGACCTGATCCTCTGCTCGACGGCCAGACGCGCCATCGAAACGCTGGATGGCGTTTCGTCCACCATGCTGGATCAGAAACCGGAGACGCATTTTCTGGCCGAATTGTACAACTCTGACGCGACCGACTATCTGTTCGCAGTGCGCGAAGCGCCGCAGGCAGAGACCATTCTGGTCGTGGGACATAACCCGATGATGGAAGACCTGGCTTACGAGCTCTCATCAGGCGGCGACGCCGAGGCAACGCAGGCCGCCTCTTCCGGCTTCCCCACATGCGGGCTTGCAGTCATCAGCTTTCCCGGCGCGTTGGCCAATATCGAGCGCAGAAGCGGGCGTCTCGACATGTTCCTGCGCCCCGACCGCGGATAACGGGCCTTGCCGGCGGCTCTTCAATCACAGGCTTGATTTCCTATATGCAAGGTCTTGCGATTTTTGAGGATTTCGCCTCTTGGCTTCATTGACGACATATTCCGACGAAGCGCGGATCGCCTTCGACACGCTGACCGGACGCGCTGCCGGTCTGATTTCGCCTTCGCTGCGGATCGGCGTGACAGGGCTGTCCCGCGCCGGCAAAACGGTTTTCATCACCGCCTTCATTCACAATCTGCTGCATGGCGGGCGGCTGCCCATGTTCGACGCCCAGAAATCGGGGCGGATATCCAAAGCCTATCTCGAGCACCAGCCGGACGACGCGGTGCCGCGCTTCCAGTATGAGGACCACATCGCAGCCCTGGTCGAAAGCCGCATCTGGCCGGAGTCCACGCGCGCCATTTCAGAACTGCGGCTGACGGTGGAATTTGAGTCCGCGTCCGCCTGGAACCGGCTCCTGTCGCGCGGAAAACTCTCCTTCGACATCGTTGATTATCCTGGAGAATGGCTGCTCGACCTGCCGCTTCTCGGCAAGGATTACGACACGTTCTGCCAGGAGGCCATGGAAATGGCGCGCCTGCCCGTCCGCGCGGAACTTTCAGCCGAATGGCGTGAGATGGCCAGCGGGATTGACCCGGACGCGCCAGCCGACGAGATGACCGCGCGGCGGCTGTTCGAAGCTTTCTCGACCTATCTGCGCGCCTGCAAGGCCGACCACAGGGCGCTTTCGACACTGCCGCCGGGACGCTTTCTGATGCCGGGCGATCTGGAAGGTTCCCCGGCGCTGACCTTTGCGCCGCTCGAGTTCGAGCCGGGCAAGAAACACAAGCCCGGATCGCTGCACGCGATGATGGAGCGACGTTTCGAGGCCTACAAGACGCATGTCATCCGCCCCTTCTTCCGCGACCACATCGCACGGCTGGACAGGCAAATCGTGCTTGTGGACGCGATGCAGGCGATGAATGCGGGTGCGGAAGCCGTGACCGATCTGGAGCGCGCACTGACGGAGATCCTGTCGTGTTTTCGACAGGGACGCGGCAATCTGCTGACGGGGCTCTTCGCCCACCGCATCGACCGCATTCTGGTGGCGGCGACCAAGGCGGACCACATTCATCATGAAAGCCATGACCGCCTGCAGGCCATTGTGCGACGGCTGGCCGACCGCGCTATCGCGCGTGCTGATTTTTCAGGCGCGGCAGTGGATGTGCTGGCCATGGCCGCCGTGCGGGCCACACGCGAAGGCACGGTTCGGCAGGGCAAGGAAACGCTGCCGGTGATCATCGGCACCCCGCTGGCCGGCGAGACCATTGCCGGTGAGACATTTGACGGCGAAACCGAAACCGCAATCTTTCCAGGCGACCTGCCGGAAAAGCCCGGCCTGATCTTTCAGCAGAAGAAAGCGGAAGACGGGTCGGACAGCCCGCCGGACCATCCGATCCGCTTCGTGCGCTTCCGCCCGCCCCGGCTTGAGCAGACGGCGGAAGGCGTCACCCTGTCCCTGCCCCATATCCGGCTTGACCGGGCCCTTGAATTTCTCGTCGGAGACCATCTCGCATGAGCAGAGCGCCCGCATCCTTCCGCGTGGACCCGCCAAAGCCTGAGAAGCCTGAAAAGACGGCGCCGAAGCGAAAGCCGCAGGCCATCGACCCCGGCAACGCCGTGGCGGTGGTCGCCGAAAGCGAAGACTATTTTGCCGAACAGGACATGGCGCTCGCCGATCCCCCGCCGATCCCGCCACGCCGGCGTTCCATTCTGGGACGGGTCTTCTTCGCCGCATTCGGCGTTCTCCTGTCGCTGGCCATCGGCCTGTGGACGGATCAGCTGATCCGCGACCTTTACAACCGCGCAGACTGGCTGGGATGGCTGGCGCTTGGCGTGGCTGCGATCGGGCTCACCGCCTTCATCGCCATCCTGACCCGCGAAGCGCTGGGCATCATGCGGCTTGCCTCAATCGAGACGATGCGCCGGGACGCCGCCGACGCCATCGAACGCAATGATGCCAAAGAGGCGCGCAAGACGGTCGATCACCTGATGGGGCTTCTCGCCGGAAAGCCGGAAACGGCAGCCGGACGCGCAACGCTTGAAAGCCTCAAAGACGATGTGATCGACGGCGCGGATCTTCTGACCGTGGCGGAGAAGGAGCTTTTGGCCCCGCTGGATGCCGCCGCCCGCCAGCAGGTGCTGAACGCGGCCAAGCGCGTTTCCGTGGTGACAGCCGTTTCTCCGCGTGCGCTGGTCGACATCATCTATGTGCTCTTCGAAGCAGCAAGGCTCACACGCCGCATCGCCGACCTCTATGGCGGTCGTCCGGGCTTCCTTGGCTTCATGCGGCTGGTGCGCAGCATCTTCACGCATCTGGCCATCACCGGCTCCATGGCGGCTGGCGAGACACTGGTGCAGCAGGTGGTGGGACACGGGCTTGCAGCCCGCCTCTCCGCCAAGCTCGGTGAAGGCGTCGTCAACGGCATGATGACGGCGCGGATCGGCATCGCGGCGATGGACGCGGCCCGCCCTCTGCCGTTCACGGCCCTGCAGCGCCCCGGCGTCGGTGATTTCCTGAAAGCGCTGACGAGCTTTGCATCGAGCGAAAAAGACAAGAAGGAAGCGCCGAAGGCATAGGCTGCAAGCACCCAAGCTGGACGACTGCTGCCTCTTTTGGGTGAGTCCGAAAAGACACACCTGACCGCTAGCGTGCATTGCAACCGAGGTTTGAAGCGGGAACCGTCTCCAAACGTGGGTCGGGACATGGTAGACAAAGCCTTAACCAATCTGCGGCAAGATTCCCCGCAGTTCCCAGTTTCAAACAAGTTTGGTCACTTCGCTCATGCTTAAATTCGCGCTCAGGCTTGCTCTTCTGACGGCGGCAGCAGCTCCGATCTCCGGCCTCGCCGGCAAGGCGGAAGCTTCAGAGAAGGAGCGGCGCTTTTTCCAGACTGTCGAGGGGAGTTGGTCCGGTCCGGGTGAAATCGTGGCTGGCAAATACAAGGGCACGAAGTTCGTCTGCAATTTCGATGGCGGCACGCCGGACAAGAAAATCGGCATGGCGCTCGACGGAAGCTGCCGTGTCGGCGTTTTCACCCAGCCCATGAAAGCGAATGTGGTTCTCACCGGTTCCGACTATCGCGGCACCTTCCTCGACGGTGCAGCCGGCAAGGGGCTGGATGTCACGGGCGGCAAGGTGATGGGGAAGGACGTTGTGTTTGCCCTGCACCGCTCGTCGCTCAGTGGCGCGATGCGTGCCCGCATCAGCGACAACAACACCATGCACATCACCATCTCCGTGCAGGTGGAAGATGACATGGTCCCGGTGATCGGCATGAAGCTGAAGCGCACCAAATCGGGTGGCCTTGAAGCCATTGCCCGCCAGTAGTCACGCTGGCCCAGAAATCCGAGACTGAAAGAAGAGCGGCCGTCAGCCGCTCTTTTTGTTTGTCGGGTTGTTTGGTGGGCTGCGCCACCAGCCGCCATCGGCGGTAATGCGCTCCATGCCGGCCTGATCGAGCGTCGCAAGGCGGGTTTCGATCATCTGACCGTCAATCTCGATCCCCGGCGCGATCTCGGACAGCGGACCCAGCACAAAGGCGCGCTCGCCCATACGCGGATGGGGAATGGTCAGCCCTTCATCATCAATGCTCAGATCGCCATAAAGCAGAATGTCCACATCAATGGGACGTGGCCCCCAGCGCTCGGCGCGAACACGCTTGAGCGCGCGCTCGATGGACAGACATTCGTCCAGCAGGGCGTGGGGTGCGAGTTCGGTGCGCACCAGAGCGACGGCGTTCAGGAAATCCGGCTGATCGACCACACCCCAGGGCGGCGTGCGATAGAGCGCGGAAACCGAAAGAACTGCGGTATCCGCGCGCTCATCCAGCGCCTGCAGGACCAGCTGCATTGCCCGGCGCGGCTCTCCGATATTGCCGCCCAGACCAAGATAGGCATCGTGCGTTTTCGGCATTTACTGGGGCCAGGCCACCGAAACCTCGACATAGTCGAGAACACCCGGAACCGGTGCATTCGGCTTGCGGATCGTGATGTCGGACCGGGCGATCTCGGGAAAGCGGGCGCAGAGCGCCTTGGCAACCTCAAGCGCCAGCGATTCGATGAGAAAACGCCGCTTGCCGGCAACAATCTCTTCGATGACCTTGAAGGCCGCCCCGTAATCGACGGTGCCCTCCAGGGAATCGTCGCTCAGGGCCCGACCGGGCTCCACCGTCAGAACCGCGTCGACATAGAAACGCTGACCCAGCCTCTCTTCCTCGTCGAGGACGCCATGCCGCGCGAAGAAAGCGCAGTTCATCATCCGGATCACATACATCATCGCCTCACCCGGCCCGTTCTCTGGTCGCCAGCATAGCATCCGCCACCTTTAGCGAATCCCTGTTGATTGCGACATTGTGCACCCGGAAAACGGCTGCACCGTTCATTCGTAACAGCGCACTCGTCGCTGCGGTTCCCGCATCGCGGTCTTCGGCCTTCTCATGACCGGTTATCGCACCAACGAAACGCTTGCGGGATGTACCGACAAGCAGCGGAAACGCAAGACCCGAGAGTTCGCCAAAGCGATTCATGATCTCGATGTTTTCATCCACATCCTTGGCGAAGCCGAAGCCGGGGTCGAGCATGATCTGCTCATCGCGCACCCCTGCCCCACTGGCGATTTTAAGCGATTGGCGCAGGAACGCGAACTGATCGGCAATCACATCGGGGAGCTTCTCGCGCTCGCGGCCAGTATGCATGATGACAAGGCCTGCACCGGTTGCAGCCGCAACCTCGGCAATGTCGGGCTCACGTTGAAGGCCCCACACATCATTGACGATATGCGCGCCGGCGGCGACTGCGAGCCGCGCGGTCTCGGCCCGGTAGGTATCGACGGAGAGCAAAACATCGTCGCGACCGGCAAGGGCCTCGAACACCGGCAGGATGCGGTCCTGCTCTTCGGCAGCGGAGACCGGTTCACTGCCGGGACGGGTGGATTCGCCGCCAATATCGATGATTCGCGCGCCCTCACTCACGAGCCTCTCGGCCTGACGAAACGCATGACCGGCATCCAGAAACGCGCCGCCATCGGAAAAACTGTCCGGTGTGACGTTGAGAATCCCCATCACAATCGCTTCCGGTCCAAGCGCAAGTTCGCGCCCGTGGGCAAGCTTCCATGTCGGAATGGTCATCGGGCTTTTGGCCTCCGGATCACAATCAGGCGTTTTTGCGGCTCATTGCCGCCAAAATCAACCGCAATGTGGTGAGCAGATTGAGTCGGCGCTCCGCCGATCCGGGGTTGCCATCGCTCAGCCAAGGTCGCAGGGTGAGTATCGGAGACATGATGAAACGCACGACGCTTACTCTCACCTTTCTGGCGCCTGTCCTTATGGCTGCCGGCGTTCTTCCAGCAGCAAGCGCCGATATTTCGCGCAGCTACAGCTATTTCTCCATCGGCGGCAAAACGCTTGGAGAGATTGAGGAGCAGCTGCGCTCCCGCGGCCCGGAAGTGCAAAGCACCGGGCAACGGCACCCGGGCGCGACGCGCATGGAGTTCAAAACCAAGATCACTTACGAGGAAGATGAGAGGCGCTGCCGGATCGCCGCCGTGAATGTTTCGGTGGATGCGCAGGTCTTCCTGCCGCGCTGGCGAAACCGCAAGCGCGCCGAGCCCGAAACCGCGCTGATCTGGGACACGCTTTCGAAAGACATCAAGCGGCACGAAGAAAGCCATCTTGGCATTGCCAAGCGCTATGCCCGCAAGATCGAGGAAGATGTGGCGCGGCTCAGGCCACGCGCTTCCTGCGAGGCGCTTCAGGAACGCGCGGAAAAAATCACCGAGAAGACGCTGAATGCACACGATGCAGCGCAGGCGCGCTTCGACCGTATTGAAAGCGGGAATTTTGAATGGAGGCTGATGCGCCTCCTCAACTATCGGCTGGAGCAGCTCGAACGCGGGCGCAATCCCGGCTAAACCGGAGCCCCCGCTGAAGCGACCGCGGGCAGAGGGGCAAAGGCTTGCGCCCGCCCCCTTCCGCCAGCACGCCTGAAAATCAGGCCTGCCGCTCGGGAATGCGCACCACGAGACCGTCAAGCTCGTCACGAACGATGATCTGGCAGGAAAGGCGCGAAGTGGGCTGCACTTCATAGGCGAAGTCCAGCATGTCCTCTTCCATGGCCTCCGGCTGGCCGACCGTTTCCGCCCACTGGTCATCCACATAGACATGGCACGTGGCACAGGCGCAGGCGCCGCCGCACTCTGCCTCAATGCCCGGAACGGCGTTTCGGATGGCGTTTTCCATGACAGTGGAGCCATTCTCGGCTTCCACGTCAAAGCGTGTGCCATCGGGGACGATGTAGGAGATTTTCGGCATGCAAGTTTCCCGGCAGAATTGTGAAAGCGTTTCGTCGCGTAGCATGAACCGGGCACTCCGGCCCTGTTCGAACGCACCCGACGCCAAGACTTGGCGCTTCACATATTGGCTTTGATCGGGAAACGCAATCTGTCGGCGATGCCGCAGCGGGTTGATCAGGATAAAGATGAAATGAATTCATGCACTTCGTCGATGAGGCTCGAGAGGTGCATGATTTCGCCCGGACCGGTTTCGCCCTTTTCGATGCGCGCGGCGCATTCGGCAACGCGGAACGCGCCAATGCCCCGGGCCGAACCGACCAGCGCATGGGCCAGCTCGCGGCGGTTGCGCATGTCTGCCGCCTCCATGCGATCCACAAGCCCAAGTGTCTGCGTCTGGAACAGTTTCAGCACCTCGGTCGCCAGGGCCTTGTCTCCGAGCGTCTGCCGGGTCAGGTGTTCCATATCGAGAGGAAGCCCCTCCGGCCCCAGTTCCCTCACCCTGCCCGGGGCTTCGGCCTTAATGTTTGCCGGCATCCGACTTTACTTCCCCCAACGTCACCCTTCACACACTATTAATCCCGGATGGACAACGGGTTAACGGCATCGGTGCAAAATGAGTAATTCGCCAAAAACCACGTTAACCTTATGTTTAAACTTTTACACATCCGGCTGATTGGATGTTTTCAACAGCGCGATGTCCCATTACGATACGCTTGGCTCAATTTGGGCATAGTGTCGGAGTACGAGGTCCCGAAGTTTGCGTATGGGACTCCGGCGGTGAGTAGCTGAAGGTTTGGCGGTATGGCGCGTACAGTAGCAAAGAAAAATCAATCCAAGCGCGATTTTGCGAAGGAACTCGAGGATGCACTCGATCTGGAGCTTGCGGACGGACTGGAGAACGGCGATCTGGACATCGCCGCATCCATGGAGGATCTGGAAGCGCAGATTTCTGCAGCGGCTGAGGAACTCGCACGCGAAAACCGCGATCAGAACGGAGACGAGAAAGTCACCGTGAGCGACAAAAAGGAAGCCCCCAAGGGCTCCAGCGAAGCAGAGAAGCCCGCGCCCGCCAAGGCAGAAGCCCCGGCGGCCAGCACTGCTGCGCCCAAGCCCGCCAATCTCGAAGCGCCGGCCAATCGCAAGGACCTCACCCCGGTCGAACCCGCGCCCGAACAGACAGCCTCCCAGCCCTTCGCACCTGCCAATGACGACCGCGCCGGCGACTTTTCGAGCGTCATGCGCAAATTCGATCGTCGCGCACCCAACACCGCCTATTGGCTCGTGGCAGCCCTTTCGGCTCTATGGGTCGGCGGCGGCCTTATGCTTGGCCAGCTGCTTTACGGCTCCGATCTCTGGCAGATTCGCTCCACCGAAGCCTTCATGGCGGCGCCGCACGCCATTGCGCTGCTCATCGGCATCATCGTTCCCGTGATCCTTTTCTGGGGCTTTGCCGTGATGGTGCGCCGCGCGCAGGAAATGCGCCTGGCAGCCCAGTCCATGGCTGAAGCCGCTTTCCGCCTTGCAGAGCCGGAGAGCCTTGCCCATGAGCGCGTAATGACGGTCGGCCAGGCCGTGCGCCGCGAGGTGCAGGCAATGGGCGACGGCATGGACCGCACCCTCACCCGCGCGGTGGAACTGGAATCGCTGGTCCACACGGAAGTGAGCGAACTCGAGCGCGCCTACTCGGCCAACGAATCGCGCATCCGCCATCTCGTGGACGGCCTTGGCGCAGAGCGCGAAGGCATTGTCGGCCACGCAGAGCGCGTGCGCGCTTCAATCGCCGGCGCACACGAAATCCTGAAAGACGAGCTGGACACGGCCGGCGAGCGCATCCGCGCCACCATCGCTGATGCTTCGCGCCAGCTTGCCGCCTCGGTCAACGCTTCCAGCGAAACGCTGCTCAAGCAGCTCGACGGCACCGGCGGCAACCTGCACAAGGGCATCGACGATCGCATTCAGAGCCTGTCCGAGCGCATCACCACGTCCGGCGATGCGGTTGCCAACCTGCTCGACACGCGCATTGCCTCGCTGACCAGGGGCACGGAAGACGCGACGCAGACGCTCACCACGCTGTTCGACACGCGTATGGCGACGCTCGCCGAGCGCACCGAGGAAGCCAATGAAAAGATTGGCGGACTGCTGGATTCGCGCGTTTCGGCCCTCACCGATGGCGCTGAACAGGCTGTGAGCAAGATTGGCAGCGTGCTCGATTCGCGCATCGCGACGTTCAGCGAGAACACGCAGAACGCCGAACAGAACCTCACCCGGGTTCTGGAATCGCGCCTCGGCACGCTGACGCAGGAAACCGAGGATGCGGCGAAGACGCTGAGCACCCTGTTCGACGAGCGCATGGCCACGCTGGCCGAGCGCACCGACCAGACCACGCGCTCGCTCAACACGCTGTTCGAGACGCGCAGCACGGCCCTGCTCTCTTCGCTCGGCGAAGCAAGCGAATCCCTGACCGGCGAGTTCGATTCGCGCCTCGGTCAGCTGGAAACCGCCATCACCGAGCGCGGCCGCGCTCTGATCTCCGAGTTCACCACCCGCGCAGAAGCGCTCGACTCGGGCACGCAGAAGCTCAATTCGGCGCTTGAGGCCCGCGCACGCAGCATCAATGAGACGCTGGTCGAACGCACCCGCGAGATCGCCACGACCTTTGCCCAGGGCAAGGACGATGTTTCGGCAGCCGTGGAAGCCGGCAAGGCCGCACTCGGCTCCGAGATGTCCGATCTCGTGGCCTCCACCAGCATCATGCTGGAGAACACCGCCAGCGACTTCGGCAAGCAGATCGATCAGAACTGGTCGCAGATGAGCGCCCATTTCGATGAAGGCATCGAGCGGATCGACGCGACGCAGGCGCGCATGAGCGACGCTGCAAAGCGCCAGATCGAAGCCTTCGAGGAGACGCATCAGCGCCTCTCCGGCGCCTTCCAGTCGGATATGGAGAAGCTCGACGAAGCCCGCACGACCTTCGAGGCAGGCATTGGCGAGCAGGTTCAGCACCTGGCCAAGACGCGCGACGGCTTCGCCGAGGCGCTGGACGTCAACATCGCGAAGATCGACGAGCGTCGTCAGGCGCTGAACGCCGTGATCGAGGACGAGGCAACCCGCGTCAACGAGATGTTCTCCAAGCAGACGAACATCATCGAAGAACGTACGCAGACCATGGAGAAAGCACTCTCCATGGGCGTCGAGAATGTCCGCTCCACGCTGGAAAACAGCGCGGTGGTCGTGGCAGGCGCGCTGCGTGACAAGGTGATCGAAGCCACCTCCACGCTGAACCAGGAAGCCTCCAGGGTGTTCGAGGATGCGGACAAGCGCATTGCCGCCCGCGCCGAGCAGACCGCTTCCACGCTGGGTTCGCGCATCGAGGACATTGATCGCACCTTCGACGACGCTTCGGCACGCTTCACCGAACGCGCAGGCGTGTTCGCCCAGACCTTCGCAGAGGTCGACGGCCGTATCGCTTCGCGTCTGGAGACGACGGCGGAAACGCTGTCGCAGCACACCAAGGCAATCACCGACACGTTCGACGCCGCCGACCGCAAGCTGGTCAGCCGTGTCGACCAGACTTCGGAGCAGCTCGCAGAGCGCACCGAACAGCTGGCCAGCACGTTCGAGAACTTCGATCAGCGCATCATCGCCCGTACGCACCAGACATCGGCTGAGCTGGATGCGCGCGCTAATGCCATGAGCGATACGCTGTCGGGCCTTCAGGAGCGCCTGTCCAACAGCGCCAGCACGATTGCCGGTGCGATCTCCGGCGGCATCGAGGATGCGGACGCCCGCCTGCGTGAGAGCGCAGAATCGGTTGCCCAGCACGTCAACCAGCAGCTTTCGACAACGCAGGCGCGTCTGGTCTCCACCGCAGATACGATTGCCCAGACCTTCGCCTCCGTGGACGACCATATCGGCAAGCGCACCAGCGAGACCGTGTCCAATCTTGAAGAGCGGACGCGCGAACTCAACGCCATGCTTGCAGGCCGCACCTCCGAACTGTCGCGCATTCTTGACGAGACGGCGAAGCCGCTGGTCGACAAGTTTGCCGAGAGCGGCGGCCAGCTGCGCTCCAGCATCCGGGCCATCACCGAAGAGACGACCGAACGTCTGCAGTCGGAGAATGCCGCGCTGGTCAACGCACTCTCCAACCGCACCCACGAGACCCTCTCGGCCTTCGAGCAGGCACAGGCGAGCATTACCGGCAATATCGACGATCTTCTCCAGAAGCTCGGTGTTTCCGGTCAGCGCCTCGGCGCACTCATCTCCACCGCCTCCCGGAACCTTTCCGAGGTGGACGAGCGCCTGAGCGGCACGGCCACATCCTTTGCCGAGAATGCAGAGAAAGCCGCGGAGACCTTCTCCAATTCGGCAAGCCTCATCAATGCGAACTCCGGTCGCCTCGCCGACTTCTCGGAGCGGACCCTGCGCGAGGTTTCGGCCATCGCCAGCCGATTCGAGGACCACAGCAAGGTTCTGGAAACCGCATCGGAGCTTCTCGAGCGCGCCCAGTCCGGCCTGACCGGCAATCTGGAAGACCGCCAGAAAGCGCTGGAAGCGCTGGCAAGCGGTCTGGTCGAGAAGTCCGAGCACATCGAAAAGACGATGAACTCGTTCGAGGACTTTGTGGAGCGCATCCTGACCTCCGCCGAGGGCCGTACGCGCCAGTCGGTGGACGGCATCCGCGAAGCGATTGCAGAGGTCGTGGAATCGGCAACCAGCCGTTTCAGCGGCGCAACCGACGAGATCCGTCGCACCGCCTCGGAGATCCGCACCGAGCTGGAGCAGACCCGCACCGACGTGAAGCGCGGCATTGCCGAACTCCCGGCCGAAGCCAAGCAGTCGACCTCGGCCATGCGCAACGCGATCAGCGAGCAGGTCAACGCGCTCAAGGAGCTTTCGGACATCGTTTCGAAATCGGGCAAGATGTACCATGTGGAACAGGCAAGCGAGACACGCCTGACCGCAGCGCCCGCTCCGCTTCAGCAGCCCCGGCCGACACAGGCCCCGACGCCCGCTCCGCAGGCGCCGGCAGCCTCCGTCGCACCGCAGCAGCCCGTGATCGAGCGTCAGCGTCAGCCCGCTGCACCCGTGGCGCCTCGCCCGGCAGAGCGTCTGCAGGAAACCGCTCGTGCCCCCAGCCCGACACCGCAGGCAGCGCCTCAGGCGCCCGGCGGTGGCTGGATCCGCGATCTTCTGCGCAGCGCCTCAAGCGAGGAAGGCGGCAAGGGACGCGAACCGGCTGCACCGTCGGTCCAGAAGGAAGATCGTTCGGCGCTTCATGTGGTCGAATCGCTCAACTCGCTGTCTGTCGACATTGCACGCGCAATCGACCACGAAGCGTCCATCGACCTCTGGGAGCGTTACCGCCGCGGTGAGCGCAATGTCTTCACGCGCCGTCTCTACACGCTGAAGGGCCAGCAGACCTTTGACGAGATCCAGCGCAAGTATCGTTCCGACCCCGAGTTCCATTCGGCCGTGGACCTTTACTGCCGCGATTTCGAGAAGCTGCTGCGCGACGTGTCCCGTTCGGACCGCGACAACATGATGACCCAGACCTACCTGACCTCCGACACAGGCAAGGTTTACACCATGCTGGCCCATGCCAGCGGTCGCCTGCGCTAAGGCAGACGAACCCTCACCAATGAAAACGGGCCCGCGAGGGCCCGTTTTTTCTTGTGGCCGGCGTCACAGAAATGTCCAGACAAGCGCCGTGCAAAACGCTTTGACAAAGCTGCGTTCAGGCAATCCTGATATGGAAAGACTGACACAGAATCGGGAGGGACAGAATGAAGGCCGTGTTCTTTGAGGCATTTGGAGAGATGCCGCGTCTGGCCACCCTCCCCGACCCGACGCCCGAACCGCATGGCGTGGTGTTGAAGGTCGAAGCGACAGGTGTCTGCCGCAGCGACTGGCACGGATGGATGGGGCATGATGACGACATCGAACTGCCGCATGTGCCCGGACATGAACTGGCAGGGACCGTGGCCGCTGTCGGCGGTTCCGTCAGCAAATGGAAGATCGGTGACCGGGTCACCGTCCCCTTCGTCGGTGGGTGCGGTGGCTGTCCGCAATGCCATGCAGGACATCAGCAGGTCTGCGACCACCAGTTTCAGCCCGGCTTCACTCATTGGGGCTCATTCGCAGAATATGTGTCCATCCATCAGGCGGATCTGAACCTCGTCGCCCTGCCCGAAAACATGGACTTCGTGACCGCCGCCAGCCTCGGCTGCCGTTTCGCCACCTCGTTTCGCGCAGTTGTGGATCAGGGCCGGACGCGAGCCGGTGAATGGGTGAGCGTGCACGGCAGCGGCGGTGTGGGGCTTTCAGCCATCATGATCGCCAATGCCCTTGGAGCAAACGTCGTGGCGGTGGACATTGCCGACGACAAGCTCGCGCTCGCAAAGGCGCTGGGTGCGGTCTCCACGATCAACGCCAGAGCGGTTCCCGATGTGGCCGAAGCGGTGCGCGAGATCACCCAGGGTGGCGCGCATGTCTCCATCGATGCGCTTGGTCATCCCGAGACCTGCTTCAACTCCATCCGCAACCTGCGCAAACGCGGCAGGCATGTGCAGATCGGCCTCATGGTGGCGGAGCAAAGCACGCCGCAGGTTCCGATGGCGCAGATCATTGCCAATGAGCTGGAAATACTGGGAAGCCACGGCATGCAGGCCCATCGCTACGATGCGATGATGGCAATGATCGCCACAGGCAAGGTGGAGCCGCAACGCCTCATCGGAAGGCGCATCGCGCTGGAAGAGGCCATAGAAGCGCTGACGGAGATGGACAGCTTTCAGGCGACCGGCGTGACCGTGGTCGACCGTTTCTAAAGGCTTGAGGGACGGTTCAGCGGGGCGCAGCATGGTGGCAACGAGCGTCTGAACATAGAGCGCACGTCGCATTGCATTCATGCGGTGCGTGGTTCGACAAGCTCACCATGAGGGAAGAGGTCGCCTGCAGGAAACCTCGATCAAAGATGTTGCGGTGGATTTCAGAAACAATGCCTCTTCATGGCGAGCGCCCTGAGCCTGTCGAGGGGCGAACCACGCACCGCACTGTGGCTGCAAATTCCATATCACGAATGTGATGGTATCTGACTGATCGCAGAGCGATCTAGATACTGGTGACTGTCCAGTCCACCAGGTCGACCACGGCGGCGCTGAACGCGCGGTCGAGTGCTGCGGCGAAAGCCTCCGAGCCCGTCCCCGTGACGGGAGCAGACGCGCGGAAGGTGCGCGAGGCCCGCACGACGCCATTGCGGTCGTTCAGAACGCGGACGAACAGCTCGACTTCCGCACGCTTCGCGCCATTGACCTGCACATCGAAACTGCGCAGATCCGCGAGGATCTGATAGTCGATGGCCAGACCTTCGCCCGGCATGCCAACGCCACCAAAGCGACCGGAGCGCTGATAAAGATCGGCCATGCTGGTCTGTACGATGCGCGGCAGGCGATCAGCCCAGCGAACGCCGCCCAGATACTGGATGGCGCCGCCGGAGGTCTTAACGACGATGTCCTGTCCATCGAGCATCTTGATGGCGGTGGGTTCGGTGACGAGGATCTGCGTTCGCGCTGCGCGTCGGCCATCGGTCGAAACCGGCGGTGGCGTCAGGTCAAAGGCATCAACCGGTGCAGGACCGCCCCCCGGCAGGGCCGCACAGCCCGCCAACACGCTTCCAAGCACCAACAGCGCGGAAATCCTCGCACTCGTTTTCAAAAAACGCTCCTCGAACCAAACGCCGGACAAACCGGGGAGATCCGCCCCTCTAGAAATGCAAAATCCTTAATTTGTTTGGGATGATGCAGCATGAATGTCAACGCCGCACCCGCCCATCGTAGCGACGAATCGTGCCATCCCCACCGGTAATAATGCGCTGCGGGTTCTGCTCGAAGTCCGAGACCGCGCTTTCGATGCGGTTGATCGAACGCCGGGCGTCGCGTACCAGCGCCTCCACCTCACGCAGACCACCGCCCGAGAAGCGCTCCAGATTGCCGGAAATCGCATCAACGCGGACGGTGAGCGTCTCGGCCATCTTGCGGAAGGATTTGAGCGTCTCGCGCGCATCGGCCATCAGGCCCTCGCCATCCCCGGATTCAAGCATGCCGTCGAGCTTTGCCAGAACGGAATCGAGCCGCACGGACGATTTGTTGAGCTGGCTTGCGAGTTCGCTTGCATTGGTGATGAAGGAATCGATGTCTTCCTTGCGCTTGTCCACGGTCTCGCTGACATCGGCGATGCTCTTGGCGGCCCGGTTCACCGTTGCACTCGCTTCCTCGAAATTCCCCACGGCAGATTTGACGGTCGCCGGATCGACACTGTCGAGCACGCCGTCGAGCTTGGCCAGCGTCTGATTGGCGTTGGTGGAGAAGGTGCCGATGGAGCGGACCGTTTCATCGACGCTGCTCATCACCGTGTCGATGTTGCGGCTGGCCTTTTCGAGACGCGCCGAGAATTCATCGAAGTTGGTCACCATCGAAGAGACCTTGTCCCGGTCCACGGAGGTGATCAGTTCTTCGGCGGCCTTGAGCGTGCTGTCGAGCTGCCCGGAAACCTTGGAAATGGTGCCGGAAAGGTCGCTGACATTGGACAGGAAATCATCAATGCCGGACGCGTTGCGCTCAAGCGCCTCGGAGAAGCGCTGCACGTTCTTGACGGTTTCGGTCAGCGGCTGACGGGCATCCTGCGTGAACCCTTCAAGCTGATCGACAACGGAATCCGCCCGCGTCAGCAGGCTCTGTGCGGTCTGAAGAAGATTGGTCACGGCCGAGGGGCTGGCCTGGATCTCGGCAACAGTGTCTTCGTCCTCGGCGAGATCAAACAGATTGGGTTCGTTTGGGTTGCCGCCGGTCATTTCGATATTCGCGGTGCCCGTCAGGCCGGCAAGCCCGACATCAGCCTTGGTGGAACTGGTAATCGGCGTCAGGCGATCCACCTGCGCATCGGCAATTGCAACGCTGGGGTTGGAAAGATCGAGATAGACCCGTCGAACGTCACCCACCTTCACGCCGTTGAACAGCACGGCGCTACCGCGCGAGAGGCCGGAAGCGGAACCCGGAATGCGAAACCGCAGCAGCGCCGTCTCCCCCCGGTCACCGATATTGGCAGACCAGTAGACGAAACCGAACGCGGCCAGAATGACCAGAACGGTGAAGAAGCCGACAAGAACGTAGTTGGCTCTGGTTTCCATAATATGCCTGCTAACCTCTTGCGGAACGGTCGATCTGCCGGGCCCGCTTTCCCCTGAAATAGGCTTTCACCCAAGGATCGTCGCATGCGAGCATGTCGTCGACGGTGCCATCCACCAGAACACGCTTGCCACCAAGAACGGCGATGCGGTCACACGCCGTCAAAAGACTGTCGAGATCGTGCGTGACCATATAGACGGTCAGCCCCATCGTGTCGCGCAGTTTACCGACCAGCTCATCGAATTCCGCAGCGCCGATCGGGTCAAGCCCCGAGGTCGGTTCGTCCAGAAAAACAATGTCCGGATCGAGCGCCAGAGCCCGCGCAAGTGCTGCGCGCTTGATCATGCCGCCTGAAAGTTCGGACGGAAACTTGGGCGCGGCCGTGCGCGGCAGGCCCACCAGTTCGAGCTTCAGATAGGCAAGCTCATCCATAAGGGCGCGCGGAAGATCGAGATATTCCCGCATCGGCACCTGAATGTTTTCCAGAACGGTGAGCGCTGAAAACAGCGCACCGTGCTGGAACAGAACACCCTGGCGCATGTCCACCTTGAGGCGCTGCTCGTCATTGGCCTTGTCGAGATCCTGCCCCAGAAGGCGGATCATGCCGGAACGCTTGCGAATGAGGCCCAGAATGGTGCGCAGAAGGACGGACTTCCCCGAACCCGATGCGCCGACAAAGCCGAGGATCTCACCCCGATAAACATCGAGAGACAGGCCGTCGAGCACCACGGTGTCGCCAAAACCAACGGTGACGTCGCGCACCGACAGGACCACGTCCCGCGTCTCGCCCGTCTGCGTCTCCCGCTGTTCGTCGATCAGCACCATACGCCCAAAACCCTAGAAATCGATTGCCGCATAGAAGATGGCGAACAGACCATCCACCACGATCACCACGAAGATCGCCTTCACCACCGAGGCGGTGACGTGATTGCCGAGCGATTCCGCACTGCCGCCCACCTTCATCCCCTCAATGGAGGCGATGATGCCGACAATGAGCGCCATGAAGGGCGCCTTGATCAAACCGGCGAAGATCGTCGAAAGATCGATGGAATCGCGAAGCCGGTCGATGAACGCTTCCGGCGGAATGCCCGAATAGAGCCACGCGATCAGCATCGCGCCGCCAAGGGCGGCAAAATTGGCGACAATGGTCAGGCACGGAACGCCAACCATCAGGGCGACGAGGCGCGGGAACACCAGAACACCGACCGGATTGAGGCCGATGACGGTCAGCGCATCGACCTCCTCGCGCATCTTCATGGACCCGATTTCGGCGGTGATGGCGCTGCCGGAGCGACCGGCGATCATGATCGCGGTCATCAGCACGCCGAGCTCGCGCAGGATCAGGATGCCGACCAGATCGACAACGAAGATCTCCGCACCGAAATAGCGAAGCTGGAACGCGCCCTGCTGGGCAATGATTGCGCCGACGATGGCCGACATCAAAACGATGATCGGCACAGCGCCGACGCCCATGCGGTCGATCTGGCTGACGATTGCCGCCGGGTTGATGGCGTGGGTGCGGCCGAGCTTCATCTGCGCACCGCCAATGGTGGCGCCGAGAATATGCGCGCCATAGACGATGTCGTCGCGCGCCTCGTACATGGCGCGTCCGATCCGCTCCAGCGTGTTGATGATGATCGAGCCCTTGGGGCGCGGCTTGGCTTCGCCGTCCTGCACGACCGCTTCGCGCACAGCCGGCAAAAGAATTCTGGCGGCCTCGCTCTCTCCGGTCAGCTCGACCTCAACACCGCGTGACTGATGCGCATAGACGAGACGCTCGATCAGCCAGGCTCCGGCCGTATCTAGGCTGGTGATGCCGGAAAGATCCAGCCCGACATGCTGCAGGCTGTTCTGCGCTTCGAGCTTGCGCATGCGCGCATCGACCTTGGCAACCGTGCGTGTGTTCCACGCCCCCGACAGACGACAGGAAAGCGCGTTCCCCTCCTCGTGAATCTCGAGGCGCGGCTCGCCATTCTGGCCGGAGGGACGTCCTGCGTCGCTTGCGTCGTCAACGGAATTGGTCAACATGGCACCATCATTAGTGTGGAGCAGGTCCAAAGGGAACCGGTTGCGGGCTCCCGGAGGGGGCATATAAGGCTTGTTCCTCTGATAATTGTGATTTTTTGCGAGAAGAAGGGCGGAAATGACACGCGAACTGGCCACAGACATCGAAGGTTTTCCGATAGCCGGCGTCTTCACAATCTCCCGAGGCTCACGCACCGAGGCGCGAGTCGTCAGATGCACGGTGAGTGAAAACGGCGTCAGCGGTCACGGCGAATGCGTGCCCTATCCGCGCTATGGCGAATCCGAGGACAGTGTGGTCGGCCAGATCGAGGCCGCTCGGCAGGAGATCGCCAACGGCATCAGCCGCGCCGATCTGATCGCCGCCATGCCGGCAGGTGCGGCGCGCAACGCCGTTGACTGCGCGCTTTGGGATCTGGAAGCGAAGCTTTCAGGCAAGCGCGCATCGACTGCGGCCTGCCCGATCCCGCCACGTCCGCTCCAGACCGCCTATACGATCTCGCTGGCGGAACCCGAAGAGATGGCCGCACAGGCCCGCGCCCATGCGACCCGCCCTCTCCTGAAAGTGAAGCTGGGCGGCAAAAACGATGCCGCGCGCATTCACGCCGTGGCAGGCGCTGCACCCGACAGCCGCCTCATCGTTGACGCCAATGAAGGCTGGACCGAAGAGAACATCCGCGAAAACATGCTCGCAGCGGCCGAATTCCACGTGGCGCTGATCGAGCAGCCCCTGCCGGCCGGCAAGGACGAAATCCTGCGCGAAATCCCGCATCCGGTTCCGATCTGCGCAGATGAAAGCGTGCACACGGCGCAGAGCCTTCCAGAACTCGCCGGGCTCTATGATTTCGTGAACATCAAGCTGGACAAGACGGGCGGCCTGACCGCCGCCATGGAGCTGCGCGACCGCGCCCGCGAAATGGGTTTTGGCGTGATGGTCGGCTGCATGGTGGGCACGTCGCTCGCCATGGCGCCGGCCGTGCTTCTTGCGCAGGGCGCAGATTACGTGGATCTCGACGGCCCGCTGCTTCTGGCAAAGGACCGCGCGCACGGGCTCAGCTATTCGGGCTCGCTCGTTTCGCCGCCTTCGCCACAGCTCTGGGGCTGACGCACAGGGTCGGGGCCGCTCAGGCGGCCTTGACCCCATCCTTTCGGAACGCGGTCACAACGCCGCGTTTCTCGATTTCCCGGGTGGCCGTGACAGGCGCTGTCTCAAGGATCTGCGCCCAAGTGATGATTTCGAAACTCCCGTCGAAATTCTCGGCCAGCGCCGTGCAGCTTTCCACCCAGTCGCCCGTGTTCATGTAGGTGACCCCGCGAATGTCTTCCATCGCGGCGTGGTGGATGTGGCCGCAGATGACGCCATCGACTTCCGAACGCTGCGCCTCCTGGGCGAGAACATCCTGAAACGAGCTGATGAACTTGATCGCCTTCTTGACCTTGATCTTCGCCCAGGAAGAGAAGGACCAGTAAGGCCGCCCCAGAATGCGGCGCACCCGGGCGATGACCCGGTTCACAACGATGGCGAGATCGTAGGCCTTGTCGCCCAGATAGGCGAGCCAGCGCACATTGTGCACCACCTGATCGAACTGGTCACCATGGATGACGAGGAATTTGCGCCCGTCTGCTGCCTCATGGATCACGCGGTCGGCAACGACGATGCCGCCGAAATGCACCCCCTGAAACGAGCGCAGGAACTCGTCGTGATTGCCGGCGATATAGGTGATCCCGGTGCCTTTGCGCGCCTTGCGCAGGAGCTTCTGCACCACGTCATTATGGGCAGCCGGCCAGTGCCAGGAGCGCTTCAGTCGCCAGCCATCGACAATGTCGCCAACCAGATAGATCTGCTCCGCATCGTGATAACGCAGAAAATCGATCAGAAACTCGGCCTTGGCCGGTTTCGAACCGAGGTGAATATCGGAGATGAAGAGTGCGCGAAATTTTCGATGTTCAGCGCCGGTCATTGTCCCGCCTGAGCCCTGTTAAGTCGCGCATTCTATGGCCAGATTCATGTCACAGGCATATGACGGATTCCGTAGCGTTACCGCAAACCCGGCCCCATCCTGCGTCAGAACAGCCCGAAAGCAGCAATTCTGGCGGATGAAACTGCTTCTCGGCATTCAACGCTGGAAAAAGCAGTTATGAGCGCCTAAGCACAAGTGATGATTCAAATCGTTTGAGTGCCTTGTTCCCTGCGGGACCGGAAAGGCGCGCGAACGCCGGGCCGCGAGCCAAACGGCCCCACCGACAGAGCCATGATGTGGAGCCGCTGGATGTCTTCCAATACCAAGAAACCGCAACGATCCGAATTCGACGAAGCCGCGCTCTTCTTCCACAGCCACCCCATGCCGGGGAAGCTGGAGATCCAGGCGACCAAGCCGCTCGGCAACCAGCGCGATCTGGCGCTTGCCTATTCTCCGGGCGTTGCCGCTCCCTGCATGGCCATCCATGACGATCCGAGCACGGCGGCAGACTACACCGCCCGCGCCAATCTCGTGGCCGTGGTTTCCAATGGTTCGGCGGTGCTCGGCCTCGGCAATATCGGCCCGCTTGCCTCCAAACCCGTGATGGAGGGCAAGGCGGTCCTCTTCAAGAAGTTTGCCGGCATCGATGTTTTCGACATCGAAATCGATGCGCCGGAAATCGACCGGATGGTGGAAACCGTCGCAGCACTCGAGCCGACCTTCGGTGGCATCAACCTTGAGGACATCAAGGCTCCGGAGTGTTTTGAGGTCGAGGAACAGCTCAAGGCGCGCATGGGCATTCCGGTGTTCCATGACGACCAGCACGGAACCGCGATCATTGTTGCCGCGGCCGTCATGAACGGGCTGGAGCTGGCCGGCAAGGACATTGCCAAGGCGAAGATCGTTTCCTCCGGTGCAGGCGCTGCCGCGCTTGCCTGTCTCAATCTGCTGGTCTCGCTGGGTGCGAAGACCGAGAATATCTGGCTCACCGACCGCCACGGCGTCGTCTATGAGGGCCGGAAGGAAGAGATGGACCGCTGGAAAGCGCCCTATGTGAAGGATACGGACGCCCGCAAGCTTGCCGAAGTGATCGGCGGAGCGGATGTGTTCCTGGGCCTCTCGGCGGCCGGTGTCCTGAAGCCGGAAATGCTGGCTGACATGGCTGAAAAGCCACTGATCCTGGCGCTTGCCAACCCCGTTCCCGAGATCATGCCGGACGTGGCGCGCGAAGCGCGGCCTGACGCCATGATCTGCACCGGGCGTTCGGACTTCCCGAACCAGGTGAACAACGTCCTGTGCTTCCCCTACATCTTCCGTGGGGCGCTCGATGTGGGCGCAACCGCGATCAACGAGGAAATGAAGCGCGCCGCCGTGAAGGCGATTGCGGGCCTTGCACGCGAAGAACCTTCCGATGTCGCAGCGCGCGCCTATTCGGGCGAGACGCCGATCTTCGGACCCGACTTCCTGATCCCCTCGCCTTTCGACCCGCGGCTTATCCTGCGCATTGCGCCGGCGGTTGCCGAAGCGGCGATGAAGAGTGGCGTCGCGGCGCGGCCCATCGAGGACATGGACCAGTATCTGGACCGGCTGAACCGCTTCGTGTTCCGCTCCGGCCTGGTGATGAAGCCTGTCTTCTCGGCCGCCAAGGGTGCGGGCACCAAGCGCGTCATCTATGCGGATGGCGAAGATGAGCGCGTGCTGCGCGCAGCCCAGGTGGTGATCGAGGAAGGCATTGCCGAGCCCATCATCATCGGCCGCCCGCACGTGGTGGAAACGCGCCTCAAGCGCTATGGCCTGCGCATTCGTCCGGGCGAAGACTTCTCCATCATCAACCCGGAAGACGATCCGCGCTATCGCGACTATGTCGATATGCTGGTGCAGCTTGCCGGCCGTCGTGGCGTGACGCCGGAGGCCGCACGCACCTTGGTGCGCACCAATACCACGGTGATCGCCGCCATCGCCATGATGCGTGACGAGGCCGACGCCATGATCTGCGGTCTGGAAGGGCGTTTCGAAAAACACCTGCGCTATGTCGACATGATCATCGGCAGGCGCGAGGGCGTGCGCGATCTCTCCACCCTCTCCATGCTGATCTCGCAGTTCGGCGTGACCTTCTTCACCGACACCTATGTCACGCTCTGCCCGTCGGCTTCCGAGATCGTGGAAACGACGATCCTGGCTGCGGAGGAAATCCGCCGTTTCGGCATCGAGCCGAAGGCGGCGCTGCTGTCGCATTCGAACTTCGGGTCGCGCGATTCCGAAAGCGCCATCAAGATGCGCGAAGCGGCGCTGACGCTGAAGCGCGTCGCGCCGGACCTGGTGTCCGAAGGCGAGATGCATGGCGATTCCGCGCTCTCGGAAGTGCTGCGCCAGCGTGTCTATCCGCAGGCCGCTCTTTCCGGTGAGGCCAATCTTCTGGTCTTCCCGAGCCTGGATGCAGCCAACATCACCCTGACCACGCTCAAGGTGATGACCGACGCGCTGCATGTCGGCCCAATCCTTCTCGGCACCGCCATGCCGGCGCATATTCTCACGCCGTCCGTCACGTCGCGCGGTGTTGTGAACATGACCGCGCTGGCGGCCGTCGAGGCGCTGCAGAAGAGCAAGGCCATCATGACAAGCTGATTGCGGAAAAGTCGCAATTTTAGTTGTCACGGATCAAAATTTCGCGATAGAGTTGCATTTCTAACCGTAACTTAACTTGATTGGCGCATCTTCGCGCCAATCAGCCGGTGGTGTCTCGGAAACCAGTGCGGTTTTGGAGGCCTGTGAGCGTGGAATGAGTATCCCCACTCTGACCGGCGCTGTTTGAACGGTACGAGTGATGTATCTGCGCGGCAAAAACCTGTTCTGTTTGATGCTTGTGGCTGTCATGAGCATGGTCGGCATGGCTGCAACCATTGCAGACGCCGAGGCGAAGTCGCGCACATGCAGGAAGCTTGAAACACAGCTCGCCGCAGCCTCTGGCGGATCGTCCAGCAAAGCCAAACGCTACGATCGGGCAATTGCCAAACAGAAGAAAGAACTCGGCGTCGTTCGCGCCCGGCTCAGTAAGATGCGATGCGGGTTCGCCATTTTCGGGGATAATGCCCGGCAATGCGCGCAACTCAACAGATCTGCCGCCCGTATGACGCAGAACATTGCCGAATTGCGGCGTCAGCGGGGCTGGAAGGGTGGTGGTTCTCCTGGCCAGCGCTCTCGAATCCGCGCCGCGCTCAAGGCAAACAATTGCGATGCAAAAACGGCATCCCGGGCTCGCAAGGCCAAGAAGGCGGCAAATTCGGGCACCACGAGCTCCCGGAAGCTGCGTCGCCCTGGCACGGTCTTCCAGACCATGTGCGTTCGCACGTGTGACGGATACTATTTCCCGATCTCGTTTTCAGTCTCGAAAGACAAGTTCTCACGAGATGCCGAGACATGCACGGCCCGGTGCCCGGGCGCAGAAGTGGCGCTTTACGCGCATGACGTGCTGAACGAAGAAGCCGAAAACATGATCTCGGTCGCGGACGGCACGCCGTATCGGGAGTTGCCCAAGGCTTTCAGCTACCGTGAAAACGGGGTCTCGAAAGCCGCGTGCGGCTGTCGCAAGGACAGGAATTTCACGATTGTTGCCGGCCAGAGAGCGGTCGAATTGCAAGGCTTCGCCCGCGGTGAACCGTGGCAGGAACCGGAAATGAAAGAGGAATTTCCGGCCAGTGAAGCTGCCAGCGCAAAGGAAACGAGCTTCTACATTGCAAAGGCGCCAGAACGAAAACCGGTAGACAGCGCTGGCGATGCATCAGCGCTTCAGCAGGGTCCTAACCCGGCGCGGTCGCTCGACGACGAGGCCGAGCAGCGCCGTGTCAGGATAGTCGGGCCAGCGTTTCTTCCCGACCCAAAAGGGGCAATAGACCTGCGAGCTCCGGCCCCTGCTCCCGCCCCGTAAGGGCAATCCGCAGCGGCATGAAGAGGCCCCGGCCCTTGCGGCCCGTCTCCGCCTTCACGGCGCCCGTCCATGCGCGCCAGGTCTCGACGTCCCATGGCTCCTGCGGGAGATGCTTCCCCGCCTCGCGAACAAAGTCACGATCCTCGTCCAAAAGAACGGCATCCTGAGCAGGTTTCACGCGAAGGATGCTCCACCAGTCAGCCGCCTCAGCGACCGTCTCCACATTGCCGCGCACGGCAAGCCAGAAGGCTTCTGCATCGTCTCCGGCAATACCAAGACCCGCCAGCCGCTCTTTCACATCGCCGAACGTCATGGCCTGAATGAGATGCCGGCTGAGACCTGAAAGCTCTGCCGGGTCGAACCTGGCAGCCGATTTCGATGTGGAAGTGGGGTCAAACAGCGCCGCCAGTTCATCCATGGATGCGGCAGCCGTTACGTTTTCCGACGTGCCGATCAGGACGGCCAGCGACGCCACCGCCATGGGTTCGATGCCGCTTTCACGAAGGCTCGCCACGGAAAGTGCGCCTGTGCGCTTGGAAAGCCCTTCGCCAGAAACCGTGGTCAGAAGATTGTGGTGACCGAAGGCCGGCGGCTCAGCGCGCAGCGCCCGGAACAGCGCAATCTGCGCGCCAGTGTTGGTGACGTGATCGTCACCACGGATGATGTGCGTGACGCCGAGATCAATGTCATCGACCACGGAAGGAAGCGTATAGAGATAAGTGCCGTCGCCGCGAATGAGGACGGGATCGGACATGGAAGCCAGATCGACCGTCTGCGGCCCGCGCACCACATCGTCCCAATGCACCTCGGTGCGGCTGGTCACGAAGGGATCGTCTTCGAAATTGGGCAGGAGGAAGCGCCAGTGCGGCTTGCGGCCCTCGGCTTCAAGCGCAGCCTTCTCCTCATCGGTAAGTTTCAGCGCCTCGCGGCCATAGACGGGCGGCAGACGGCGCGACAGGCGGATCTTGCGCCGGCGCTCCAGCTCTTCGGGAGTCTCGTAGCAGGGGTAGAGAAGGCCTGCGGCCTTCAGCTTTTCAGCGGCGGCGTCATAGCGATCAAAGCGCGCCGACTGGGCGACCGTCTGATCCGGCTCGATGCCAAGCCAGGTGAGATCGCGGGCAATGCCTTCGGCATATTCCTGTCGCGAGCGCTCCACATCCGTGTCGTCGAAACGCAGGATGAAACGGCCGCCATGCTTCTTCGCATAGAGCCAGTTGAAAAGCGCGGTGCGGGTGTTGCCGATATGGATGTGGCCGGTCGGAGACGGCGCGAAACGAACGGTGACTGTCATGCCTGCGGGCGTAGCCAAAAGTGCCGCAGCTGGCAAGAAGAACGTGGCCTCAGGCCCCTTTCAGCCGCGCGCTCAGAGAGCGCGAGACAAAGAAAAGAACCACGCATGCCGCAAGGCAATAGACGCCCATCACGCTGATCTGCAGCGGGTAGCTCACGCCACGGTCGATCAGGAAGCCGGTAATGCCCGGCCCCATCGCCGTGGCGAAGACCATGATGGCGACCGTCAGCGCGCGAATGGAGCCCAGATGCCGGATGCCATAGACTTCTGGCCACAGCGCACCGAACAGGGTGGACGAGAAGCCGTAGGACACACCCATAAGCCCCATGAAAGCGAAGGCGCTCCACTGGGCCTCACTGCCTGCCAGAATGAGACAGGCAGCCCCCAGCGGGATCAAGAAGCCGGGCAGAAGCGCGACAGCGGAGAAACGGTCAATCAACTGGCCCGAGATCAGCGCAAAAATGACCGTCATGGACGCCATGAAGGTGAAGGAAGATGCAAACACCTCCAGCGACCAGCCACGCAGATCCACCAGATAGATCTGATGGAAGAAGATGGTGGTGCCGATGAAGCCCGGCGCCATGACGCCGAGCAGCAGAAGATAGAAAACCGGATCGCGCACCACCTCGCCGCGCGTCCAGTCACGCACGGTGCTGCGGCGGGATACCGGATCGCTGTCGCGCGGGGCGCGCTCAACAGCGATCAGGCCGGTGATGACCGGTAGTGCGAAAACGAGCAGCAGGGCTGCGGCGATGAACCAGCTGTTGCGCCAGCCGACGACGGCTGCAACAGCAACGAAAGCGAGCGGCAGGATCGCCTCACCCACATTGTGCCCGAGCGTGGCGACGGAGACCGCACGGCCGCGCTGGGCAGAAAACCAGCGCCCCATGGCGGTCAGCGAATTGTGGGTCATCATCCCCTGCCCGAACAGGCGCAGCATGTAGATGGTGACCACCAGGACGATGATGGAATGCGACAGCGCCATCGATACACAGGCGAGCGCCAGAAGCGGGATGATGATGAAGGTGACCGTTCGCGCCGAGTGGCGGTCAACGATCTGGCCAAGCTTTGGCAGGGTGAACGCGCTGGCGAGCGTCGCCAGCATGTAGAGCGCGCCGAACGCCCCGTGGGACAGATCATATTCAGCGCGGATATCGCCTGCCGAGAGTGAGATGAAGAAGGTCTGCCCGAAAGAAGAAAACAGCGTGAGCAGGAAGCCGCCCGCAAGCCAGCGCGCATTTTCGCGAAGAAAGACGAGATAGGACATCGACGAACTCTGGAGCTTGGCGGCGCGCGCCGTGGGAAGACCGCGAAAGCGGCTTGGGTGCATCGTAGACGCAGGCACAAATATCGCAATGGCCGCGATGGCCCCATGAAATGCGCCAGAAGCCCCTTGCGTAAAACATAAGAATCGACTTATCTATTGCGCATGACAGAAACGGATATCTTCAAGGCGCTGGCCGACCCGACCCGCCGGCACATGCTGGAACGGCTGAGTGCTGGCGAACGCAACGCGACAGAGCTGCGCGAAGGGCTCGCCATGTCACAGCCGGCGATCTCGCAGCATCTGGCCGTGCTGCGCAGCGCGGGCCTGATCGAAGAGGAAAAGAGCGGCCGGCAGATGCGCTACCGCATCCGGCCCGACGGGCTCGCCCCGGTGGTCGACTGGCTCGCCCGCTATCGCGCCTTCTGGCCCGAACGGGTCGACAGGCTCAAAACGCTGCTCAGGGAGATGGACCAGTGAGCGACGCGAACGACGAAAAGACGAACGAAAACATCGTTCTGGAGTATGTTCTGGAATCATCGCCGGAGAAGGTCTGGCGTGCCCTCACCATTCCCGAACTGGCGGCAAGCTGGCTCGGCGAACCCGGCGACGGCGAGACATCGCCCGCCTATGAGATGGTGGACGAAGAGCCCTGCTCGCGTGTTCGCTATGCCTGGCGCGACCGGAACACCGACGCGCCGGATACGCTGGTCACCTTCGAGATCAGCCCCGCCCCCGGCGGGCACACGCATTTTCGTCTGACGCACAGCGCCAGCACGTTGCCGCGCATGGCCGCCAATGCCAATGGAGTGCCGATGGCGCGCGCCGCCTGACGCCCACGCAAACCGACATCGACAACAAAGGAGATCGCGCATGCGCGAAACGATGGCGCTCGTCCCCATGGTGGTGGAGCAATCGCCGAAAGGCGAACGCTCCTTCGACATCTTTTCAAGGCTCCTGCGGGAGCGGATCATCTTTCTGAATGGCGAGGTGAACGACGACTCGGCTGCACTGATCTGCGCGCAGCTTCTGTTTCTGGAATCGGAGAACCCGGAGCGGGAAATCTCATTCTACATCAACTCGCCGGGCGGCGTGGTGTCGAGCGGCTTTGCGATCTACGACACGATGCGCTTCATCAAGAGCCCGGTGGCGACCGTGTGCATGGGCACCGCCGGTTCGATGGGATCATTCCTCCTGATGGGCGGAGAAGCCGGCCGGCGCGCCGCACTCGCCAATGCAAGCATCGTTCTGCATCAGCCCTCCGGCGGCTTTCGCGGCCAGGCATCCGACGTACAGCGCCATGCCGAGGATATCCTCAAACTGAAGCGGCGGCTGATCGGGCTTTATGCGCATCATTGCGGGCGCACGGAAGACGAAGTGGAGCGCACGCTCGACCGCGATTTCTTCATGACCGCGCAGGAAGCCTGCGACTGGGGGCTGGTGGACCGGGTCTACTCAACGCGGGCGGAACTGGAAAACGAAAGAGAGCGATAGAAACGGGAAAAGACAGTAGAAACAGCACTCTGCACTTCATCCCGAACTCAATCTGCGAATAGAAATGCGGCCCGCATCGGTCTGGTGCGAGCCGCATAAAAATTCAGAAAGCAATTTCGAAACAGAGCCTTACGAACGGTCCCTGAATCTGTTCGTGATCGGATAGCGGCGGTCGCGCCCGAAATTCTTCTTCGTGATTTTGACGCCAGGCGCTGCCTGCCGGCGCTTGTACTCGGCGATGTAGAGAAGATTCTCGATGCGATGCACCGTGTCGCGGTCATGGCCGCGCGCGACGATGGCGTCGACGCTCATCTCGCCTTCCACCAGACATTCCAGAATATCGTCGAGCACCGGATAGGGCGGCAGGGAATCCTGATCCGTCTGGTCGGGGCGCAGCTCTGCCGAGGGCGCCTTGTCGATGATGTTCTGCGGGATGACCTCGCCGGATGGACCGAGCGCGCCGGGCGGCACAGTCGTGTTGCGCCACGCCGACAGGGCGTAGACCTGCATCTTGTAGACATCCTTGATGGGATTGAACCCGCCATTCATGTCGCCATAGAGCGTCGCGTAGCCGACCGACATTTCCGACTTGTTGCCAGTGGTGACGACCATGGAGCCGAACTTGTTGGAGACGGCCATGAGGATGGTGCCACGGGTACGGCTCTGAAGGTTCTCCTCCGTCACCCCTTCATTGGTGCCCTCGAAGAGCGCGGCAAGCGCACTCGAAAAGCCCTCGACCGGCTCTGAGATCGGCACGATGTCATAACGGCAGCCGAGCGCGCGGGCGCAATCCTGCGCATCCTTGAGCGATTCCTCGGACGTGTAGCGGTAGGGCAGCATGATGCAGCGCACCCGTTCCTCGCCCAGCGCATCAACGGCAAGCGCCGCGCAGATCGCGGAATCGATGCCGCCGGACAGGCCCAGCACCACATTCTTGAAGCCGTTCTTGTTCACATAATCGCGCAGGCCCAGCATGCAGGCGCGATAATCGGCCTCTTCTGCCTCCGGGATCTTCGAAAGCGGGCCGTCGTCGCAGCGCCACCCCTCGCCATCCCGCTTCCATGTGGAGATGGAAACGGCTTCCTCGAATTCGCTCATCTGGAAGGCCAGCGACTTGTCGGCCTGAATGGCGAAGGATGCGCCATCAAAGACAAGCTCGTCCTGACCGCCAAGCTGGTTGGCGTAGAGGATCGGCAGGCCGCTCTCGATCACTTGACGGATGACCACCTGGTGGCGCACCTCGACTTTACCCCGATAATAGGGAGAGCCGTTGGGCACCAGAAGCATCTCCGCGCCGGATTCGGCCAGCGTTTCGCACACATCGAGATTGCCCCAGATGTCCTCGCAGACAGGAATGCCGATGCGAATGCCGCGGAAATTGACCGGTCCCGGCATGTCCGGCCCCGGCTGGAAGACGCGCTTTTCGTCAAATTCGCCGTAATTGGGCAGGTCCAGCTTGTAACGCTCGGCGATCACCTCACCACCATCCAGCACCATGACCGCATTGTGCAGACCGCTCTTGCGCTTCAACGGAACGCCGATGATGACACCGGGGCCGCCGTCCTTCGTCTCTTCGGCGAGTTCCCGCACCGCGCGCTCGCACGCTTCAACGAAGGCAGGCTTCAAAACCAGATCTTCCGGCGGGTAGCCGGCGATAAACAGTTCGGTGAACAGGACCAGATCGGCGCCATGACGGGCAGCATCCGCGCGTGCTTCACGCGCCTTTGCCAAATTGCCAGCCACATCGCCCACAACCGGATTGAGCTGGGCGGTGGCGATGCGCAGAATATCGGGAGAGGCAGGTTTGGGGGCCATGACGTTCCTGTTCAATGGGCGAGAACTGCTTGGACTTCAAAGCGTTTAGCCTTTGCATCCCCTGCTTGCAACACGCTGCCGGGGATCAGAGGCTGACGCCAAGCCCCTCCTCACTGCGGTCTAGAATGAGCGGGATGATCAGATCCTCTTCATCGTCCAGATGCCGCAGAAGCATGGCAAGCAGCGCCTCGTTCTCGCGCGCATAGGCGTCGGCGGCAAAACGCTGGCGATCCTGATCGGCCTGAAGCGCCTGAAGGAACGCGGTTCCTGCCTGCGCATTGCGCTCCAGCGCGTCATGGATGACGTGATGATCGCTGTCCAGAAGATCGAAGCCGTGTTTCATCCGCGCCTCCGCAGCGGCGAAGACCGGAAAGTAATGCATATCCTCGATCTGGTGGTGGCCATTGAGCTGCTGCAGGAAGAAGCGAAGGCGGGGCGCAAACCAGCCGGCGAACTCACGCGGCGCGAGACGCCCTTCCCTGTAATCGCCCATGCTGGTCTTCAACATGCCGCCAAGTTCGCGAAACATGTCGTGCCGTTGCAGCCAGAACTGCGCCATCTCGCCGAGATTGGGATGGGTGGGCCAGACCTCGCGCGGGTATTTTTCCACGAGATAGCGCAGATCGGCAGGCAGACCGGGGCGCGTATCCAGCCTCAGCGTTTCGGGCAATTCGGTCATTCCTGTGCATCACTCCCGGCAACGATAATATCGGGACTGCCGCGCGCATGCTGCGGCAACCCGTCGGCGATAGCATAGAAATCGCCTTTTCCGGCCACGAAAATATGACGTTCCGCCGCAAGGCCGGATGGCAGATCGAACGCGCCGGCAAGGATGGAAACCCGGTCTGCGCCGTCCCGCTTCCAGAAAAGCGCAGAGCCGCAGGTTTTGCAGAAACCGCGCTTGGCAAAACCGGATGCCGCATACCAGGTGAGACTGTCTTCACCCTCAATGGCAAGGTTACAGACATCCACATCGGTGGCGGCGTAATAGAGCCCGGTCTGCTTGCGGCACTGCGAACAATGGCAATAGACGACGCCACGCAGCGCGCCCTCAGTGTGAAAACGGACCGCGCCACAAAGGCACGATCCGTCATGTCGTTCAGTCATGGCATCCCTCCGAAACCAGTCGAACCGTTTCGGAACCATGATATCAGCCGCGCGCCGCAACAGGCATCGCGAAAGCCTGAACCCAGGGTTCAGGCCAGCTTCACGCGTTGGCGACCTTGTCTGCCGGCAGAGCCTCACGGTCCTTTTTCAGGAGTTCAGCCACCAGGAAAGACAGTTCGAGCGCCTGATCGGCGTTGAGACGCGGGTCGCAATGGGTGTGGTAGCGATCCTGCAACTCCTCGTCGCGGATGGCGCGCGCGCCGCCCGTGCACTCGGTGACGTTCTTGCCGGTCATCTCCACATGCAGACCGCCCGGATGCGAGCCTTCGGCGCGGTGCACCTCGAAGAAGGTCTGAACCTCCTTGAGAATGCGGTCGAAGGGACGCGTCTTGTAGCCGGCAGCAGTGACGGTGTTGCCGTGCATCGGATCGCAGGACCAGACGACCTTGCGCCCTTCCTTCTCCACCGCGCGGATGAGCTTGGGCAGGTAGTCGCCCACCTTGTCCGCACCAAAGCGGGCGATCAGGGTGAGACGGCCCGGCTCGTTTTCCGGGTTCAGAATGTCGATCAGTTCAAGCAGACCATCCGGCGAAAGCGAAGGACCGCATTTGAGGCCGAGCGGGTTCTTGATGCCACGGCAGTATTCCACATGCGCATGGTCGGGCTGGCGGGTACGGTCGCCGATCCAGATCATGTGGCCGGACGTGGCGTACCAGTCGCCGGAGGTGGAATCGACGCGCGTGAGCGCCTCTTCGTAACCGAGAAGCAAGCCCTCATGGCTGGTGTAGAAATCCGTCTCGCGCAGCGCATGCGTGCTTTCACCGGTGATGCCGATGGCGCGCATGAAATCGACCGTCTCGGAAATGCGGTTGGCCAGTTCCTGATAACGCTCAGCCTGCGGGCTGTCGGACAGGAAGCCCAGCATCCACTTGTGAACGTTGTCCAGATTGGCGAAACCGCCCTGCGCGAAAGCGCGCAGCAGATTCAGGGTCGCTGCCGACTGGCGATAGACCATTTCCTGGCGCGCCGGATCGGGAATGCGCGAGCTCTCCTCGAACTCAATGCCATTGATGATGTCGCCGCGGTAGCTCGGCAGAACCACATCACCCTTGGTCTCGTTGTCGGAGGAGCGCGGCTTGGCGAACTGACCGGCAATGCGGCCAACCTTCACCACGGGCTGCGAGCCAGCATAGGTTAAGACGACGGCCATCTGCAGGAATGCGCGGAAGAAGTCGCGGATATTGTCCGCGCCATGCTCGGCAAAGCTCTCGGCGCAATCGCCGCCCTGCAGCAGAAAACCGTTGCCCTCGGCCACGGCAGCGAGCTGTTTCTTGAGCTTGCGCGCCTCACCTGCAAAAACGAGCGGCGGATACGTGGCCATGCGTGCCTCGACCTCGGCCAGGGCGGCGGCGTCCGGATAAGCCGGAACCTGCAGGATAGGCTTGTTTCTCCACGAATTCGGCGACCACTTCGTCATCTTGCTTACTCGACAGTTGCTATAGGATCATGCCCTCTATCCGCTCAAAACTCCAAGACGGATACTGGAAGGCCATCTCCTTAACCAAAGGATGCGCCCGATACTAGCCCGCAATTGTGGCGGACAGGAAACACCGGCGCACGAAAAATGCATTTCATTCGATTTTTTGCATTAAAATTGCATCGAACAGGCTCTTTTCTTCATCGCTGAGCACCACCGCACGCGGGTAGGTTGGCGTCTTGCGATCAGCAAGAATTTCCGCGTCAAACCCTTCGGTCTCGGAGACGAAGCGCTCGACGCCGGAACGGCCATATTCGCGCAGGAATCCCTGAAGCACGGCGTCGAGATAGGATTGGATGATTTCAAGCCGAACGGGCGCATGAACCAGGTTCGCTTCATAGACGTGAAGCGGGCAATCGGCGGGCAAGTCCGCCGAAAGCTCAAGGTCTGCTGGCGCAAGCGACACGCGCTGATAGCGCTCTTCGCGCAGATCGACCGCCGGCAGGTTTTCCGCCCGGTCAATAACCAGGAGCCCGTCGATGACGGATGCCGGATCGCGCCGCACGCTCAGAAGCGCGCGGCTGCTTTCTTCGTCACGACGCACCCAGTGGCGTCGCCAGCCTTTCAGGCGCGCAGGCAGCGCGTCGACGATCTCGGTGCGGTGGGTGTCGCGATTGACGAGCGACCCATAACCGAAATAGGCGACCAGAGCGCCTTCACCCGCACGCCTGTCCATGTCAGCCGACCCGCTCGCCCTTCTCGACGCGATAGGTCGGCGCGTACATGGTCACAAGCTCCTCGGCGGCGGAGGGATGCACGGCCATGGTGCGGTCGAAATCGTCCTTCGACAGGCGCGCCTTCAAGGCGATGCCCAGAAGCTGCGCCATCTCGCCGGCATCCGGACCCATCACATGAGCACCGATCACGCGGCGGCTGTCGCCATCGACAACGAGCTTCATGAGCATCTTTTCCTGACGGCCAGACAGGGTGTGACGCATGGGGCGGAAGCTGGCGCGATAGATCTCGAGCCTGTCGAAACGCTTCGCGGCCTCATCTTCGGAGAGGCCCACAGTGCCGATCTCGGGCTGCGAAAACACGGCCGTGGCGATCATGTCATGATCGACCTCGGTCGGGTTGTTCCGGTACTCGGTCTCGATGAAGCACATGGCCTCTTGGATCGCGACCGGGGTGAGCTGCACGCGGTTGGTGACGTCGCCCAGCGCCCAGATGTTGTCGACATTGGTGCGCGAGTAATTGTCGACCGGGATCTCGCCGCCCTTGCCCGTCTCCACACCGGCAGCCTCAAGCCCGAGACCTTCCGTGTTGGGCAGACGGCCAATGGCCAGCATGACCTGGCTTGCCTCGATTGCCTTGCCCGATTTCAGATGCACCAGAAGATCGCCCTCGCCGCGCTTTTCGACCTCGGTCAGCACGTCATGGCACAGGATCTTGATGCCCTTCGCTTCCATCGTGGCGTGAAGTTCGCGGCGCAGATCCTGATCGAAACGCGACAGGATTTCCTTGCCCCGGTAAACGAGCGTTGTGTCGACGCCCAGGCCATGGAAGATGTTGGCGAACTCGACGGCGATATAGCCGCCGCCCTCGATGACGATGGCCCTGGGCAGTTCCGCCAGATCGAAGGCTTCATTCGAGAAGATGCAATGTTCGTGGCCGGGAAGCGCCAGATGCGGGTTGGGACGACCACCGACAGCGATGATGATCTTGTCAGCCGTCACGCGCCTGCCCCCTACGTCGAGCGTATGGCGATCAACCAGCGCGGCGCGGGCTTCGATGATCTCGGCCCCGGCATTTTCCAGCCCCTTGCGGTAAAGCCCTTCAAGCCGCGTGATTTCGCGTTCCTTGTTGGCGACCAGCGTCTTCCAGTCGAAAGTGGCTTCCGGCACCGTCCAGCCATAACCGGCGGCATCCTCGAAATGCTCGGGAAACTGCGAGGCATAGACATAGAGCTTTTTCGGGACGCAGCCACGAATGACGCAGGTGCCGCCGAAACGGTACTCCTCGGCCACGGCGACGCGCTTTCCAAGCCCCGCCGCCAGACGCGCAGCACGCACGCCGCCCGATCCGCCACCAATGACAAAGAGATCGTAATCGAATTCGCTCATCTTCTGATCCTCGCCCCCCAGGGCCTTGCGGAGCGCGTCTCGAAAGCGAATTGCGCCCCTATCGCAAACATGCGGCGCCAACGCGTGGCGCCCGAACCTTACGGTGATCCAGAGCATCGGACCGAAAAGTGGCATCCGGTTTTCGGGTTGTTCCGATGCCCCATCGATCGTCCAGATCGTCCGTTGTGCGTCCGGATGGACGCGCAGCGATCCAGAGGTAGAAACCGCCGCACAAGAATAAAAGCCCGGTGCGACGACCGGGCTCTAACTGTTTCGTGATCGAAAGCTTACTGGGCCGGGGCGGCTTCGCCCTCGCCGGCAGCAGCTCCGCCACCGGTCGCCTGGGCGGCGGCCTGGATCTGCTCGCCGACCGTCTGCGCCAGATCGCGGGCAATGCCGCGACGCCAGATCTCGCCGGCCTTGAGCACTTCGCGGGTCACGATGGGACCGTCCTCAATCAGCTTACGACCGGTGGGCGAATCGTAAAAATTCGCGATCTCGGTCAGCTCCTGCTCGGTGAACACGCGGGCATAGGCCTGAGCGGCCTCACGCTCGAGATCCACACGGCGGGTTGCAAGCTCGATGGCTTTCTCGTCCACCGTGGCGTTGATGAGCGCCACCAGATCCGGGTTCTTGCGGATCAGCTCGGACTTCAGCGCGGCGGCGGCCTGCGGCAGCACGCCATCGAAATCGTCGGTCGCGTGAATCGCATCGATTGCGGAACGCGCCGCAGCAAGATGCGAAGCGGAAATGTCCTGCGCGTTGGCAGGAGCGAATGCGAACGTCATCGCCACGGCTGCAGAGGCAGCGGCAAGGCGCATGCGGGTTGCCAGGTTCATGTGTTTCTCACTCCATTCTTGTTCATGCGGCCCCGACGGTTCGCACCTGACCGTCTCCCGCCACGAAGGCGGTGTCGGCAAGGTCGAGAAACAGGCCATGTTCAACAACGCCGGGTATGGCGTTCAAGGCGATTGCCAATGCTCTTGGATCGGGAATGCGGCCAAAAGATGCATCGACGATGAGATGTCCACCATCGGTCACAAAGGGTTTGCCATCGCGCTCACGAACCGCAAGCGGTCCTTCAAGCCCAAGCTCTTTCGCAACCTTTTCAATGGCCACCACGGTGGCGCGCAGACCAAACGCGTTGACCTCGATGGGCAGCGGGAAGCGACCGAGCGATTCGACCATCTTGGTCTTGTCGGCGATGACGATCATGCGCTGCGAGGCAGCAGCCACGATCTTTTCGCGCAGGAGCGCGCCGCCACCGCCCTTGATGAGGCCGAGTTCCGGGCCGATCTCGTCGGCGCCGTCGATGGTGAGGTCGAGTTCAGGCGTTTCGTCCAGCGTGGTCAGCGGCACACCGAGTTCTTTACAGAGCGCAGCCGTGCGTTCCGACGTCGGCACACCGATGACGGAAAGCCCGCCAGCGACCCGCTCGGCCAGAACGCGCACGAATTCCTCGGCAGTCGATCCGGTGCCGATTCCCAACCGCATTCCATCCTGCACCTGGCCCAATGCGGCACGCGCCGCCTCGATCTTCAATTCACGCATATCAGCCGACAATTTAGCCCCCGGTCCGTTCTGAGCGGTTCCTAACCCGTTTTACCGCTCCCCGCAATGCAAGGCACATAAGCGGCATACCTTGCCTAGACCTGCACTGCGCGCTATCCCAAGATTATTCAAGAAGGGGACAACATGTCAGCGCCAATCATCGTTTTCGACCTCGACGGCACGCTCGTGGATACGGCACCCGACCTGCTCGACAGCCTCAACCACTGCCTTGCAACCGTCGACATGGAACCGGTGAAAAGCGAAGACATCAACCGCATTGTCGGTTTTGGCAGCCGCGTGATGATTGAACGCGCCTTCGCGCTGCGCCAGCGGCATCTTGCGGAAGGCCAGCTCGACGCGCTGCAGGCCATCTTCCTCGACCACTATACGGCCAATGTTCCCGGCCGCTCAAAACCGTTCCCCGGCGCGATCGAAGCCATCGAACGCTTTCAGGCTGCGGGATACACGACCGCCGTTTGCACCAACAAGCTTGAAGGCATGTCGCTCTCGCTTCTCGAGGCGCTGGGCGTGATCGGTCATTTCAAGGCAATCTGCGGCGGCGACACGTTTCCGATGCGCAAGCCCGATCCGGGCCACCTTCTGCGCACCATCGCCATGGCCGGGGCCGACCCGGAGCGTGCCGTGATGGTGGGCGATTCGCGCACCGACATCGACACTGCCAAGGCGGCCGGCATTCCCGTCATTGCAGTCGACTTCGGCTATACGGACCGCCATGTCAGCGCATTCGAACCGTCCCGCGTCATCTCGGGGTTCGACGAACTGACTGTCGAGATGGCCGAGAGCCTGATCGCCGCCACGGCATCCTGAAATCAGTTTCGAAAGCCCGCTTGACACCCGGCCACCCCGCCCCTTATATCCCGGCTCGCTTGACGAAGCTTTCGTCAACGGGCGCGTAGCTCAGCGGGAGAGCACACCCTTCACACGGGTGGGGTCGCAGGTTCAATCCCTGCCGCGCCCACCATCAACACTCCAGACGATGTCTTGGTTTTGTTGATGGAATTGCATTGAAGCGAATGCACGACAAACATCACGTTTCAGCATAGCAAAGCATGAGAGCGAAACACGACTTCCCTGCTCGTGGAACGCATTCTCCCTGCCAGGCTCCTTGAAGCCGACACGCTCCCGATTCCGAAGATCCGTTCACTCAGCGACTGCGTTCGTGCCCAGCCCGCAAACGCCGGGATCTTGCAAGTCACGCATACCGAAAACCGTGGTAAGCTCCTGCCTGACGTTGGGTACGGAAAACGGTCAGTGACTTCGACGAGGAGTGTTCACAATGGACCAAGCCAATAGCCAAATCCGCGAAGAAACTCTGGATCCGAACGACTGGGAGGCGCTGCGTCAGCTGGGCCACCAGATGATAGACGACGCAGTGGCGCATATCAGGAACGTGCGTGACCGCCCGCTCTGGCAGGAAATGCCCCCTGCCGTTCGAGAAGCCTTTGCCTCCCCTCTCCCGAAAGACCCCGCTCCTGCGGCAGAACTCTATCAGGAGCTGCAGGAAATCCTGATGCCCTACCCGATGGGCAACATCCACCCCCGATTCTGGATGTGGTTCATGGGTTCGGGCAGCCTGACCGGTGCGCTTGCCGAATTCCTCGCTGCGGTCGACGGTTCGAACCTCGGGGGTGGCAACAACGCGGCGGCCCTGATGGATCGGCAGGTGGTGGGATGGCTCAAGACACTGATGGGCTTCCCCGCCGATGCGAGCGGCACGCTGGTGAGTGGCGGGTCAATGGCCAACATCATCGGCCTGACCGCTGCCAGAAACGCCATGGCGGGCGGCGATGTCCGGGCGAACGGCGTTGCCCAACTTGAAAAACCGCTGAGGTTCTATGCCTCAGACCAAGTCCATAGCTGTCACCAGAAAGCCGTCGAACTGCTTGGTCTCGGCAACAACGCCCTGTGCCGGGTGCCAACCGGTCCCGACTACCGGATCAATCTGGACGCGCTGGCGGACTGTATCGCCCGGGACCGCGCGGCAGGCTTTCTCCCGGCCTGCGTCATCGCCACCGCCGGCACGGTCAATACGGGGGCGATAGACGACGTAAACGGCCTCAGGACACTTTGCACGCGCGAGGGTCTTTGGCTGCATGTTGACGGGTGTATCGGCGCGCTCATCGCGATTGCTCCGCAAAACCATGGGCTCGTGGACGGGATCGGAGAAGCAGATTCACTTGCTCTCGATCCCCACAAATGGCTGCATGTGCCCTTCGAAGCCGGCTGCGCGATCATCCGGGATGCATCGGTCCATCGCGGCACCTTCGCGTTGCACCCGGAATATCTCGAGGAGAAAACACGCGGCATCGCGGCCAGTGAGTTCCTGCACGACTATAATTTACAAACCTCCCGCGGCTTCCGCGCCCTGAAGGTCTGGCTGACACTGAAGGAGCACGGCAGTGAGAAGTTTGGCCGTCTTATCGATCAAAACATCGCGCAGGCGGCATATCTGGCGCGACGCATAGAAGAGGCCGCGAAGCTCGACCTCATTGTGGCGCCGACCGTTAATATCGTCTGCTTCCGCTACGATCCGGGCGGGATGACGGAGGCCGCGCTGCGAGATCTGAACGTCGAGATCATGCTGCGCCTGCAGGAAGCAGGCATCGCTGCCATTTCGGACACGACAGTCTCCGGCAAGCATTGTCTGCGTGTGGCGATCTGCAATCACAGGACGACGACCGGGGATCTGGAGATGTTTTTGCAACAGGTCATCGAGCTTGGTGAGCTTGTTGGTCTTCAAAAATCTGGTTCGTAGCGTTTTCGGACAAGAAGACAGCTGCTTGAGTGAATGGCCTTCTGGGACCGACTAGCAGCGGCTCCGCGCCCCTCGCGGCCACCTTACGCACCGTCCTGCCAGAGCACCTGCATGCGCATGTCGGGCAACACGGGAATTGGGCCTGTACGTGGGCAAGATTGTCCCACCTCCCCATCATCGCTTGATTCCTTCAGGGTGCAACGTAAAGGGGAGCCGACGAAAGATTCGACGGGGGTTTGAGCGATGAACGGTCGGGCCGGAGTGCTGGGATGGCTTTCCTCCAGTGAAGACGAACGCGAGGCGGCTCGCAGCACGATTGTTCGTATCGTTCATCAGGAGGCCGACGCGCTGGTGGCCGCCTTCTACGAAGTCTTCCTTGGCGACACCCAGAGCGCCCAGTTTCTCAGCCACAATGTCGTGCAGGACAGGCTGCGCCACTCGCTGCGCAAATGGCTTCTCGCACTGGTGGAATTCGATCCGCTGGCCGACATTGAGGCTTTTGAGCGCCGGCAGATCGAGATCGGCGAAGTGCACGCCCGCCTGAACATCCCCAACAATCTCGTTATGGAGGGCACGACCCTCATCAAAACGAAGGTCGCAGACAAGATTGCCACCGCCGGCAATCACAGCCCGTCCGCCTTCCATGCGATCATCCTGTTCAACGAGGTCGTGGATTACGCAATCAGGCTCATGAGCACGGCCTACATGTCGGGCGCGAACCGGCGAACCAAGACGGAAGAGGCCTTTCGCATCTTCTCGCTCGGTCAGGACATCAACCTGGAACGCGAAACCCAGCGCGCCGCGCTCATGGAATGGAGCCATTCTGTGCTCTTATCCATGCTCGGCAATGAGAGCGAGCCGTCTCACAACAGTTTTGCGGCCTCGCCATTCGGCCTCTGGATCCGCCACCGTGCGGCAGTGCTGTTTCAGGGATCGCCACTGCTCGATAAGATCCAGCATCTCATCCGCGAAGTGGATACCGAGATCCTGCCGAACATTTCGAGCAGTCAGCCGGCATCACTGGTGATGTTTCAGCGGCGCATCGACGAAATCAAGTTTCTGCTCAACGACCTGTTCAAGCTCGCAGCCGGCGTTGAGAACGGGCGCGATCCGCTGACGCAGACGCTGAACCGGCGCTTCCTGCCAACGGTTCTCGGGCGCGAAATCAGCCTGTCGAAGAAGGCAGGCACGCCACTGAGCGTGCTCATGGTCGACCTGGACCACTTCAAGACCGTCAATGATCGCTTCGGTCATCCGGCCGGTGACGCGGTTCTGAGCCAGACGGCGGAAACGATCCTCAACAATGTCCGTGCGACCGACTTCGTCTTTCGCTATGGCGGCGAAGAGTTTCTGATCGTACTGGTCGAGACGGCGGAGAGCCAGGCCCAGGCTCTGGCGGAGCGCATCCGCACGGAACTGACGAAAACGCCCATATCCGTGGCCGAAACCGAAAGCATCAAGGTCACGGCTTCCATCGGCGTTGCCGCCTATGAGGGCCATCCGGACTACGAATATCTGATCAATGCTGCAGACGCCGCCCTCTATGCGGCAAAGCAGAATGGCCGCGACTGCGTCGTGGTCGCCGGAGACGAAAGCGGCACGTCCGCACTTTCTGCGTCCGGCCAAGGGTAATCCGTCCAGCTTGAGGCAAAAAGGCGCACGGGTTTGACTTCCGGGCGCCAGTGTCCGACATGTCAGTCATGCTCACCCACGACCGTCATAGACCGCGTTTTCTAAAGGGCAGCCGCAAACCCGGCTAGTTGCCTGACGCCACTACCTGCGAAGGCAAGAGCGGCGTCAGGATTATTCCACCCAAAACACGATCTGGACACAGCACGATGCCGCAGCCCCGCTGCGCGCGTCTGCGATCCTTTGCGAATTGAAGGAATGCAAAGTGAGCTTCAAATACAGTTTCACCTTTCCCATCGAAGGCCCCAACAAGCTCTCGCGGTTCAAGAGCTGGCTCGAGAAGAACGCGCCTGGCGTCGCCGTTTCCCTGCCCCCGCAGGTGCCCTCGAAAAGCACGTCGCTGACCGTGCGCGTCAGTTCCGTCGCCGACCGGGACATCCTGCTCAGGAACCTTGACGGGGCCTCGATCTAAGCCATGGGGCCGGCGTCGCCATCACTGGCGGCGCTGGTCCGCGCTACAGGCGTCCCGGACCGCACCATGGCGGTCCGGGATGTTTCGAAAACGAACCAAGGTCGTTCAGCTATTTAAAATTTTACTATTATCCTATTGTTTTTACTCATCTCTCTTTCATCAGAATCAACGATGCCTCTGCCGGTGAGCATTGTGACTTAACCCGATGAAGGAGACGGGACTTGAAAGACCGCTACGAGACCATCCTCGACCCTTCAAACCTCTGGACCGTCTGGGACAACTTAACCAACGAGCCGGCGGTGATCGGCATGACCATCGTTGCCGGCATCACCCAGTCCGAGGCCGAGGACGCCTGCTATGTTCTCAACGAAGTGGAGAAACGGCGGCGCAGCAGAGAAGAGCGCAGGCACGCCGCGAATTCCTGAAACATTCACTGAGACAGGCGCACGTGCCGCAGATTGCGCCACATCCGGGCTTTCCTGCTTCAGAATATCGTCCTATTCGGGAACGGAACGATCCGATTCCCGAAGAGGACATCATGAACCGCACCGCATCCGCCTTTTTGCTTGTCGCCGTACTGACGGGCCTTCTTGTCGCGCTCAGCTTCGCGCTGCGGATCAAGGGATACGGTTTCGGCACGCTCGGCATCGAGCGCCTCGACGGTCTGGCCAATGCCGCCAGCTTCATCCCGCTGGCAGCGCTTTACGCGTTCGCAGCCATGCTCGTGACAATCCTCCCCATCCGCGCAGCAGCCGTGGTTCACGCCAATGGCACAACACCGGTCTACTCAACGGCGCTGGTGCTTCTGGCAACCATTGTGGGCGTACAGGTCGCGCGCTTCGCCTTCGGCAATAATTCAGCGCTGTGGACGCTGATTGACTGGCAGTTCATCTTCGCCGCCGGCATCATCGTCGCGCATCTGTCGCTCGATACGCTGCGCCGCAACGTCCTTCTGCGGACGCTGGCATTCATCGGCTTCACGATCGCCACCCTCGCCTGCCTCTACTGGACGTTCCGCTTCTAGAACCGCCGCGAATCGCCGCCCGGTCTTGCGCGCCGCGTCGGCGCCAGAAGCAGCGTCTCAGCATCACAATCGACGCGTTTCCCCCAAAGATTACTACCCCGCCTCTAATCATTTTTAGGTGGGGGCTGAACCTATGGTGAGGCCTTAAACGGCCCTGCTCCACCGAATTTGCGGGTTTTTAGTCGCCGGTTCACGCACGACAATCCCTCCCGTCGGATAACTCCGAAAGGTCTGCCGCGAGAACTGATCTCGGGTCGCATCAAAGACGCGGGCGGTGGGGATTCGCTTCAGACACACAGGGTCGTCCGAATGAGGGAGGAGTGCATCTCGTTCGACATCCGAACGTGTTTCCGCACTTCAAAGGCGGCCGGATGGCCGCAAAACAGCAGAACCGTGTGAGCACAATATCACCTGAGAGATGAACAGTGATCGTGTCCACACGGTTCTCATTTTGAGGATGAGGACACGATCATGCCCAAACAAAACGGTTTCGGCGTTTTCTTTCCTGGTTGGCCTGGGAACAGCCAGTCGCAGGATCAAGACCAGGATCAGGACCAGCATCAACATCAGGGTGAATGGCAGCATCAGGGCCAGGAACAGACTGCCCTGAACACGGCGGAAAACACGGCCGGCAATGATGCCGACAACAACGCCGACAATGATGCGAACAACACCAGCAACAATACCGGCACGAACGCCGCCAACAACACCGCTGGCAACGCCGCGCAGAACGGTGCGAGCAATCAGGCAGAAAATGCCGCTGGCAATGAAGCCGCCAACGAGGCGGCCAACGCCGCGAGCAATGCGGCGCAGAACTCGGCCACCAACAACGCCACGAACAACACCGATGTGGCGACTGCCGTGGCCACATCCGTCAACACGTCCGTGAATGTCGGCCTCGACGGGTTCATCCCGAGTGATGACGACTTTGCAGATGTGGATGTCTATGACGGCGGTTCGGTCGACCAGCTGTTCATCAATCGCGATGGCGAGATTTCCTACGATCCGGGCGACGACATGACGTTCGAGGACATCCTGAACGACTCGCTCAATGGCGGCGGCAATGACAATGCCTTCGTGATCGGTCAGGTGAACGATCTCGTCGACAATGACACGCTTGAGAACCCGACCGTCTCCAACAATGCCGACTTCAACCAGAACGGCGACGCATCGGGCGGTGACGCCTATGCCGAAGAAGGCATCGTGGCCGGCGGCGACGGTGGCGAAGGCGGCGGCGATGCAGACGCTGACGGCGGTGCTGGCGCTCATGGCTGGGCCGATGGCGGCAACGCCAATGGCGGCGCGACCGATGACGCCAAGGCCTATGGCGGCAACGGCAATGGCGCAGCCGGCGGTTCCGGCGGCACGGCGACCGGTACGGGCCTTGGCCTCGGTGGTCTGGGCGTCGGCGTCGGTCTCGGCGGTGAAGGCGGCTCCGGTGGTGCCGGTGGCGCTGGCGGTGCTGGCGGCATGGGCGGCCTTGGCGGCACGGCAACCGGCGGTGACGGCGGTGAAGGCACCGGCGGCGACGGCGGTGAAGGCACCGGTGGCGAAGGCGGCACCGGCGGAGAAGCCGGCGATGGCGGCGATGGCGCAGCAGCGGCCTCCGCAGCGGCGGCAGCAGACGCAGCAGCGGCTCTGGGCTTTGCAGACGCAGCAGCAGATGCAGCCGCAGCAGCCGCAGCAGCCCCTGGTGGCGATGGCGGCGCAGCAGGCGCTGGCGGCATGGGCGGCACCGGAACAGGTGCGGCAGGGGCTGAAGGCTCCGGCGGCAATGGCGGAACCGGAACCGGCGGCGACGGCGGCATGGGCGGCATGGGTGGCATGGGTGGCACCGGTGGCGCAGCCGACGGCGGCGGCGGCCTTGGTTTCGGCGCAGGTCAGGGCATGGGTATGGGCCTCGGCGCTGCCCGTGGCGGCAATGGAGGTGATGGAGGCGACGGCGCAGGCGGTTGGGCTTCTGCAGTCGGCGGAAACGCCGGTGATGCATGGGCCGGACCGGTCTCAGGCGGCAACGGCGGCGCCGGCGGCATGGGCGGCATCGCAACCACAGGTGCTGGCGGCGCAGGCGGCGCTGGCGGCATGTGGGGCTCCAACAATGGAGATGACGGCTATGTGACCGGAATCTCCGAGGCATCTGCCGATGCCATCGTGGATACGAGCGCCTTCAATCAACAGATCGTCATGGGCGCCAACGTGCTTGGAAACTCCGTGGACACGACAGTGGTCGGCGGCGATCTCAACAGCACGGTTGTCGGCGAAGACGACGCCTGACGGCAAACGAGAATTCCGGCGCCCTGTCCCCCTGGGCGCCGGAACCGGAGGTTTGCGCCTTTCACCCTTCGCCTGACACCCGCAAACCTCCGATCCTTTTTCGGGGCTGTCGACCGGCGATGGCAGAACACGAGGTTACTCGCCAAACCCGCAGCAAGGTAATGCTCCATGCATCTGGACTCCACCACGGAAGCAATCGCCCACTTCATAGGACTGTTCTCGCAGACGGTCGAAGAGGTGCGCATGCGGATGGATTATGTGGAGTTCGATCCGCTTGAAGAGCGAGCGCCGGAGCAGGACGAACTCCTCAACATAAACATCAACATCATCAGCCCCTACCTTTTGAAGGACTACAGCCCGCGGGTGGAATACACGCCGCCTCCGACAGATCAGTTCAGGGAGAAGGTGGTTTCAGCGGTCGCGCACAATCCGATGGCGCTCGACGCCCAGAGCGGTGGCTTTGGCGGCGCGGGCCCGTCTACTGACGCGATCGCCATCAGAACCGGTGCCGAAGCTCCCGCCTTTCCCGAATACCAGCCGCTTGGCTCTCTCGCATGGTATGTGAAGCAGGAAGCGCGGCTCGAAGACAACGATTATCTCAGCATCGGTGATCATGGTCTGGTCATGAGCCAGGTCGGCGATCCCGGCGCAGCCCTTGCAGCACTGATAGGCGCTGCATCCGAATTCCAGCCCTTCAGCCATCTGGACGAACCCGGCTCGGCGGAAGAGATCGGCGATTTCATCATGCACGCGCCGCATCTGGCGGACGCCTTTGCAGATGATTTGCCCGATGGCGCAGACATATTCATCGCCCGCAGCGTGGCTCTCGAGGGGCAGTATGTGAATGGCGAGGCCGTTGAGGAAACGCCGCTTCTTGAAGACCACCTGCCTGATGGCCTGAAGGCGAATGCCAGCGAAGATGACGATGCAGAAACCGACTTCTCGCTCCATGCGAAGATCGAGGTTGAAGCCGGCGGCAATCTTCTGGTCAACGAAGCCATCCTCGTGAACGACTGGTATGGCGCGCCAGTTCTGGCCGTTGCCGGCGACTATGTTCATTTCAACACCATCAGCCAGTTGAATGTCTGGAGCGACAGCGACGCCGTTGGCGGCGCGCTCGAAGGCTGGCAATCGCTCACGGCGCAGCCGACAAAAGCCTTCAACATCGCGACGATGCAGACCATCGACAATCCGCGCCCTGAAACGGCCGGCAATGGCGAGGGCGAACCCGACTTCCCTTCCCACTGGCTGGTGTCGCGGATCGATGGCGACCTTGTTCTTGCAAACTGGGTCAAGCAGGTCAGCTTCGTCGAAGACAACGACATCACGGTGATGTCGGCAACCGGCGGCGGCACCGTGATTGAACTGGGCGGGAATCTGACCGTCAACGTCGCCTCGCTGGCCGAACTGGGCATCTATTACGACCTGATCATCATCGGCGGGAACATCTACAACGCCAACATCATCAGCCAGACGAACATCCTGCTGGATGATGATCTGGTGGGAACGCTCCAAGGTTTCGAAACCAGCGGCGCGGCCTCGCTTTCCACCAGCGGGAACCTGCTCTGGAACGAGGCCTCGATCACCCAATACGGCACCATGTCGTTCGAGGCGCTGCCGCCGTCCTATCTGGAGGCGGCAAACCAGCTGGAGGCAGGCCCGGGCGCAGCTCCGGGCGCCCTGCTCGCCAGCGATGACTTTTCGGGAATGACGAACCTCAAGGTTCTCTACATTTCAGGCGACGTGGTGGACCTGCAATATATCAGCCAGACCAACGTTTTGGGCGATGCCGATCAGGTGGCGCTTGCAAAGGCGGGCGCAGAAGCCAACGCCGATGGCGACTGGAGTGTGTCGACCGGAGGGAATGCGCTGGTCAACCAGGCTGCGATCACCGATGGCGGCGTCAATGCGACGACCTATGCGGGCGGCAACGTCTATTCGGACGAATTGCTGATCCAGGCCGAGCTCATTTCAGACGATACCGGTCTCTACACGCAAAGCGGCGATGCGCTGGTGAACGAGGCGGTGGCATTTCTCAGCGATGACCTGATGGCTCCCGAACAGGATGGCGGGCACTCCGCACCGGATGCGGCAACACCGGATGCGGGTTCGGCAGACGTCATGCAGACCATGCTGGGTTAGCGGATACCGGGGGGAAACGCATGCTGGACAAACCGACAAAGCAACCTGCCCACGCGAAGGATGCATCATCCTGGGTGATCGAAGAAGCGCGGCCGAGAGAACAACGCGCAGAACCGCGCAGCAAACCACAGACGCTCTCGGTGGATCAGGAGATTTCCCGGATTTTCAGGGAAGTCGATGCGCGCGCGGCGCGGATGGCACAGGAAGCAGCCAAACGGGAGGCGCAGCAGGACCGGGCAACGGATAATGCCGCCCCCAAAGCTTCCGAAACACCGCAGGCAAAGACTGCCCAGCGGGAAGCGGCAGCGCCGCAGAACAAGCCCCGGGAAGACAGGAAGAGCGCGGCGAAAACAGCTCCTGCCGAGCAAAGGCAACGGTCGGCTGAGGAAGCGCCTCAGATCAAACAGTCCGGCGACACGAAGGAAAAATTCCATCGCCGTCTGGGGCCGGTCGACTTCTCAAAGAGCCTGTCCGCAGGGCTGGGCGCAGTGCGCAAGAACCTGCTGATGGTTCTGCTTTTCACCAATGCCAGCAACATTCTGGTGCTCGCGATCCCTGTCTATCTCTTCCAGATTTCGGACCGCGTTCTGACCAGCCGCTCCACCGATACGCTCATCATGCTGACCATTGTGATCATCGGGGCGGTGTTGCTGCAGGCGATTTTCGACGCGATCCGGCGCTTCATCCTGATGCGCACGGCCGTTGAGGTAGCGGCACAGCTGGGCGCGCCCATTCTGAGTGCGGCAGCGCGCGCTTCGCTGCATGGCACGGGGCGCGAATACCAGACGCTGGGCGACCTGCAACAGCTGCGCTCCTTCCTGGTTTCGGGCACGCTTCTGTCGTTCCTCGACATCCCGTTTACGCCGATCTTCGTTCTCGCCGTTTTTCTGGTTCACCCGCATCTCGGCAGCATCGTGGTGCTGTCGGCCTTCCTGCTCATGATCGTCGCCTTCATCAACCAGCGCGCGACCGCTGCCCCGTTCGGCGAGGCCAATGTCTATCAGAGCAAGGCCAATATGCATCTGGATTCCATGGCGCGGAATTCGCAGATCATCAACGCGCTGGCGATGATCCCCGAAGCGGTGAAGATCTGGGGGCAGGACACGGCCGGATCACTGAAGGCGCAGGTCAAGGCGCAGGACCGCAACATCATGTCGGCCGCCACTTCGCGCGCGATCCGCCTCCTGACGCAGGTGGCCCTGCTCGGCTGGGGCGCTTATCTGGCGATCCAGGGATACATTACCGGCGGCATGGTGATTGCCGCGTCGATCATCGCCGGTCGCGCGCTCGCGCCCATAGAAGGCTCCATCGAGGGCTGGAACCAGTTCATCCTCTCGCGCGGCGCATACCGGCGCATCAAGGCGCTCCTGCAGGCCTCCCCGCTCAATCTGGAACGGCTCGTGCTGCCGAAACCCGAGGGAAGGCTCGATGTGGAGCGCGTTCTCTACGTGCCGCAGGGAACAAAACGGGTCGTGCTCAACGGCATCAATTTCTCGCTGCGCCCGGGGGATTCGCTCGCAATCATCGGCAATTCCGGGGCCGGCAAGACCACGCTCGGCAAAATGCTGGTCGGCTCCATCCTGCCCACATCGGGCAGTGTGCGGCTCGATCTGATGGACCTGCGCAACTGGGACCAGCGCCAGTTCGGCGACAATATCGGTTATCTGCCGCAGGACGTTCAGCTCTTCCCCGGCTCGATCAAGGCCAATATCGCGCGCATGCGCGACGATGTGGACGACAGGGAAATCTATCAGGCGGCCATCCTGGCCGACGTGCATGAGATGATCGCCACCTTCCCGCAGGGCTATGAAACCATCGTGGCCGCCGATGGCTCACCGTTGTCGGGCGGGCAGAAGCAGCGCATTGCGCTGGCGCGCGCATTCTTCGGAAATCCACGCATGATCGTTCTGGATGAGCCGAACTCCAATCTCGACAGCGCCGGCGACGCCGCGCTTGCCCGCGCACTCAAACACGCCAAGGAAAACCGGATCACCATGATCGTCATCACGCAACGGCCATCGCTGCTGCGCCATGTCGACAAGATCCTGCTGATGACCAACGGAACCATCTCGATGTTCGGCCGGCGCGAGGACGTGCTGCGCGCCCTTGCCGCCCACCAGGCCGGACAACTCGAAAACGGTCCCTTCGCCAACCAGCTTCCCTGAAGGGCAGGTCCATCATGAGCTCCACCGAAATCGCCAAGCTTCAAGACATGACGTGGTACTCGGAGGTGCCGCGTTCGATCCGCAAGCAGAGCATTGCCGGCATCATCCTGCTCATTCTCTGTTTCGGCGGGTTCGGCATATGGGCCGCCTTCGCGCCGCTTGCAGCCGCCGTCATCTCACAGGGCAGTTTCGTCGCCACCGGTCAAAACAAGATCGTGCAGCATCTTGAAGGCGGCGTGATCAAGGACATCCTGGTGTCCGAAGGCGATCATGTGACCGCCGGCCAGCCGCTGGTGCAGCTGGACGAGACCTCAGCCCTTGCCAATGAACGCCAGCTTTTCCTGCGACGGGCGCGGCTTGTGGCGATCGTCGCGCGGTTGTCTTCTGAATATGAGGAAAAGACCAGCATCGACTTCCCCGCCGATCTGACGGAGCGGATGGCAGACCCGGAGATTGCGGAAATACTGGCGAGCCAGCGGCTCAATTTCGAATCCTCGCAGCGCAAGCTCCACAGTGAACTGGAGCTGTTGAACAACAACATCGCCGCGCTGGAAATTCGCGGACGCGGCTACACGGCCCAGCACGAGGCCCTGACGCGGCAGCTCGCCTTCCTGACAGACGAGTATTCCGGCAAGCAGAAGCTCTATGAGCAGGGGCTGATGCGCAAACCCGAAATCTCCGCCATCCGGCGGGCCATGGCCGAGGCGGATGGCCAGCTCGGGCGTCTTTCGGCCGAAGTCGATGAAACACATGCCCAGATGAAGCGCTATCGAGAGCAGGCCAACCAGACGCTCGCCGCCTATCGGCAGGCGGCCCTTGATGAGCTGCAGAGCATCGAGGCGGAGCTCGACGCGGTTCGCGAGCAGTCGCGCGCGGCAGAAAACATCCTGCGTCGCGCCACGATCAACACGCCAGTCGCAGGCACCGTCGTGCGGCTCTACTACCACACGCCCGGCGGCGTGATCGAAAGCGGCAAGAGCATTGCAGAGATTTTACCCTCGGACGTGCCGCTGATCATCGAAACGCAGATCCCGCGCACAAAGATCGACAGCGTGCGGGTGGGACAGGAAGCAACCGTGCGTCTGACCGCGCTCAACCAGCGCACCACGCCGGTCCTGACGGGCGAAGTGTTCTATGTTTCGGCCGACGCGCTGCGCGACGGCTCGGTCGATGAGAAACGCGAAATCTATCTGGCGCGGGTGCGGCTGCCGCCGAGCGAACTGGCGCGGGTTCACGGCTTCCTGCCGACACCGGGTATGCCGGCCGAAGTCCTTATCCAGACGGCCGAACGCACCTTCTTCGAATATCTCTCGAAGCCCATCATGGACAGCATGAACCGGGCGTTTCGCGAGAACTAGGAAGGGTCACAGAAAGTAGACGACTGAAACGTGCGGTGATAGCATGAGGGACAATGAGCTATCCGAGGTGGACGCGAGCCGTTTCGCCATGAATGAGGCTACCCCACGTTTCCGAAAAGTACTCACACTGCTGGGGCAGCTCAATTACACGTGGACCAACACCGAGAGCCTTCTCATCCACCTGATCGCGGGACTTGCGCGGGTGGACATGGAAACGGCCACGATCATTTTCCTGACGCTGAACACGTCGCGCGCGCGGGTCGATCTGGTGGAGCGGCTGGCCAAGACATCACGCACGGATGAGGCGGTTCGCAGGGATGTGCTGGGCGTTACGCGCCGGATGATGAGCGAAGCCAAGCTCAGGAACAAATACAACCACTGCATCTATTCCTTTGACGACACGGGCGAAAATGTCTCGACCCTGCTCATGCGGATATCCGACAGCGGCGACCGGCTGAAATATGGCAAGGTGGACGCCATCGATGATGCGGAAATCGACAACATCACCGGGTCCATCAACCGGCTGATCGAGACCAACCGGGACATCTGGGCAATTGCAAAGCGGTATGGATTCCCGCTGTAAGGCCCGGCGTTAAGCCTATTTGGCGCAGCATTCATCAGTTTTGCCGTATCGGTCATCCCCTTTGCAGCAGGTAATGTTTTGTCGTGACCGGCTTTGGCCCGGCGGCGACAAGGGGGACCAGGGGGACCAGGGGCCAGACATGCCGATGGAGCAGATCAAACAGAGGATCAAGGGAGCCCGGGGCGCGGTCGCCCTGCCCTTCAAGACGGCGGCGGGTCGTCTGCGCATGGCAACAGGTCTTCCCGTGCGCTTTTCCGGCGCCTATGCCTCATTCGATGAAGCGCTTGCCGCCGCGCAGCGTCAGGGGCTTGCGGGCTATGATCACGACGCGGTGGCGGACGTTGCCTTCGAGCGCATGTGCCAGCTCGTCCCCTGGGATTATCCGGTTCTGTTCTGGCTCAGCCGACTTGAGAGCCGCATCGCCACGGTGGTCGATGCGGGCGGTCATATGGGCACGAAGTTCAGGGCGTTCCGCAGGTCTCTGCCCTCCATCGACAGGCTGAACTGGACCGTCTACGACCTGCCCGCCATCGTCAAAGCCGGTGAGAAACGCGCCAGGGCGGATGGCCTGAGCGCCCTCACCTTCACGAGCCGGCTCGAAGATGGCGGCCCCTGTGACCTGTTTCTGGGGTCGGGTCTGCTGCAATATCTGAACGTTCCCCTGCCGGAGCTGCTTGGACGCCTGAGCGCTCCGCCCCCGCATCTTCTGTTGAACAAGGTCGCGCTGCGCAAGGGAAAAACGCTCGTGACGCTGGAGCGCATCGGCCCCGCTCTCGTGCCCTATCAGATCCGCAACGAAGCCGAACTTCTGGAGATGCTTGCAGCTCTTGGCTACAGGATTGAAGACCGCTGGAGCATTCCCTCGCTCTCCCATACCATCGACACGCACCCCGAATTCGGCGCCAGCGAAAGCGCTGGGTTTTACTGCGTAATGCCATGATTGCCGGGCTTTGGAGGGGCTGTTGCTCACTGGCAAGCCCTGCCGGTTATGCATGGCTACCCTCTCCAAAACCACTTTTCCTCACGCATTTTCTCCTCTACCAACGGTGCCCGCACCTACCGAGGTAGAGACATTGCAAACATCGACAATCCGGACAGCCACCTATCCAGCGGCCATTTTTGCCGTCTACGTGGCCGCTTCGATGCTCCTTCCCGCCGCCGTCGATCTCTATTACGGCAATGATGACTGGCAGGTTTTCGTCGTCTGCTCACTGGCGACAGGCGCAATCGCACTGACAATCGCAGCCGCCACACGCGCCCCTCTTACCCGTGGCTCCACCCAGTCCACATTTCTCGTGGTGGTCATTCTCTGGCTGATGCTCGGCCTGGTCGGCGCGCTGCCATTCTACACCGCCTCGCTCAAGCTCGATCTGGCCGAGGCCGTTTTCGAATCCGTCTCGGCCATCACGACGACCGGCTCCACCGTGATCTCCGGGCTCGACGGACTGCCGCCCGGCCTTCTCCTCTGGCGCTCCATCCTGCAATGGATCGGCGGCATCGGCGTTGTGGCGCTTGGCCTGTTCCTGCTGCCACTTCTCAAGGTCGGCGGGTTTTCCTACTTCCGGGTGGAATCCTCCGACATCGAAAACCGCCCCTTCGACCGTTTCATCAGCTTTCTGTTCGCGCTGGTCGGCATCTACTGCCTTTTGACCGGGCTCTGCGCGCTGTCCTATGCGGCCGCGGGCATGGACAATTTCGACGCGATCAATCATGCGATGACCACCATCGCAACCGGCGGGTTCTCCACCCATGATGCCTCGTTCGGCTATTTTGAGGGCAATACGGTGCTCTGGGTCGGCACATTCTTCATGCTGATGGCGGCCCTGCCCTTCTCGATCCTCGTCCTGTTCTTCGCACGCGGACGGCTCGACGCGCTGCGCGATCCGCAAATCCGGCTGTTTCTCGGCTATGTGACGGTGATCGTCATCGTGCTGGCCGTTCAACGCAGGATCACGACCGGCCAGCCCTTCGATGACATTCTTGCTTCCACGGCGTTCAACTTCGCGTCGATCATCACCACAACGGGTTTTGCCAGCGAGGACTACACGCTGTGGGGACCTTTCGCGGTGACGCTCGCCTTCTTCGCGACCTTCCTCGGCGGCTGTTCCGGCTCCACTTCGGGCGGCGTGAAGGCGTATCGCTTCCTCATACTGGGCGCGATGCTGCGCAATGGTCTGCGCCTTCTCATCCATCCACATTCCGTGCGCGCCCTGCGCTATGGCAAGCGCATCGTGGATGTGGAGATGCAGCGTTCGGTGGTTCTGTTCGTGGTCGGCTTCCTTGCCTCCTGGGTGCTGGCAACGCTGCTTCTGGCCGCCACCGGGCTCGACTTCCTGACCTCGCTCACGGGTTCACTGACGGCGCTTACCAATGTGGGTCCGGGCCTTGGCACCACCATCGGACCATCCGGCAATTTCGCGCCGCTCAGCGACTTTGCGAAATGGGTTCTTTCAGCGACCATGCTGCTTGGCCGGCTGGAAATCCTTGCGGTCGTCGTCCTGCTGCTGCCGACTTTCTGGCGCGATTAACGAGCCTGCTGGCCAGGGGCAGGACCCTGGGTCAGACAAACAAAAACGGCCACCGCTCAAGAGCGATGGCCGCAAAACCCTGCCGCAATGCGACGCCTGATCCTCCCGATCAGGAATTGGGCGAGCGCGTATCGGTGACCTTCTCGATCGCAATCCCCAGGCGCTCATCACGCCCATAGACATCGCCATGATAGGCGATCACACCATCCGTCTGCGGCCATGCCGTGAAATAACCGACATAGACGGGGATCTTGCGCTCGATCTTGCGCCGTGTCGGGCGACTGCGATCACCGCTCTCAATGGCGCGCGCCACGTCGTCGACGGAAACATCGAGCAGCGCCGCCGCCATGGCGCGCGGATCGGCCAGACGCACGCAACCATGGCTGAATGCGCGTGTGTCGCGCTGGAACAGGCTCTTGGAAGGCGTGTCATGCATGTAGATGGCGTGCCGGTTGGGGAACAGGATCTTCAACTCACCAAGCGCGTTGCGGCGGCCCGGCTTCTGACGGACGCTGAAAGGCACATTGCGGCCATACTGGCCCCAGTCGACGGCGGACGACGAGACCTTGCGCCCCTGACCGTTGATCACCTCGTAGCCGTTCCGGTCGAGATAGCTCGGATCGCGCCACAGCTTGGGCAGCATCTCGTTGACGATGATGGAGCGCGGCACCCCCCAATAGGGGTTGAATTCCACCGTCTCCAGCTCGTCATGGAAGAAATTGGTCTGGTTGGCAGTCCGGCCCACCACCGTGCGCATGGAGATGCGCGGCTCGCCCTTGTCGAAGAAATCAACATTGAAGGAGGCGGCGTTGATCACCACCCGCGTTTCGCCCAGCTCCGAGGGGTGCCAGCGCAGACGCTCCAGCGTGTAGAGAACCTTGTCGATGCGCGCAGCCTTGGAAACGCCGGCAATCGCGGCAACGGTGCGCGGCCCGATGACGCCATCCGGCTTGAGGCCCCTCTCCTCCTGCGCGGCCTTCACCACAGGCACCAGCGCCTGAACATAAACCTCACTGCCGGCATGCTCTTTCAGCGCCGCGCCATGGGTTTCCAGAAAAGCGGCATCCGCATCGCGCTCGATGAGCTTGAGCAGCTTTGCCAGTTCGGGATTGGTTCCGCCCGGGCGGACAAACGTCTTGGGGTCTACGATGATCTCACGCTCGGCAGCGCCGCGCAGCATCTCCAGCTCCGCGCGCAGCTTGCGATAAGTGTCGTTCTGCGGGTGCTGCCGCTCCAGATAGATATCGGCATCGGCCATATTGGCCATGAAACCGAGCGACTGCTCCAGGTTCATCGGCTTCTTGGCGAAGTCGTGATAGCCGGATAACTTGTTCGGATTGATGCGGCCCGCGTGGGCGTCACGCGCATAGCGCAATGCACGGGCAGAAAGCATCATCTCGAAGCGGATCAGTTCCTTCTGGCGTGCCGCGATGTCATCATAGGAAAAATCGCTGCCCGGCACACCGACCGTATAGTCGCTGTCGGAGAGCCCATAGCTGGAAGCCTCAGAAAGAACGCGCAGAACCTGCCGCGCACGATCATTGGGCTGGTATCCGGAAACCCAGATGAAATCGGGCCTGCTCGAATAGAAGCCGACCAGCGCCTTCGCGATATCCTTCTCGGCGTAGAGTTCCATCCCCTCCAGCATCGGCAATGCCTCGCGGAAGGAAACGCCCTCGAGGGTCGGCTGAAAAGCGCCCTCTACCTCTGGAAGCGTGATCTCGGAGAACTCGACATGGGCGAGGCTCTCCGGCTTGTAATTGTAATAGGAAGGCGCGGAGATCTTTGGCGCCTTCGCAGGCACACGACGCTGCGGCGCGGGCTCAACAGGCTTCGGCGGCGGCGCGGAACGCGCGGCGCTGGAGCGGTTGTTGCCACCGAACAGCATATCGAAAAGATTGTCGCCCTGGGCATGTGCTGCCCCTGCATGCCCCGCAAACACAGCCAGGGCCGCACAGGCCAGCCAGGTCTTGCGTGTGGATTTCAAAATCATCGATCACCCCGCCGAGATCCGAACTATATTCCAGGAGCGCCATTTGCGGACAGGCTTCCAGCGGCGGCCAGAGACCGCAACCGATGACGCCTGCACGTAAAACGCTTCCCAAACATGAATCGCAACCAAAATAACAGTTCAAACAGGATCGGTCGCGGGCAGATCGATAAAATTGTCGGGAAATGCACGCTCAGTTGGGGATTGGTAAATGATTCTCTAATGACCGCATAAGGGGCACATCCTCACGCCGCAGCTTGCGCGTGGCGACAAAGGCGGCGACACGCGCTGCGATCCCCGGATCGGCGAGAATGCGGCGATGACCGAGCCCCGGCGCCCATGTCACCGAAACATGCCGCCCTGCTGCCGCCATCGCCCTGGCGTCGGTGGCAGGAACCTCCTTGTCATCGGGCGCGTGGACAATCAGGGTCGGGATATCGAGGGCGCTCAGTTGATCGCTCCCGACGAAACTGGAAAGCGGCGTTCCGGCAATGATCTCAACCCGCCCTTCAAACTCCTCTTGAGCCTTTGGGGTGAGTTTCAGAAACTGCCCGAACTGCGTGAAAAGATCAGGCAGCGCATTCGGTGCACCGATCATAACCAGCCTGCGCACCGGAACCGGCGGTATTCCATCAACGGACCCGGCCACCGCATTGAGGGCAACGGCGCCACCGAAGGAATGCCCGACCATCGCGTCGAACGGCCCAAGCCATTGGGCCGCACTTTGGACGGCTGCGACGGCCTTGGGGATGTTCAAAACCCGCCCGCCGGACGAGCCATGGCCCGGAAGGTCGAGCGACACCACGCGAAACCCGCGCTCCAGAAGCGCCTCGATGATGGCGCGCATATGCTCCGTGCGCGAACGCCAGCCATGCAGCACAAGCACGGTCGGCCCGTCGCGACGCCCGCCCCAATTGGTGAACTCGTAAGCCGCAACACGGCCGTGCTCCGTCGTGAGACTGTGCCTGCGGGCGCTGCTCATGAAATTCTGCGCCTTTGACAGGAGACGTTTTTCCTTCTCTGTCAGCTTCTGCGGACTCGGCGTACGGCAGAAGAGCCGGAAGGCAAGACGACCTGCGAGGCTTGGCGCGACATGATCGATTGTGCCAAAAAGACCCCGTAAGATCCTCAGATTGAGTGCGGTCATGTCGGCAATCCATGATAATGTTCAATCATGAACAAAGTTAGTTCAAGCATGAACAAAAAACAAGAACTTCCCTGGGACAATCCGCGCTTCCGTACATGGGTTGCAGTCGCGCGCGCAGAAAAGGCCATTGTAAGGGCCCTTGGCAAGGCACTCGAACCGCTGGGCCTGAAGATCGCGCAGCTCGACATGCTGATGAATCTGTATCGCCACCCCGGTCAGTCGCAGCACGATCTGGCGCGCAGGCTTCTGGTCGGCCGCTCCAACATCACCATGCTTTTGCCGCAGCTTGAAACCCAGGGGCTCGTGCGCCGCGAGAACGACGCAAAGGACCGTCGCATTCTCAGGCTCTACCTGACGCCCGATGGCGAGGAACGGCTGATGGAAGCGCTCGCCGTCTATACGGAACTTATCGACCGCGTCATGGCCCAGTCCACGCCGGAACAGTGCGAGGCCATGGGCGAGCAGATGCGCAAGATCAGCGAGACACTGGCGCAGGACTAGCGCTTCGGCCCGAAAGTCGGAATCGATGTTCGGAAAACACGATGCGTCGATTCAATAGGTTAGAGCGTCCTTTGTGCGTCCGAATGGACGCACGGCGCTCCAGCGGCAGCGCGCGGGGTCAGGACCCGTCTTCCCTCTCGGGCAGTTTCAGATAGTTGCGCGGCGAAGAGCCGAGCATGCGTTTGAACATGGTGGTGAAGGCGGCGACACTGTCATAGCCGAGATCATAGGCGACGCTCGTCACCGGCTCGCCGCTCACAAGCCTGGGCAAGGCCGCAAAGAGGCTCGCCTGCTGACGCCAGACCGAGAGGCTAACACCCGCTTCCTGCTTGAAGCGCCGCGTGAACGTGCGTCGGCTCATGCCCGCGTCGCGCGCCCAGTCATCAATGGTGACCCGGCTTGCCGGCGCATCGAGAAAGGCCCGGCACATCCGCGCAAGCCGCGCATCAGCGGGAAACGGCAGGCCGAGCGGCAATTCCGGCAGGCGCGGAATTTCGTGCAGAATGAGCTTGTAGATAAGCCCGTTGCGCCCGGTCGGCTGCGCCACATGGGGCAGCGGCGCCACCTCCTCCAGAAGACTGTGCATCAGCGGGGTAACACCGACCACACGCGGCCTGTCGGGCAGATCGGAAATCGCCTCCGGCAGCACATAGACAGACTGCATGCGCACATCGGTCACCATGTCCACGGCATGCACGATGCCGGGCGGAATCCAGATCGCCTGCCCCGTCGGCACCATCCAGTGCCCGAACACGGTCTTGACCAGAACAACCCCGCTGCGCGCATGAAGAAGCTGGCCGCGGCTGTGGCGATGCGCTTCCACCTGAACATGCGCCGCCTGCTCGATCTCGCCAACGACAAGATCGCCTTCCGCCTCCTCGATCCACGACCGGCGCTTTTCGTCATTGACCGGGCGATCCCCGTTCATGACGACGGTACTGGGCATTCTATTGGCTCTGTCGGGTGGATTCATTTGGCCCACTTGCGAAAAAACTAGACCAAATCACCAAGGAAGGTCATTTGCAACAGGCGTATAAGCGGTTGCCGCTTCGCCGACGGCGTTTTCGCATGGAGTTCCTACGTGACCGACACCACCGCCAATCGCGTTCCCGTTCAGGCCGAGAAGACCGCTTTCGCGGTGCTCATCGCGGTCAGCTTCTGCCACATGCTCAACGACATCATGCAGTCGATGCTTGCGGCCATCTACCCGATGCTGAAAGCGGATTACGGACTCGACTTCTGGCAGATCGGTCTTTTGACCATGGCGTTTCAGGTCACCGCTTCGCTGCTTCAGCCAGCCATCGGGCTGACGACAGACAAGAAGCCGATGCCCTATTCGCTGCCGGTCGGCATGGGTTCGACCTTTATCGGCCTTCTGCTTCTGGCGACGGCGGCCAATTACTCGCTGCTTCTGGTCGGCGCGATGTTCGTCGGCCTCGGATCAGCGATCTTTCACCCGGAATCGTCGCGTGTGGCGCGCCTCGCATCTGGCGGGCGCTACGGCCTTGCACAGGCCGTATTTCAGGTGGGCGGCAATGCCGGAACGGCCATTGGGCCACTGCTTGCCGCCTTCATCGTGGTGCCGCGCGGCCAGACCAGTGTTGCCTGGTTCTCGCTCGCAGCCCTTCTCGGCATGATCGTGCTGTGGCGCGTCAGCGCCTGGTACGCAGCCTATCGCCAGCGCGCGGCCTCTCGTCCGGCGCCAGCAAAAACGCTCACTCTGCCAAAAGGCAAGGTGGCCATGTCGCTCGCCATTCTCGTCTCGCTGGTCTTCGCCAAGAATGTCTATATGGCCGGCATTTCCAGCTACTACACCTTCTTCCTCATCGAGAAGTTCGGTGTGACGGTGCAGCAGTCGCAGATCCTGCTCTTCGTCTTCCTGGGGTCCGTTGCGGCCGGCACGGTTCTGGGCGGGCTGGTCGGCGACCGCATCGGCTCAAAGACGGTGATCTGGTTCTCGATCCTCGGTGTGCTGCCCTTCACGCTGGCCCTGCCCTATGCGAATTTCTTCTGGACGCCGATCCTGACCGTGGCCATCGGCCTGATCCTCGCATCGGCCTTTCCGCAGATCGTGGTTTTCGCACAGGAGCTTCTGCCCGGTCGCGTGGGCATGGTCGCAGGCATGTTCTTCGGCTTCGCCTTCGGTCTCGGCGGGCTTGGCGCAGCGGTGCTCGGCATCGTCGCTGACAGTCAGGGCATCGAGTTCGTCTACAAGATCTGTTCCTACCTGCCGCTGCTTGGTCTGTTGACCGTGTTCCTGCCGAACCTCAAAAAGGCAGGCTAGATCGCCGTGCGCCCATCCGGACGCACAAAGGACGATCTCAACCATTGACGGAGCTTCAAGAGGAAAAACGCCATGAGGGTGAAGCGCATCGTCAGCAACATCGCCGCAGACAGGCCTGAAGCGGCACGCCGCTTTTATGGCGATGTTCTGGGACTGGAAACGCTGATGGATCAGGGCTGGATCGTCACCCATGGCGCAGACGAACAGATGAGCGTTCAGCTCAGCGTCATGTCCGAAGGTGGATCGGGCACGCCCGTGCCCGGTCTGTCGATCGAGGTGGATGATCTCGACGAGGCGCTGCGGCGGGTCGAGGCGGCAGGCTTTCCGATAGAATACGGACCTGCCGACGAGCCCTGGGGTGTGCGCCGTTTCTACACGCGCGACCCCTTCGGCAAGCTCATCAACATCCTCACCCACAAATAGGCAACGGCCCGCCAATCAGCGCGTCACCACATGGTCTGGCGCGCACGCTCCGGCCAATCGCGATCATAAGCCTCGCCGTCGATCTCAGCGCGGCTTGTCGCCTGCAGTATCTGGCCGGCCGTTGGCAGGCTCTGCGGATCGACATGGTTTTCAGCGTTCCACAGACCGGACCGGACAATCGCCCGCGCGCACTGAAAATAAATCTCGTCAACCGCAAGCACGATGACCGAACGCGGGGCAGCCTCGTCGACCGCAAAGGATGCACACAGATCGGGATCAACCGAGAGCTTCGCACGCCCGTTGACGCGCAGCGTGGTGCCCGATCCGGGAATGAGGAAGAGGAAAGCCGCGCGGTCATCACGGATGATGTTGCGCAGGGAATCGGTCCGGTTGTTGCCGCGCCGGTCGGGCATCATCAGGGTGCGGTCACCGTGGATGCGCACGAAACCCGGCCTGTCGCCGCGCGGAGAACAGTCAATGCCTTCCGGCCCGATGGTCGCCAGCGCCACAAAGGGCGAGGCTTCGATCAGCTGCGCATATTCGGGGATGACACGGTCGGTAACCTTGGTCAGCGAGGCCGCGCCCGGCTTTCCGTAAAGCGCCTCAAGCGCCTCCATGGAGGCGATGATGTGTTCTTCATTCTCATGCGTTGCAGCGTCATGCGTCACGGCTCAACCCCTTCTCCTCCAATTCATCCAGATACCCCTGCCATTTGGCGTCTTTCTGCGCAGCGAGCTCATGGAGGTAGACCCATGTGAAAATGCCGCTCTGATGCGCATCGCTGAACACGATCCGCACCGCATAATTGCCCACGGGCTCAACCCGGCTGATGGTGACATGCCGCTTGCCGGGAACGGTGACGCGCTGCTCGGGCGAATGGCCCTGCACTTCAGCGGATGGAGAAAGAACCCGCAGCATCTCGGCGGAAAGCTCCGCCGGCTCGGCATCGGGAAACAGAACCGTCAGCAAAGAACGATCCCTGGAAACACGCAATTCCTTGGGTGGTCTCATTGTGCACCGCCTTTCGGCCAACAGACCTATTCAGCTTTGGTTCAACTGAAAAGCCCTGCGATGCGGATTGCCCACGAGAACAGCCCGGTGCTAGTGTCACGGCGCTTGAATTGTCTGCCCCGATCCACGACATGAGAAGGGTGGAAACATGATCGGAACCGCCAGCGGAAGCGAGCCTATGACGCAGAGCAACATGATCGACCCCTTTGGCCGCGCCATCGACTATCTGCGCGTTTCGGTTACTGATCGCTGCGACTTCCGGTGCGTCTACTGCATGGCGGAAGACATGACGTTTCTGCCCAAGCGCGATCTTCTGAGCCTGGAAGAGCTGGACCGGCTGTGCACCGTCTTCATAGAAAAGGGCGTGCGGCGGCTTCGGCTGACCGGCGGTGAGCCGCTGGTGCGCAAGAACATCATGCATCTGGTGCGGCAGCTTTCGCGCCACCTGAAATCCGGCGCACTCGATGAGCTGACGCTCACCAGCAATGGCTCCCAGCTCGAGCGTTTTGCCACCGAGCTTGCCGATTGTGGCGTTCGGCGCATCAACGTTTCCATCGACACGCTCGATGCGGACAAGTTTCACGCCATCACCCGCTGGGGCAAGCTCGACAAGGTGATGCGTGGCATTGAAGCTGCGGAGGCCGCCGGCCTCAAGATCAAGCTGAACACCGTCGCGCTCAAGGGCTTCAACGAAGACGAAATACCCGAAATGCTGCGCTGGGCGCATGGCCGCGGCATGGACATGACCGTGATCGAGACCATGCCCATGGGCGAGATCGACGGCGACCGGACCGACCAGTATCTTCCGCTTTCGCTCCTGCGCGCACAGCTTGAGAAGCAGTTCACGCTGACCGACATTCCGTTCAAGACGAGCGGACCGGCGCGCTATGTCGAGGTGGCGGAAACGGGCGGCAAGCTCGGCTTCATCACCCCGATGACGCATAATTTCTGCGAAAGCTGCAACCGCGTGCGCATCACCTGCACGGGCATGCTCTACATGTGCCTGGGTCAGGACGATTCCGCCGATCTGCGCGATGCGCTGCGGGCTTCGGAAGGCAATGACCTGCTTGCCGAAACCATCGACAGGGCCATCGCCCGCAAGCCCAAGGGGCACGACTTCATCATCGACCGGCGCACCAACCGCCCCTCGGTCTCGCGCCATATGAGCGTTACTGGCGGTTAAGGTCCCGGACCGAAAGGCGGAACGCTTCTTCGGTCTTTCCCATATTCCATCGTATTCACGCGATGCATGGTTCGGCTGGCTCACCATGAGGGAAGCAGTTCGTGACAAGGCATCTTGATCAAAGACGTTTCAACGCGTTTGGCAGTCAGCGCCCTCCCTCATGGTGAGCCAGCCGAACCAAGCGCGTTCTGAAAATCTTCGTGTGTCTCGCAGGGTGCGTCAGAATGGATCCGGGGCCGGATTCGGGGCGTTTTTCGCGGCCTCAACGATTGCCAAATCAATAAGGTATACTTAGCATCAACACGAGATGTGCGGGGAGCAGATTCGCTTTCGCGCATAACCGTTGAAACTCCTTCGACGTGGAAGCGCCGCCCCCGGCGGGCGGTGTGTTTCCACGTGCCTGCATCGCGGGGTAGTCGTGTCCTTTTCGCCGAATGCGCGCGGTGCGCTTTTCATGTGTGTGGCCCTTGCCGGCTTCACCATCAATGATGCTTTGACCAAGCTTGTAGCCGAAGTCATGAACATGGGACAGGTCATGCTTGTGCGCGGCGTCATGGCGACCGCGCTGATGCTTCTGTTCGCGTGGCGCACCAAAGCGCTGCAGCAGCCCAGAGCCATCCTGCACCCCATGGTCGCGCTGCGGGTTGCCGGCGAGACAGGTGCAACGATCTGCTTCCTGTCGGCTCTTGCGCATATGCCCATCGCCAACCTGACAGCGGTCATGCAGGTGCTGCCACTCACCGTCACCATGGGCGCAGCCTTCTTTCTCAGTGAGCCCGTTGGCTGGCGTCGCTGGAGCGCGATTGCCGTGGGCTTCATCGGCATTCTGATCATCATCAGGCCGGGCTTTGACGCCTTCAACGCCTATTCGCTCTATGGCGTGGCGGCAGTTGCCTTCGCGACCATGCGCGACCTGACAACACGCAAGATCCCCGAGGATATCCCCTCATCCCTGATCTCCACCGCCACCGCCGCAGCGGTCACGCTTGCCGGCGCTGTTCTGGTCGTCCCCTATGGCGGCTGGTCGCCGATGAGCAATGCGGATTTCGCAATCCTTGTCGGCGCGACGCTGTGCGTGGTCTGCGGGTATCATTTCATCGTGGTTTCGCTTCGCGTGGGGGAACTCTCCTTCATCGCGCCCTTCCGGTACACGGCGCTGCTCTGGGCCATTGCGCTCGGCATCGTCCTTTTCGGCGACTGGCCGGACTGGGCCATGATCCTCGGCGCAGGGCTGGTTGTCGGTTCCGGCCTCTACACGCTCTATCGCGAACAGATCATCGACAGGGTCAAACCTGCCGCTGAAAGCACAACCCCCAGCATGGCCACGGAGGGCACATGAGGGGCAACAGGCAGTCACAAAAGCGCCTGACCATTGCCAACGAGGCTGTGCACCGCATCTCCGGTCACAGTCTCTGATAAATCAAGGTTCTCAAGACGTTATGGAAAAGCATTTGCCCCGCTCTGCCACCCCTCCCCATATCGTCACGCTGGTGATCGCGAGCGCCACCGCCGCTGTCTCCATGAACCTTTTCCTTCCCTCACTGCCCGGAATGGCAGAGTATTTTCAGGCCGATTACAGGGTCGTCCAGCTTGCGGTTTCGCTCTACCTGGCCGCAACCGCCATATTGCAGCTCGGCATCGGCCCTGCGTCTGACCGCTTTGGCCGCCGGCCGGTCATGCTCACCTCTTTCGTCATCTTCATCCTGGCCACCATCGCCGCCCTTGTGGCCCCCAACATCACCATTTTCCTGATCTGCCGGGTGATGCAGGCCTTCGCCGCCGCCGGCATGGTCCTGTCGCGCGCCATCGTGCGCGACACGGTCGGCGCGGACGAAGCGGCAAGCCGCATCGGCTACATCACCATGGGCATGACGCTGGCACCCATGCTCGGCCCCGTTATCGGCGGCTTTCTGGATGAGCTCTATGGATGGAAGTCCACCTTCTATCTCATTCTGGGCTTTGGGCTTATCTCTTTCGTGGTGGTCTATCTCGACCTCGGCGAGACCCATCACAACCGTTCGACCAGCCTCACCAAACAGCTGAAAACCTACCCCGAACTGTTCCGCGCCCGTCGCTTCTGGGGTTACACCGCCACTGCGGGGATGGCGTCCGGCGCGTTCTTCGCGTTTCTTGGCGGCGGTCCCTATGTGGCCACCGAGATCCTGGGTCTGACGCCATCGCAATACGGCCTGTATTTCATCTTCATCTCGGTCGGCTACATGATCGGCAACTTCATGTCCGGTCGCTATTCGCGGCGCATCGGCATCAACCCGATGATGCTCGCCGGCAACATTGTCGCCTCGCTGGGCCTCCTGCTGGCTCTGGCGCTGTTCCTTGTCGGCTTCTACCATCCAATGTCGCTGTTCGGCCCCTCATTCCTCGTGGGCATCGGCAATGGCATGACCATGCCCAACGCCAATGCAGGCATTGTCAGCGTGCGTCCACATCTGGCCGGCTCGGCGTCGGGCCTGGGCGGAGCGTTGCAGATCGGCGGCGGCGCGGCCCTTTCCGTTCTCGCCGGCGCTCTCCTTTCACCCGATACCGGCCCCTACCCGCTCATCTGGGTCATGCTGATCTCGTCGTCGCTCGGCATCGTCACATCGCTCTATGTGATTTACGTTGCCCGGCAGGTCGGAGATGTTTGAGGCAGGTATATGAGCATGAGCAAGGGCATTGTCGGGATCATTCTTGCCGGTGGCGAAGCCAGCCGCATGGGCGGCGGCGACAAGGGCATGCTCGCGCTTGAGGAAGCCTCGCTGATGGAAACGGTGATCGCGCGGCTTTCCCCTCAGGTCGACCGGCTGGCGCTCAACGCCAATGGCGATCCCGAACGCTTTGCGACACTGGGGCTCGATGTGGTCTCCGATCCGCTGCCAGAGCGCGTCGGTCCTCTGGGCGGCATCCTCGCCGGCCTGCAATGGGCACGGCAAAATGCGCCCGGCGCCACCCACATCGTCACGGCAGCAGCCGACACGCCCTTCTTCCCGGATGATCTGGTGGACCGGCTGGCCGAAGCCGGCGGGAGCGCCAAAACGGTGGCCCTTGCGCGTTCAGGCGAAAGGCTGCATCCGGTTTTCGGGCTCTGGCCTGTGTGCATCGCCGACGATCTCGCCCGACATATCGCCGAAGGCGGAAACCGCCGTGTCGCCGCCTATGCCTGCGATATCCAGAAGGCGGCAATCGTGGATTTCCCGCAAAGCGCCGAAGGCGATCCATTCTTCAACGTCAACACGCCCGATGACCTTGAACAGGCGCGTGAAAGAAGCAGAAGAGAGAAGTCGTGAATCAGCCCGTATTCGGCATTGTCGGCTGGAAAAATTCCGGCAAGACCACTTTGACCGTCGCGCTCGTTGAGACGCTGACGAAACGCGGCTTCAGGATCGCAACGCTGAAGCATGCGCACCACGATTTCGACATTGATCACGAAGGAACGGATTCGTTCCGCCATCGCCGCGCGGGCGCAGGCGAAATCGCCATCGTGTCTGGCAGGCGCTGGGCGATGATCCATGAACTCACCGATGAAAAAGAGCCAACAATGGAGGAGATGCTGTCACGGCTTTCTCCCTGCGATCTGGTGCTCATCGAAGGCTTCAAGCGCGCCGGCCACCCAAAGCTCGAATGCCGCCGGCGGGCTTCCGGCGACAAGGCCTTTCTTGCGGCATCAGACCCGACAATCGTTGCTGTGGCGGCCGACCACGAAACCGAAGGCGGCGCATTGCCGGTCTTCGACCTTGATGACGTAGACGCCATTGCCGATTTCATCGTCAATCATACGGGAATCGCGCGCAGCGGCGGCTAGGGTCAGACCCATTAATATGGCCGAAATGGTCGGCCTGATTTGTGCGGATACGCGAAGCAAGACCGCAGGAAGACTTCACGTCTTTCAAGGGTTTGCGACAAGGTAGCCCGTGCAAATCAGGCCGATCCGAAAGACGCTCGATAGACCGGCGACCTGCTGCGTCACCCCCCTTGACCGGGGGAAGACCCCGCTCTGCTGGCGTTTCCTTGCATCTTTTGGTCTATCGAACGCCATTGCGGCCATATTAATGGGTTCTGCCCCTGGGTTCCTGCGCCTTCCTTGCATTGCCCGGGAGCCGTCACCTTTACGGTTGCAATTTGCGGCAAATCGGTGGGAATATCCGGCTTCATGCACCGCCCCGGTCAAAATGGAAGGCGGCACATAATAAGATGAGAGGAACTAGAATGCTTATTTCACGGCGTATCGCGCTCGCCCTGCCCGCAGCCGCTCTGGCGCTCGCAGTTGGCTCGGCCCATGCCCAGGACACGATGAAGCTGAAGATCGGCACCGAAGGCGCCTATCCTCCCTTCAACAACCTGACCGCCGATGGCTCTCTGGAAGGCTTCGACGTAGACATCGCCAAGGCGCTCTGCGCCGAGATGAAGGCGGAGTGCGAGTTCGTGACGCAGGATTGGGACGGCATCATTCCCGCCCTTCAGGCCGGCAAGTTCGACGCCATCATCGCTTCCATGTCGATCACCGAGGACCGCAAGAAGCAGGTCGACTTCTCCAACAAGTATTACAACACGCCGCCGGCGCTCGTTGTGCCGAAGGAATCCGACATCACCGGCACGTCCAGGGAGGATCTGGCCGGCAAGGTGATCGGCGCGCAGGGCGCAACCACCCATGCGACTTTCGCCGAAACGACCTTCAGCGACAGTGACGTGAAGGTTTATCCGACCGCCGAGGAATACAAGCTCGACATGGTGAACGGTCGTCTGGACGCCGTGATCGATGACGTGATCGTGCTTCAGGAGTTCCTCGACAGCGAAGATGGCGCCTGCTGCAAGGTGCTCGGCACGCTTACCCCGGATGAAGCCATCTACGGCCCCGGCATCGGCATTGCCGTGCGTCAGGGCGAGGATGAGCTCCGCGAGAAGCTGAACGCTGCCATCACCGCCATTCGGGAAAACGGAAAATACAAGGAAATCAACGACCAGTATTTCTCGTTCGACGTCTACGGCGATTGAGCGCAGTCATCATGTGTCGATTGACATAGCCGCAGGCGGCCGGACCCGAAAGGTTCGGCCGCCTGTTGCGTATCGGGCGGCGTTTGCTTAAGGGCACCGTTACCAGAAATGAAATCGCCAATCCGCATGGGGGTGCAGGATCAGGCGGTTCGAGTAAGGATTTTGGGAGATGGAAGGGGTTTGGACCCTTTTGAGTTTCGGCCCTGAGGGCTGGGGCGACAATATCGCCAAAGGCGTTCTGTTGACGGTAACCCTGGCGCTGGCCACCTTACCTCTGGGGCTCGCCATCGGCTTCTTCGTCGCGCTGGGCAAGCGCTCGAACGACAAGGCCTTACGGCTTGCAGCAAACATCTACACGACGATTTTCCGCGGTCTTCCTGAACTGCTGACGCTGTTTCTCGTCTTCTACGGCGCGCAGATCGGCCTGCAGAAGCTCGTGCATTTGTTCAACCCGAATGCCAATATCGAGATCAACGCATTCGTGGCCGGCATGGTCGCGCTGGGCGCTGTGTTCTCCTCCTATGCCAGCGAGGTTTTCCTTGCGGCGTTTCGGGCGATCCCGGACGGGCAATATGAGGGCGGCCACGCAATCGGCCTTTCCAACGGGCAGACCATGCGGCTTGTCATCCTGCCGCAGCTCATCCGTCTCGCCCTGCCCGGCCTGTCCAATCTGTGGCTGATCCTCCTCAAGGACACCGCACTCGTGTCCGTCATCGGCCTCACCGACATCCTGCGCCAGACCGGCATCGCGGCCCGCGTCACCAAGGAGGCGTTCCTGTTCTACGGCATTGCCTGCCTCCTCTATCTCGTCCTCGCCATGCTTTCCTCCATCGTCCTCGGCGCGATCGAAAGACGGACGAAACGCCATGGAGTGCAGCGATGAGCGCGAACGGCACAATTGCGGTGGAACGGCCACCGGAGGTGAAACAGGGCTGGACGCGCGCCCGCATCATCGGCGTCGTTCTGCTCACGATCTGGGCAGCACTTGGGCTCGGCGTGCTGATCTTCATGGTCAATGCATGGGATCCCGAGATCTTCGCCCGCTATGCGCCGCGCTACCTGTCGGGCCTGTGGGTCACGATCCAGCTCGTCGCCGTTTCGGTCATCTGCGGCGCACTGCTCTCCGTTCCCATCGCGCTCGGGCGCATGTCGCGGAACAAGCTGATCGCCGGACTGGCCTATGCCTATGTCTACTTCTTCCGCGGCACGCCGCTTCTGGCGCAGACCTTCCTGATCTATTACGGTCTCGGTTCGTTTCGCCCGGAACTTCAGGCCATCGGTCTCTGGGGCTTTTTCCGCGAGGCCTGGTACTGCGCGGCCTTTGCCTTCACGCTCAACACCTCTGCCTATCAGGCGGAAATCCTGCGCGGCGCGGTGGAAAGCGTCGGGCGCGGACAATGGGAGGCTGCTTCGGCTCTGGGGCTTTCAAAACTCCAGACGCTCCGCAAGATCATCATCCCCCAGGCCCTGATCGTGGCGCTGAGGCCCTATGGCAATGAGATCATCCTCATGATCAAGGGTTCGGCCATCGTCGCCATCATCACGGTCTACGACCTGATGGGCGAGACACGGCGCGCCTATGCCCGCACCTTCGACTTCCAGACTTACATCTGGGCCGCCATCATCTATCTTGGCATTGTCGAGGTGCTGCGCAACGCGATCGACTGGATCGAACTCCGCATCACAAAGCATCTGAAGCGCTAGCGCAACCTGCGCCAGCACACGCATATCAAGGGAGAGAATTTCCGAATGGCAGACGTCGCATTCATCGGGCTCGGGGTCATGGGATATCCGATGGCCGCGCATCTTCAAAACAAGGGCGGTCATACGGTCACGGTCTACAACCGCACGGCCGCCAAGGCCCGGAAATGGGTTGAAGAGCATGGCGGCGCGAGCGCCCCGACGCCCCGTGAGGCCGCCGCAGGCAAGGACTTCGTGTTTTCCTGCGTCGGCAATGACGATGACCTTCGCTCGGTGACACTCGGCGAAGACGGCGCTTTCCAGAGCATGAAGGAAGGCGCCATCTTCATCGACAACACCACGGCGTCGGCGGAAGTGGCGCGCGAACTGGCCGAGGCAGCACAAAAGAGCGGGTTTGGCTTCATCGATGCGCCGGTCTCCGGCGGTCAGGCCGGTGCTGAAAACGGTGTGCTTACGGTCATGTGCGGTGGTGACGAAGCCGTCTTCGAGAAAGCGAAGCCGGTCATCTCCTCCTTCGCGCGCATGGTCGGCCTGATGGGCCCGGCCGGCTCCGGCCAGCTCACCAAGATGATCAATCAGATCTGCATTGCAGGCCTCGTTCAGGGGCTGGCCGAAGGCATTCATTTCGGCCAGAAAGCCGGTCTTGATATCGAAAAAGTCGTCGATGTGATCTCCAAGGGCGCTGCCGGTTCCTGGCAGATGGAGAACCGTCACAAGACGATGAACGAAGGCGCATATGAGTTTGGCTTCGCGGTCGACTGGATGCGCAAGGATCTCGGCATCTGCCTCTCCGAAGCCAATCGCAACGGGGCGAGCCTGCCGGTCACGGCGCTGGTCGACCAGTTCTACAAGGACGTGCAGAAGATGGGCGGCAATCGCTGGGACACTTCATCCCTCCTCGCCCGGCTGTCAAAATAGGAGCGAGCGATGGCTGGCCGGTTCCGGGTGTTTCATGCAGCGATCCTGAGCCTTCTCGTGACACCGGCCTTCATCCCAACGGCCAGCGCCAGCGCAGTTGAGGCACGAGAGATCGACTGGCCGGAACTCTCCCCCGCCCACGGCAATCCTGATGGGCCCGCGCTTGCAACGGGTCTGGACGGAGAAACGATCAGGCTGTCAGGTTATCTCCTGCCGGCCGATCGCGAGGGCGAACTGGTCTACGCCTTCATGCTGGTCGCGCGGCGCGGCGCTTGCAGCCACATGCAGCAGCCGCCGGCCAATCAGGTCATCCGCGTGGTGCCATCAGAGCCCTACCGGCTCAGTTCCAACTATGAGCCGGTCACGATCACGGGCGCTCTGCGCCCCGGCCTGGAAAAGACGCAGCTTTTCATTCTGGACGGAGCGGCCATCATCCAATCCGGCTACACGATGCGCCGCGCGGAAGTCAGCCCGAACCGGAACGGGCCTGCATGGCGCGACCCGTCACAGGACAATCCGTGGCATCGGGTCACAAGAGGTGCCGAACTTTCCGCTCAGCCGCCGTTGGAGCCGCCGGAATCCTTGTCGAGCACCAGATAATCCAACGGCAGCTCGGTCGTGTATTTGATCTGCTCCATGGCGAAGGTGGACGAGACATCGCGGATCTCGATCTTGCCTATGAGCTTCTTGTAGAAAGCGTCATAGGCCGCAATGTCCGGCACGACCACGCGCAGCAGATAGTCCACATCGCCACTCATGCGGTAGAATTCGACCACTTCGGGAAACTGCTGGATCACTTCGGAAAAGCGCTTCAGCCATTCATGGCTGTGCATGTTGGTGCGGATCGAGACAAAGACATTGACCCGCGCGTTGATCTTTTCCGGATCAAGCACCGCCACACGCCGGCGAATGACGCCTTCTTCCTCCAGCTTCTGAATGCGCCGCCAGCAAGGCGTCGTCGACAGGCCCACCTTTTTTGCAACATCGGCAACAGCAAGGGTCGAATTTTCCTGCAAGAGGCGCAGGATCTTGCGATCAAGGCGGTCCATGACAAACTCCAGAGAAAATGATTTCCTAAAATGACAGGAGCCACACCGCTCAACAAGAAATTTTTTGCTCGAAAACTCGAGATTTAGACCGCAGAATTCTCAAACCGGTGAGATAAGCCGATGGATTTCCTCTCGGAGAACCGGCAGCAGATCGCGCTCGAACCAGGGATTCTTCCTGAGCCAGGCAGTGTTGCGCCAGGAGGGATGCGGCAGAGGCAGAACGCGCGGGCTTCGAGGCAGCGCCAAAAGCCGCCGCCAGTCGCCAACCGTCTCTGTCAGCGTGCGTGAACGCTCGCCCCCCAGATGCCAGGCCTGCGCATATTGCCCGATCACCAGCACGAGTTCGATCTGCGACATGAGCGCCATCAACTGCCCACGCCAGGCGGGTGCGCATTCCCGGCGCGGCGGCAGATCTCCGCCTTTCGCATCAAGGCCCGGAAAACAGAACCCCATCGGGACGATGGCAAAACGGGACGGATCGTAGAATGTCGGGCGGTCCACCTGAAGCCAGTCCCGCAGCCGGTCTCCCGAGCGATCGTCGAATGGCAGGCCGGAAGCGTGAACCCGCGTGCCCGGCGCCTGCCCGGCGATCAGAATGCGCGCGGTCGAGGAGCCCACCACCACGGGGCGCGGTTCATGCGGGAGGGGTTTGCCCTCGGGCTCTTCCACGCAGAGACGGCAGGCGCGGACCTGCTCCAGAAGGGCTGCCAGCGCTCCGTCCTGCATGTCCATGCTCAGGCCTGCGCGCTCGGCCTTCCGGCCACCGTATGATACCAGCGCATCACATGATCGAGCCCATCGGGAATGGAAATCCGCGCCAGCTTCATGAAATCAACGCTTGAGAGCCCGGTAATGTCGGCGATGCTGTAATCATCACCGGCGATGAAAGGCCGGTCAGCGAGTTCAGCATTGAGATAGGTGAGAAATTCCAGTGCCCTGGGCTTGTTCGCCTCACCCCATTCGCCCACCTGCGGCACTTCCCAGTCTTTCATGGCCGGGTGCAGATGGCGAAACGCCTGTGCGATGGGAAAGAACAGATGCATCTCCACGCGACGCTGCCACATCTCCACCTGCGCCATCCCGAGCGCGCCCTTGCCGAACAGGGCAGGTTCCGGGTGCAGCGCCTCGAAATACCGGCAGATCGCCACCGTCTCGGTGAGAACCGTGCCATCATCAAGCTCCAGCACCGGCAGGCGCTGCAGCGGGTTCAGCCGCGTCAGCGTTTCCGACTTGTGCTCAAGCGCGCCCATGTCCACGGGGACAATCGGCACTTCAATGCCTTTCTCGGCCAGGAATATGCGCACACGCCGTGGATTGGGCGCCCTGCCCCCGTCATAAAGCTTCATCTTGCGTTCCCTGTCCTTCGCCTGAAAACCATTGTCTTACCCGTTCCCAGAGGCCGCCGAGCAAATCATCATCCTGCGACGGAACCTCGCCCTGATGCGCGGCGCGCCAGTCCCGCGGCGCATCGAAGCCGCCGGCCCAGATGCCCCGGCGCGCGCGGCGCGCCTCCGCCTCGACTGCATCGTAATCGCCATAGGCCATCGCCCAGCCAGCCTCCACGAGCGCACGGCCGATATCCTCTCCATCCACCATACAGCGGGCGAGAAGCCGCTCATAGCGATCACGCTCATATCCCTCGCAAACCACCTCCGCCCGCACCACCAGCCGCTGCAGGGCGCGAAGCGCCTCACGCCCGCAGGCATAGTTTTGACCATCGCGCGTGCAGGACTGGTTGTATTCCGGCGCATCAATACCCTTGAGGCGGATACGTTCGCCGGACAGGGTGAGCGTATCGCCGTCATGGACGATCACGGCGCCAGTGAGCGTCTCGGTGCTCAGCCACTGAAGCCGGTCAACGAGAAGCGCAATCCCGCCCAGAAGCAGCAGGGTCAGAGCAAGGTCTGCAAGGCGTATGCGCCTGCGACCACGGCGGCGCGTGTATCGACGGCCACTCATTTCCTGAAGGGTCTCTTAATCATTCACGAATAATCTGGGTGGCGAATAGCGGGAATTCGAAACAGGTGATGGTGCCGGAAGCGTCAAAATCGGCCGACAAGTTCGCCGACAAGTTCATTGTGGACCGCACCAAGCCGCATCGCAACAGCAATGTGGGGCTTGCCGTGCGGCGCACGCGTGATCGGCTGTCCCAAAATCTCGGCCCGCCCGATTTCAACCGCGACATGCTCAAACTGCATGCGCGGGCCATCCTCTCCAACGCCATCAAGCCGCCCCTGCTGATCGTTTCAATCTGCGTGGGCGGTCTCTATGCGGGGTTCGACGCACAGCGGATTTTCACCTGGGCGTTTGCCTGCCTCGCCTGCTACCTGCCGCTCTTTGCCCTGGCGCATCGCCTCAACCGGCTGCCGGAAAACGAAATCGAGGTCACGCGCACGCGTTATCGCTTATATGCCGCGCATTTCGCCAGCGGCCTCGGATGGGCCTATTTCGCCATCTTACCAGCCCCCGCAGGCGCATTGACGGACCCGGCCGTCATTCAGGGCGCGGTGCTTCTGTTCGTCATCGCGGGAACGGCCATCGTCACCGCATCGCTTGGCGGTGCGCTTGTCGCGGCCTTCGCGCTGCCCGTTTGCCTCTTCGCCTTCACAGTCAGCGCAGAGCCCGACACAGCGAGCATGGTAACGGCGCTGGTTCTCGCCGCATCGCTGCCATTCCTCGCCTATGTGGCGCATCACCGCAATCGTGCGGCTCTGAGACTGCTTGCCTTTGAGAGCGAAAAGAATGCGCTGATCGGAGAACTGGAAACCGCAAAATCCATGTCGGATGAGGCGCGCCGGCGCGCCGAAGAGGCAAATCTCGCCAAGTCGCGCTTTCTCGCATCCATGAGCCATGAGCTCAGAACGCCGCTCAACGCCATTCTCGGCTTTTCCGAGGTCATGGCGAACCAGGTGCTCGGTCCACTCGACAATCCCACCTACCGGGATTACGCAAACGACATTCACACATCCGGCAAACATCTGCTCAGCCTGATCAACGAGATCCTCGATCTTTCGCGCATCGAGGCGGGACGGTACCGGCTGAACGAGGAACCGCTCCTTCTCGGCCCCATCGTGGAAGACTGCTGCCGACTGATGGAGATGAAGGCGCGCGGCAAGGGCATCAGCCTCAGGCTGGAAGTCGAACCGACGCTCTTACGCCTTTTCGCCGACGAGCGCGCCATCCGCCAGATCACGCTCAACCTGCTTGCCAATGCGGTGAAATTCAGCCCCACGGGAAGCGAAGTGCGCATTCGCGTCGGCTGGACGGCCGGTGGCGGGCAGTATCTGGCAATCAAGGACAATGGCCCCGGCATCCCCGACGACGAGTTGGCCGTGGTTCTTTCGGCCTTCGGTCAGGGCTCCATCGCCATCAAGAGCGCCGAACAGGGCACGGGCCTTGGCCTGCCCATCGTACAGGGGCTGACAGCGCTGCATGACGGGGTCTTCGAGCTGAATTCAAGACTGCGCTCGGGCACGGACGCCATTGTCGCCTTCCCCCGCTCGCGGGTGATGGAAGAGCTTCCAGCCGTTCCAAGAGAGCGCAAACGCGCCTCAGGCGGAGCCGCCTGAGGCTGCCTGACAGTTTATCCTAATCGCTTGGCGACTTCCGCCACGCCGCCGGCAAGAGCGGCAGCCGACTTCACGAGACCGACCGCAATCGCACCGGCGCAGCCTTCTTCGCCCGAGAACCCGAGGTCGAGAAGCGGCTCAAGTTCGAGCTTTTCAGCCGCCCATATCTCAAGCGAAGAGCCGGCGCCGGCCAGAACGCAATGCGAGATCATGTCCGGCGACAAACGGTAAAGGACAGCGGCAGCGGCAAGCGCCGGCACACCGTCGAGAACCACAGGAATGCCCTGCGCGCGGGCTGCAAGAATGGCGCCGGTCAGAGCCGCGATGTCGCGCCCGCCAAGCCGGCGCAACGCCTCCAGAGGATCGGCAAGCTGCCCCGCATGGAAAGAAAGCGCGCCTTCGACGATCACCCGGTCAGCGCCATCGACCACATCGGCTCCGCCCTCGAACAGTGCCGTGAGAAGTGCGGATGCAGCCGCCCTTGCCTGCGCGCCAACAGCACCGACGCAAAGCAGGTCAACGCCTTCGGCCGTTGCCTCCATGCCGAACGCGATGGTCGCGGCGCAGGAGCGTTCATCCAGAGATGCGCCCTTGCGGATGTCGTCCGCGGGCAGATCAAGCGCAAGGTCGAACACATTCAGCGAAAGATCGTTCGCCACGCAGAGATGGGAAACGGCAGCCGCACCGGCAGCAACGGCATCCACGCGCGCACGCTGCGCGGCAAGCGGATCGCCTGCATCTTCCGTCGCAAAGCCATGCGTCGCGGCATAGAGCGCGACACCGGATTTGCCGATCAACGGCGGCACACGGCGGCGCGTGCGCGCAAGCCAGACACCCAGCGTCCTGAGACGGCCCAGCGCCCCTCCCGCATAACCCGCCCGGTCGAATGCCAGCGCCATGGCTGTCGCGGCATTGTCGTCAGGCGCTTCGATCTGCTCGAGCAGCGAGCGCACATCGTCGAAAGGCATTCCGGAGAAGGACATGAAATCTGGTTCCCGATTGGTTTCGGCAACGAGATACCCACCACAGCCGCCCGGTGCAATGGTGAATAGACGGGCGCGGCGACTTGCGCCACAGGACGCCATGCCCCATGTCTTGGCAGAACACTGGAAAGACCGTGCCTGACATGAAATCGCCCTGCATCCTCGTATGCTCCATCGACCTGACATCGGGACTTTGCTTCGGCTGCGGGCGCACGCGCGAGGAGATCGCCGGCTGGATCGCCATGTCGGACGAGGAGCGCGGCGCAATCATGGACGCACTTCCGGAACGTCTTGAGACGATAGAACGCAAACCACGACGCGAAACCCGGCGGAGCCGGCTCGCACGAACGCGCGCACAGGAGCAATAGCCATGCGGCTTTTCTGGATTGTCATGGCGCTGCTTGGCGGCGGATTGATCCTGCTGATCGCCAATCACGATTCCGGCCGCGTCCTCGGGCTGGAGAACGCCACCTTTGCCGCAACGCTTTATCTCGGGCTCTGGGGCGCGGTCCTGCTGGTCGGCATTCTGGGATCGGGCATGCGGATTGGCGAAGCCGCACGCTCCCTCGCCTTCTGGGTGTTCCTGCTTCTCGCACTCATCGCCGTCTATCAGTATCGCTACGAGCTTCAGGATGTCGCAAGCCGCGTCACGGCCGGCCTCATCCCCGGCAGCCCCGTCTCCATAGTCAGCAGCGAGGGCAATGCCCGGGTCATGGTGGAGCGCTCGGCCAACGGGCATTTCGAGGTGATCGCCGATGTGAACGGACAGGCTCTGCGCATGCTCATCGACACAGGTGCGAGCAGCATCGTTCTGTCCGACGACGATGCGAGACGGGCCGGTTTCGACCCGTCCACGCTGCGTTTTCAGATCCCGGTCGCGACCGCCAACGGCACCGCCATGGTCGCCCGCGCCCGGGCGCAGGAAGTGCGCATAGGCGCCATCGCGCGCAGCGATGTGCCGGTCTACATCGCCCAGCCCGGCCGCCTTGGGCAGAGCCTTCTGGGCATGAGTTTCATCAACACCCTTTCCGGCTTCGAACTGCGCGGCGACCGGATCGTCCTGCAGGACTGACAGGCCGTTGAAGGTCCGACGCATCACGGACCTCCTCCAGCAAATCGCCGGAGGAGATCTGGTTTATCAGCGAGAACCCGACAGGACTTTGGCTTCGACTTCCAGCCGATAGCGGGCGCCGACCCTCCGCCATTCCCTGGCAATGTCCTTGCGCATCACCTTGAGACGCTTCTGGGCCAGACGCCTGCCTTCTCCATTTTCCGTATAGACCAGCCTTAGAACCGACGGCTCCTTGTCGAGCAGCTCGACCATCCGGGCAAGGCCAGCCTGCCATTCAGGACGCAGAGCCACCACACCCTCGTCAAAGGCCGCGTCGCTCAGATCAAGCCGCACAACACGACCAACGGAAGCACCGAACAGGAACTTGGAGGCCTTGCCGGCAGTCAGGCGGACGACACGCGGATTCTCCGTCGTGAGACGATAGCCGGAAGGCAGGGAACGCGTGTCGAGCTTCAGAATGTAGTTCGAGCCTATACGGTGATCGGGCAGATCCGCACAGGCGATGTGGAAGCGACCTTCCGCATCCGCCGTCACCAAAAGCCCTTTCACCGTGGCAACCCGAACACCGGCAAGACCGCGCTCCCCATCGTCCTGATACCCGTTGCGGTTCTTGTCATCGAACACCTTGCCGATGATGTCGCCACAATCAAACAGCGGATCAGCCATGACTTCCACCACAGCCGTCGCCACCCCAGACAGCTGCCTGCCATCAAGACTGCTTATCCAAGCCCGGTTGACATGTTTGCCCGTTTTGGCTGCCGCAGCGACGGCGAGATCAAGCGTGATCTCAACAGCACTGTCTTTGGCCAGCGTGACATTTTCGAAGGTAAGCTGCTGGCCCACCGCCACAGGGGTGATGGCCGCACCGTCAAGTCTGGCCGACCCCGGCACAAAACTCAGGCCCGGCGGCATCAGGTCCACGATGTTCACCGTTGTGGAGCCAGGAAGCCCAAGCAGCTTGGCCCGGATCGTATAGGGCACCCTGCCGCCACGGTTAACTTCGCTCAGCGATGCCATCTTGCTGATCGCAAACCCCGGCAGTTCGACCAGCGCTTCGACTTCGGGTGCCTTAGCGGTCTGACCTCGCGGCCCCGTCCCCGTCGCCGACGCCGAGTTCTTCACACCGTCTTCAATGCCCTGAGCCGCATTGATGTCGCCCTGCGTCAGCGCATAGCGGGCGGTAAAGCCAGCGCTTTCACCGGCGGCCAGGTCAACGCTCGATGGCGAGAAGGGCGACATGCTACCGCCACCGGGGTGTCCGTTGAAGCGCGGTCCGGCATCAACCGGCACCACATCCTCAAGGCTCACATTGCTGTCATTCGTCACCGTGAACGTATAGAGGATCGTGTCGCCGGGCTCGGCCAACCCCTGGTCATCGGCTTCATACGCACCAGTCTTGTCAACCGTCAGCACCACGTTCTGCAACAACGGGGTCGCAGTCGGATCATCCGCCTCGCCATCCCCTTCGATATCCGTGTCCGCGATATCCAACGGGTCATCCGAGTGATCCGAAACGGGTGTTCCGCCAACCGCAAGCCCCTGAGCCTTTGCCTTTGCAATGACCCCGCCGGCATCAATATCCGCCTGCGTAAGAAGATAGGACGCGGTGAAAGTCGTGTTGTCGTCCGCGCCAGGCGCCAGGCTGGCAAGCGCACCGCTTGGCACAGCAACCTGGACCTGTGGCTGCGGAGCTTCGGAAGCGCCAGGACTGCTGTTGACCGCCACATCAAACGAGGCCAAGGCGATGTTCTCGACCGTCACATTGCCGGTATTCCTCAATGTAAACGTGTAGTTCACGGGTTCATTCGGATCCGGAAACCCGTTGCTGTTCGAATCAACCCATTCATCATGGAGATCAAGTTCGATAGACGGGTTCAGCGCGAAGGTGAGCGCTGTTTTTTCCCCCGGCTGTCCAGTAGCGGGCCGGCTCTCGGCCGTAACCGTGTCACCCTGCGGTTCCTTACCGGTGGCGCTGGCGATGTTCTCAAAAACACCGGCGTCGATATCGGCCTGCGTAATCCGGTAGAGCCCCGTCACGCTTGTATCAGCATCCCCGGGCGCAAGAGGCCCTGCAATCGGACTGCCCGAGATATCCGCCTTTTCATCTTCGATGGAAATATCCGTCAGCGTCACATTTCCCGTGTTGGTAACGGTGAAACGGAACTCAATGAACTCGCCCTTGTCCGGAAAACCATTCTCATTCGTGTCGCTCAGAACAGCTTCCTTGATCACATCAATTGCGCCTTCGGCATCTGCCGTAAAGCTGGTGCTGTCGCCGGGACTGCCGCCCGGCGGACGCGAATCCTGATGGATCGGGTCTCCGTTCGGATCCTCGGCGCTCATCGACGCCACATTGTCCACGCTGCCACTGTCGATGTCCGCCTGCGTCACATCGTAATAGCCGGTGATCGTCGTCGCATCGGTCACACCCGGTGCAAGCGTGGCAATCGGACCGCCTGTCAGCGTCGCCCGCGGATCTGTCACCGTCACATTTGAGAGCGTCACATTGCCCGTGTTCTCGACACTGAACGCGTAGTTCAGCCGCTCATCGGCATCCAGGAGCCCATCCCCGTCCGTATCGTCATGCGTCACCGTCTTAATGAAGTCGCTCGACGCGGTCTGCGGAATATCCGTCCGTGTCGGCGTGCCCGCTGCTCCACCCGTCGGATGCGACTGCACCGTCACATCCGCATTGACTGGATCCTTGCCGGTGGCGCTCGCAAGATTGTCCACGTGACCTGCATCGATATCCGCCTGCGACACCGTATAGGTCCCCGTCAGCGTCACCGCATTCGTGGGACCCGGTGCAAGGGTCGCAATCGGACTGCCCGTCACTGCCGCATGATCGTCACTCAGAACCACATTGGTCAGCGTCACATTGCCGGGATTCGTGATCGTGAACGTGTAGCTGATCGTCCCGTCACCGTTCAGGACAGACGTCTTCAACACATCCAGAGCGCCATCAAATGCAACCGTGAAACTTGTGCTGTCGCCGGGACTGCCGCCCGGCGGGCGCGAATCCTGATTGACCGGGTCTCCGTCGGGATCCTCGGCGCTCATCGACGCCAGATTGTCCACGCTGCCACTTTCAATGTCAGCCTGCGTCACATCGTAATAACCGGTGATCGTCGTCGCATCGGTCACCCCCGGCGCAAGCGTGGCAATCGGACCGCCTGTCAGCGTCGCCCGCGTGTCCGTTACCGTCACATTGGAGAGCGTCACATTGCCCGTGTTCTCGATGCTGAACGTGTAGTTCAGGCGCTCGCCCGCATCCAGAAACCCATCCCCGTCCGTATCGTCATGCGTCACCGTCTTGATGAAGTCGCTCGATGCGGTCTGCGGAATATCCGTCCGCGTCGGCGTGCCCGCCGTCCCGCCGGTCGGGTGCGACTGCACCGTCACATCCGCATCGCCCGGATCCTTGCCCGTGGCGCTCGCCAGATTGTCCACATAACCGGCGTCGATCTCCGCCTGCGTCGGCGTATGGGTGCCCGTCAGCGTGACCGCATTCGCGGGACCCGGCAGAAGCGTTGCAATGGGGCTGCCCGTCACAGTCGCGTGATCGTCGGTCAATGCGACATCGGTCAGCGTCACATTGCCCGTATTCTCCACCGTGAAGGAATAGGTAATTGTTCCATCGCCATTCAGAACCGAGGCCTTCAGAACAGAAAGACCGGTCGAAGCGGTTGCCGTAAAACTTGTGCTGTCACCCGCAGTCCCGCCGGGCGGACGTGAGTCCAGCTCAACCGGGTCCCCGTTCGGATCCTCGGCGCTCATCGACGCCACATTGTCCACGCTGCCACTGTCGATGTCCGCCTGCGTCACGTCATAATAGCCGGTGATCGTGGTCGCATCGGTCACGCCCGGTGCAAGGCTCGCAATCGGACTGCCTGAGATCGTCGCCCGTGGATCCGTCACCGTCACATTGGAAAGCGTCACATTGCCCGTGTTCTCGACGCTGAACGCATAATTCAGGCGTTCCCCCGCATCCAGCAAACCGTCATTGTCCGTGTCGACATGCGTCACCGACTTGATGAAGTCGCTCGACGCGGTCTGGGGAATATCCGTCCGTGTCGGCGTCCCCGCCGTCCCACCGGTCGGGTGCGACTGCACCGTCACATCCGCATTGTCCGGGTCCTTGCCCGTGGCCGACGCCAGATTGTCCACGTGACCGGCATCGATATCCACCTGCGTCACCGTATAGGTCCCGGTCAGCGTCACCGCATTGGCGGGACCGGGCGCGAGTGTGGCAATCGGGCTGCCCGTCACCGCCGCATGATCATCGCTCAGAACTATGTTGGTCAACGTCGCATTGCCCGTGTTCTCAACCCTGAACGTATAGCTGATCGTGCCGTTGCCATTCAGGACGGACGTCTTCAGGACTGTAAAAGAGGGCGTTGGAGGAAACCTCAGCACGATATCTGTGCTGTCATTGCCTGTATCAAAATCATTGTTGGTCGCGTCAGCATCTCCATCCGGCGCAGATCGCCCGAGAACAACGGGTACGGTGTAATCACCCGCCTCAGTGGGCTCTTCGACCACAACAGGAACGTCAAAACTGACCGTCCCCCCGGAAGCGCCCGGTCCGGAAGACGCCATTAGAGGCGTAGCATCAAGGCTACAGGTCACGGTAGAACCGCCCTGTACACAGCCCGTCGGCAGTGCGCCACTGGTCGTCCAGCCGGCTGGAAGTGTGGCAATTAGCGTAAAGCCATCATCTCCATCGGTCGCTCCGGGCCCATAGTTCGTAGCCGTCATGGTAAAAGTCTGCGTAACGCCATAATCGCTAAAGGGACCAGCCGGAGCAGTCGCAGTAACGCCGATATCAGGCAGGCCGTTGATGACCAGCTCACAGGTGCCATCCTGTTCATCGGCAAGTGCGAATGCATTGCCCCCCGCGCATGAGCCCGCTTCTACATAGGTGTCCGCATTTATTCCCGCCGGTCCTGCTGAATCCGGGCTCCATAATTGCTGGCGGGCGTGACATAGAGCTCATGGGCGCTTTGGAAAAGCAAAGGGTCATTGTCGCCTGGCAACGCGTAGGCATCTGCAGCGGCTCCATTAGGGAGTACTGTTCCTCCTTGAGCCAAAGCCGTGCTCCAGCCGACTCCACCAACAGTCTGATCCCATGCAAAATCGCTGAACACCATTGCGGCTGACAGCCTGGCCTGGCCGAAGCGGCCGCAATAAGGGCGGACGCCGTCATAGCCTTCTCCGCCACGTTGAGCCGCGTAAGCGGCAAATGCAATGTCAGCATTCCCCCAGCAAAACGGGCCACGACTGGTATGGGGTGCGTTGCCCTCAATCAAGCCGGCATCGAGGCGACCGGAGTTGGAGGCAACATTGAAGTGAATCCATTGTCCGGCTTTCAAATCCAGCCTGGTGCATAAAATGCCAACCTGGCTGGACAAGGCATCGGTATTAGTCTTCCTGTCCCGACCGTAAAATCCCCTGGCAATCATTCCGGTCGGACAAACAGCGGTCCGGATTGCCTGGACCTCGTCATATGCGTAGCCATTCACCCAGAAAGACGATCCCATGGACACAGTCGTGCCATCAGTGGTCACTCTCGAACAAAGAAGGTCTACTCTGGTTGTCATCCCATATCCGGGGGCCCAGCCGACATTGGCCCTGTCGTAGTGTCGCACCCCACGCACAAATGAGCCGGTCGGGCATCGTGTGAGGCCAGTTTGGCCCGTGTTCTTGCCAATTAGGCCACCATTATAAAAACCCGTGATCGCAAACCCTTCACCAGCCTGGGCCCAGCCACCACCACCCCAAAAAGCAATGAACAACAAAGCCAGATATGTCAGAATTTTCCTGAAAATGCTTCGTCCCACACCGCCTGCAAAGCCGTTCCGGAGCGTGTTCATGCGGTATTTCATGTTCATGATGACCGACCTATGATACAAATTGCTGAGAAAATGGCGTCCAACTGGTGCGTCCAATCACTGGGAGCGGAGCGTTTTCAAACGGTACCGGACACGCAAAGCGGATTTGCTCCTAAGGAAGCAGGGCCGGTTCCACACCTCACCGAACAGCGGATTCCGGAAGAGCCAAATTCGCTGAAGAGGACGCAGCAACATCTCTGGAAGACGACTGCGCTGGAGTTCGATGCTCGCGCACACCCAGCTGTCGGCGCTCATCAAAAATGAGGAACGACGGTTGGTACGGTCTGTTGCGTGACAACATTGGCAGGCCCTCATCGAACTATCACTTTTTGCTCTAGTCACCACCAGAAGAGCACTTTGGAGGAGCGCGAACGCACTTCGCCCTCAAGTGCAGAGAAACGATGAACGATACATGGCGCCCATATCCCGCGGGCTTCAGTAGTCTGACCGTATAATTACAGTTAGCGCTCAGCGTGCAGCCCTTGAACCACAAGGCTTTTCCCGCTGTTCACAAGACGCCCTACCTGTAGCCGAAAGCACGTTGAGGCCGGTCTGGGAGCGCCCCAAACGCCTGAACGCGAATCTCTATGTCCAGCCGATATCGGGCGCCGGCCCTCCGCCACTTACCGGCAATCCCCTTGCGCACTGCCTTGATGCGCTTCTGGGCCAGACGCCGGCCTTCCCCTGTCTCTGTGTAGACCAGCCGCAGGGACGATGGTTCCTTGTTGAGCAGCTCGATCATCCGGGCAATGCCAGACTGCCATTCAGGGCGCAGCACTGCCCCGCCCTCCTCAAAGGCAGTGTCGCTCAGATCAAGCCGCATGACACGACCAACGGAAGCGCCGAACAGGAACCTCGACGCCTTCCCGGCCGTAAGGCGAACCACCCGCGGGTTCTCAGTCGTCAGACGATAGCCGGAAGGCAGTGAACGCGTGTCGAGCTTCAGGATGTAGTTCGTGCCAATCCGCTGGTCCGGCAGGTCTGCACAGGGGATGTGGAAGCGCCCTTCCGCATCTGCGGTGACCAGAAGGCCTTTCACGGTCGCAACCCGAACGCCGGCCAGACCGGGCTCCCCCCTGTCCTGATAACCATTGCGGTTTCTGTCATCGAACGCCCTGCCTATGATGTCGCCGCAGTCAAACACGGTTTCGACAACGACCTCCACCGCCGCCGTTGCAATGCGCGAGATGGATGTCCCTTCAAGATCCTCCATCCATGCCCGGTTCACATACTCACCGGGCTTGGCCGCAGAGGTTACCAGGAGTTCAAGCGTAATCTCGACAGCCTCGCCCTCTTTCAGGACAATGTCGTTGAAGACAAGCTTCCGCCCCGCAACCACTGGAGCGATGGCCGTATCGCCCAGTCTTGCCGACCCCGGAGCGAAGACCAGCCCGGGCGGCGTCATGTCTACGACATTGACAGTGCTGGAGCCTCGAACGCCAAGCATTTTCACCCGGATCGTGTAAGGCACCCGACTGCCACGGCGCACCTGGCCAAGCGCGGTCGTCTTGCTGACTGCATAGCCCGGAAGCTCGACAACACCTTCAGCCTCCGGCGCCGTGACGCTTTGGCCCTGCGGTCCCGTGGCCGAGGCCGTCGCCGTGTTCTTCACACCATCCTCAACACCCTGTGCAGCAGCGATGTCTCCCGGTGTCAGCGTGTAAGTTGCGGTGAATACCGCACTTTCTCCCGCTCCGAGATCCGCGCCCGGTGGCGAGAAACTCGACATCCGCCCTTTGGCGGGGCGCTCATTGAAGCGAGGTCCGACATCTACCGGGGTCACATCTGACAGGCTCACATTGCCGTCATTCGTCACCGTGAATGTATAGAGGATCGTATCGCCGGGCTGGGCAATAGCCTCGCCACTCCCCTGAAATTCGCCCGTTTTCATCAACGCCAGAGCTGCTTTCTGAGGCAGAACCGTGACAGTCGGATCGTCCGGCTCTTCATCGCCCTCGGTATCGACATCGGTGAAGTCATGCGGGTCGTCCGAGATATCTGAAACAGGCGTGCCGTTCACAGCCACACCAACAGTCTGCGCCGTTGCAATCAGTTTACCGGCATCGATATCGGACTGCGTGAGCAGATAGGATGCGCTGAAGGTCGAAGAGTCCTTGTCTCCCGGCGCCAGACTTGGCAATGTGCCGCCGGAGACGGGAACGAGCGCGCGCAAACGCAACAGCCCCGACGATTTCCTGACGGAAACTGCCGCCACATCGAATGTGTTGATGGTAATGTTCTCAACCGTCTCATTGCCGGTATTCCTGACTGTGAAAGTGTATTTCACGGGCTCGGTCGGGTCGGGAAAACCGCTTTTGTCCGTATCGATCCACACACCAACCAGATCGAGTTCAATGAGCGGGGTAAGCTTGAACCTGATCACCGTCGCTTCGCCCGGATTGCCATCTTCGGGGCGAGACTGGGCTGTAACGGTCTCACCGTGCGGATCCTTGCCAGTCGCTGTAGCGACGTTCTCAAATGAACCCGCGTCGATATCCGCCTGCCTGATCGTATAGCTGCCCGTAACGCTTGTATCGCTGTCACCCGGCGCGAGAGAGACAATCGGGCTGCCCGTTATCTCGGCCTTACTGTCTTCCACCGCGATCTCCGACAGAGTGACATTGCCGGTATTCGTGACAGTGAAACGATAATCGATCGTCTCGTTTTTATCGGCATAGCCATTGTCGTTGACATCATTCAACACAGCCACTTTCACGATATCCAGCGCGCCACGGGCCTCAGCCTCGAACTCCGTGCTGCCGCCTGCGGTCCCGCCGGGCGGGCGCGACTGCTTCTCGACCGGGTTCCCCTTCGGGTCCTTCGCACTCATCGACGCCAGATTGTCCACGCTGCCGCTGTCGATGTCCGCCTGCGTCACATCATAGTAACCGGTGATCGTCGTCGCATCGGTCACGCCAGGCGCAAGCGTGGCAATCGGACCGCCCGTCAGTGTGGCCCGTGTGTCCGTCACCGTCACATTGGACAGCGTCACATTGCCCGTGTTCTTGATGCTGAACGTGTAGTTCAGGCGTTCATTCACATCCAGCAGACCGTCATTGTCCGTGTCGACATGCGTCACCGTCTTGATGAAGTCGCTCGAAGCCGTCTGCGGAATGTCCGTCCGCGTCGCCGTGCCCGCCGTCCCGCCGGTCGGATGCGACTGCGCCGTCACATCCGCATCGGCTGGATCCTTGCCCTTGGCGCTCGCCAGATTGTCCACATGACCGGCATCGATATCCGCCTGCGACACCGTATAGGTCCCCGTCAGCGTCACCGCATTGGTGGGACCCGGTGCAAGGGTCGCAATCGGACTGCCCGTCACTGCCGCATGATTGTCGGTCAGCGCAACATCCGTCAGCGTCACATTGCCCGTGTTCTCCACCTTGAATGTGTAGCTGATCGTTCCATTGCTGTTCAGGACAGATGTCTTCAGGACCGAAAGACCCGTCGACGCGGTCGCCTTGAAGCTGGTGCTGTCGCCTGCGGTCCCGCCGGGCGGGCGTGACTGCTTCTCGACCGGGTTCCCCTTCGGGTCCTTCGCGCTCATCGACGCCAGATTGTCCACGCTGCCGCTGTCGATGTCCGCCTGCGTCACATCATAGTAACCGGTGATCGTCGTCGCATCGGTCACACCGGGCGCAAGCGTGGCAATCGGACCGCCCGTCAGCGTGGCCCGTGTGTCCGTCACCGTCACATTGGACAGCGTCACATTGCCCGTGTTCTTGATGCTGAACGTGTAGTTCAGGCGTTCATTCACATCCAGCAGACCGTCATTGTCCGTGTCGACATGCGTCACCGTCTTGATGAAGTCGCTCGAAGCCGTCTGCGCAATGTCCGTCCGCGTCGCCGTGCCCGCCGTCCCGCCGGTCGGATGCGACTGCGCCGTCACATCCGCATCGCCCGGATCCTTGCCCTTGGCGCTCGCCAGATTGTCCACATGACCGGCGTCGATATCCGCCTGCGACACCGTATAGGTCCCCGTCAGCGTCACCGCATTGGTAGGACCCGGTGCAAGGGTCGCAATCGGACTGCCCGTCACTGCCGCATGATTGTCGGTCAGCGCAACATCCGTCAGCGTCACATTGCCCGTATTCTCGACCTTGAATGTGTAGCTGATCGTTCCATTGCTGTTCAGGACAGATGTCTTCAGGACCGAAAGACCGGTCGACGCGGTCGCCTTGAAGCTGGTGCTGTCGCCTGCGGTCCCGCCGGGCGGGCGCGACTGCTTCTCGACCGGGTTCCCCTTCGGGTCCTTCGCACTCATCGACGCCAGATTGTCCACGCTGCCGCTGTCGATGTCCGCCTGCGTCACATCATAGTAACCGGTGATCGTCGTCGCATCGGTCACGCCAGGCGCAAGCGTGGCAATCGGACCGCCCGTCAGTGTGGCCCGTGTGTCCGTCACCGTCACATTGGACAGCGTCACATTGCCCGTGTTCTTGATGCTGAACGTGTAGTTCAGGCGTTCATTCGCATCCAGCAGACCGTCATTGTCCGTGTCGACATGCGTCACCGTCTTGATGAAGTCGCTCGAAGCCGTCTGCGCAATGTCCGTCCGCGTCGCCGTGCCCGCCGTCCCGCCGGTCGGATGCGACTGCGCCGTTACATCCGCATCGGCAGGATCCTTGCCCGTGGCGCTCGCCAGATTGTCCACGTGCCCCGCGTCGATATCCGCCTGCGACACCGTATAGGTCCCCGTCAGCGTCACCGCATTGGTGGGACCCGGTGCAAGGGTCGCAATCGGACTGCCCGTCACTGCCGCATGATTGTCGGTCAGCGCAACATCCGTCAGCGTCACATTGCCCGTGTTCTCCACCTTGAATGTGTAGCTGATCGTTCCATTGCTGTTCAGGACAGATGTCTTCAGGACCGATAAAGATGGCGCGGCGGGGAAACTCAGGGGAACGCTAGCGCTGTCATTGCCGGTGTTAAAATCGTTGTTCGTCGCATCGGCGTCTCCATCCGGCGCGGATCGCCCCAGAACAACGCTTACACTGTAATCGCCTGCCATCGCTGGCAGGTTGACAGCAACAGGGATAGCAAAGCTGACCGTCCCTCCCGCAACACCCGGCCCTGACGAGGCCGCAAGCGCCGTTGCATTAAGGCTGCAGGTAACCACCGCACCGCTTTCCGTACAACCCGCCGGCAATGTGCCACTGGTCGACCAACCAGCGGGGAGCGTGGCGACCAGCGTAAACCCGTCATCGCCATCGGTCGCACCAGGACCATGATTCGTGGCCGTCATGGTGAAATTCTGCGCAACGCCATAGCCTGTAAAGGAACTCGCCGGGGCGGTGCCGCTCACACCTATATCGGGCAGGCCATTGATCGTCAGTCCACAGGTTCCGTCCTGCTCATCGACAAGAGCAAATGCATTGCCCCCGGCGCATGACCCCGTTTCCACATAGGTGGTCGCATTTATTCCGGTCGGGCGCTGATTAACCAGCGCTCCGTAATTGCTCGCTGGCGTGACATAGAGCTCGTGCGCGCTCTGGAAGGCCATAGCGTCATTGTCGCCTGGCAGCGCATAGACATCGGCAGCGGCTCCATTCGGAAGCGCCGTGCCCCCCTGAGCCAGCGCCGTGTTCCAGCCGCTTCCGCCAATTGTCGTGTCCCATGCAAAATCGCTGAAGGCAATCGTGGCCGAAAGTCTGGCCTGGGCGAAATAGCCACAGTATGCGCGAATGCCGTCATACCCTGCGCCACCGCGCTGAGGCGCATAACCGGCAAACAGTCTGTCATCGCTGCCTAAGCAAAACCCGCCGCGACTGTAGTGAACCGCGTTGCCTTCAATCACGCCGGCATCAAGACGGGTGGAGTTGGACGCCGTATTGAAGTGAATCCATTGTCCGGCTTTCAGCTCCAGCTTGGTGCACAGGATTCCAACCTGGCTGGTCCAGGGTACAGAGGCGGTGGATCGATGCCGACCATAAAAGGCCCTGGCGATCATCCCGGCAGGACAGGTCTTAACTCGTATACTGCCCGGACGGGGATATGCATAGCCATTCACGGTGAAAAGCGGCTCCAGATTAATGGTTGTGCCGTCCGTCGTCACACGCGAGCAATAGAGATCCACTCTCACCGTCATGCCGTGGGTGCTGCTGGTGCCAGTAAAGTTATGATCTGTATGGCGCACTCCCCTCAAAAATGTTCCTGCAGGGCATTGCGTAATTGAGGTGTGGCCCTTGTTGGAGCCGATGAGCCCGCCGTAATAGGTGCCAGAAACCCCCAGACCCTCAACAGCCCGCGCGCGCTCGACGCCGCCCAGCAGGGCAATCATTGAAATCACGATACAAACCTGAGCCTGTCTGGAGAGGCCTGCTGCGAACCGCACGCAGAAAGCGAGTACAATGAGCCTCAAATGTCCGTGAACCAAGCGCCGTGCAGTCATGGCAATCGATCTTCGTTTTGAGTTTTCTGACAATGTACCTGCGCCAAAATGCGTTCTCCGACACGGAGAAGACCGCTTCAGCAACAGCCACGCCCAATGCGCAGAGACAGGAAACGACAGACCCGGGACCAGTACAGGATCATTCAGCAAGATCAGCGCCACCTGCAAACAGCGGACAGGCTTGAATGAACGGCCCCTTGTGCGGTCAGACCGAAGAGTTCCACGCATCCCGCCGCCTGTGGGCCGACGAGATGCGCGAAATCATACGAGGTGAAGCAAGGGCACCTGGGACTTACTTATAGAGCGTAAGATCGTTCACTGGCTCCACGGGCACATCGCCAACAGCGGTGTGAAGCTGGCTTTCGATCTCGAGGCGATAACGACGACCGACCTCACGCCATTCACGGGCAATGTGCTTGCGCATTGCCTTGCTACGCTTCAGCGCCAGCTTTTTCCCCTCACCCGCTTCCGTGTAAACCAGCCGCAGAATCGATGGCTCCTGCTCAAGCAGGTGCATCATCTGAGCAAGTCTGGTCTGCCATTCCGGGCGAAGTTCCGTGCTGTCTTCCTGGAAAGCGGCATCGCTCAGATCAAGACGCACAACCCTTCCGATGGAAGCGCCGAAGGTGAATTTCGACACCTTGCCGGCAGTCAGTCGGATCACACGCGGGTTTTCGGTAGTCAGGCGGTACCCTGAAGGCAACGAACGCGGGTCCAGTTTGAGGATATAGTTGGTTCCGATACGCTGGTCCGGGAGGTCAGCACAGGCAATGTGAAAGCGACCCTCCGCATCTGCCGTTACCAACAGTCCCTTGACCGAAGCGACCCGAACACCTGCAAGGCCGGTTTCACCATTGTCCTGATAACCATTGCGGTTCTTGTCGTCGAACACCTTGCCGATAATATCGCCGCAATCGAAGACCGCCTCGATAACCACCTCGACAACGGCAGTGGCCACACGCGAGATCGGATTACCCTCAAGGTCCTCAACCCAGGCCCGGTTCACATACTCGCCGGGCTTGGCAGCCGCAGTGACGGCCAGATCCAACGTGATTTCCACGGCCTCATCGCCTGTCAGAACGACATTCTCAAAGGTGAGTTTGCGACCTGCCACGACCGGGGCAATCCCGGTATCACCGAGCATCGCCGAACCTGGTACGAAGGTAAGCCCGGGAGGCGTCATGTCGATGACATTGACCGTACTCGAACCCGGCATGCCGAGCATCTTGACCCGGATCGTATAGGGCACCTTGCCGCCACGGCGAACCTCGCGCAGAGGAGACATCTTGCTTATCGCATACCCCGGCAGATCCACCGACGCTTCCGCTTCCGCTGCCACGGCCTTCTGGCCGCGCGGTCCCGTACCTGTGGCCGTCGCCGTGTTTTTCACCCCATCCTCAATCCCCTGAGCAGTATCGATATCAGCCTGGCTCAGAGTATAGGTGGCGGTGAAGGTTGCGCTGTCACCGGCTGCGATATCCGCACTTGATGGCGTAAAGGAAGACAGGCTTCCTGTGCCCCGGCGTCCATCGAAACGCGGCCCTGCATCAACCGGAACCACATCATCAACAGTGACATTTCCGTCATTCGTTACCGCAAAGGTGTAGAGAATCGTATCACCGGGTTCGGCAAAGCCGGTGCCGACGCCCTGGTATGCGCCGCTTTTCTCGAGGACCAGCGACACCTTTTGCGGCAGGGGCGTGGCGGTTGGATCGTCCGGCTCACCATCCCCTTCCTCTTCGACATTTTCGCCATCATGAGGATCGTCGGAGAGATCAGACACTTCTTCACCGTTTGGGGTCAGACCTTCTACCTCTGCAGTCGCCGTCTGCCCGCCAGCATCAATCTCGGCCGCCGTCAACGGATAGGACGCGGTGAACGTGGTTCCATCTTCGCTGCCCGGAGCAAGGCTTGCGAGCGTACCGCCCGCAACGGGAACCGTTGCCCTCACACCAATTCCAACATCCGCCGGATTGACATTGGGGTCCGGAACCACTTCCAGCGAAGGAATGGTGATGCTGTTGATCGTGACGTTACCGGTATTCTTCACCGTAAAGGCATAATGTACTGGCTCGCCCGAATCCGGGAAACCGCTACCGTCAGAATCGCTCCACTGGTCCACCAGGTGAACTTCGATGGACGGGTTCGGCTGGAACTCGATCGTCGTCGGGTCGCCCGCTTCTCCATCTGCAGAGCGGGATTCAGCTGAAACCGGCTCGCCCTGCGGGTCCACGCCGGTAGCGGTGGCAACATTTGCAAAAGACCCGGCATCGATATCGGCCTGTGTAATCGTATAGCTGCCTGTCGCACTCGTGTCGCTTTCCCCCGGAGCCAATGGTCCGGCAATCGGGCTTCCAGAGATTTCAGCCTTGTCGTCTTCGATTGCAATGTCTGTCAGGCTCACATTGCCAGTGTTCATGACCGTGAACGTGTAGCCGATTGTCTCATTGGCATCAGCAAAACCGTTGCCATTGGCATCGTTCAGCATCGCTTCCTTGACGACATCCATGGAGCCCTGCGCCACCACTGGCTGCGTGGTGTTGTCGCCGGGAATCCCGCCCGGCGGCCGCGAGGTACGCTTTACAGGAGCCCCGTTGGGGTCCGAAGCCGTGGCTTCAGCGACGTTGTCCACGCCACCGCTGTCGACATCCGCCTGGGTGACATCGTAGTAGCCCGTGATTGTCGTCGAATCCACGTCATCGGGGGCTAGAGAGGCGATGGGGCCACCAACGATCTGCGCCTTGCTATCGCTGACAGTGACGTTGGTGAGCGTCACATTGCCCGTGTTCTCCACCGTAAACGTGTATTCAAGCCGCTCACCCGCATCCACAGCGCCATTCCCATTGGCATCGACGTGAGACACCTCCTTGACGAAATCACTCTCCGGCGTCTGGAGCAGTTCCGTTTCAGTCGGTTCGCCAGCAACGCCTCCCGGTGCACTCGATTGAGCCGTGACATCATTTCCAGCCGGATCCTTACCGGTGGCTGACGCCAGGTTTGCGACAGAACCGGCATCAATATCGGCCTGTGTGATCTTATAGGTTCCGGTCACGCTTGTATCACTGTCGCCCGCCGCAAGCGGCCCTGCAATCGGGCTACCCACGAGATCCGCCCGGTCGTCTGAAACCACGATGTCTGTAAGCGTGAGATTGCCCGAATTGGTGACGGTGAACGTGTATTCGATCATCTCGCCGGCGTCGGGACGACCGTTAGCGATGGTATCGTTCAAAGTTGATGTCTTGATGATCTCGACTGCTGCGCTTCCCGGCAGGTCAATGGTCGTGGCGTCTCCCGGTTGACCGCCTGGAGGTGCCGATTCAGCACGGACCGGATCACCATCGGGGTCCTGAGCATTCACGGTGGCGTGGTTTTCCACCGAGCCAGAATCAATATCAGCACCGGTCAGGGTGTACTCGCCAATAATCGTTTCGCTGTCCGTCACGCCCGGCGGCAGCGTTGCAATCGAGCCACTTGTCACGATGCCCGGATCATCAACCGTCACGTTTGAAAGCGGCGCTGCGCCCGTATTGGTGACCGTGAAAGTGTAGATGATCTTCTCATCAACGTCCGGGACGCCGTTATTGTTGGTGTCCTGCAGCTCCGCTTCCTTGGTCAGGGACATGGACGCTTCCTGCGTCACATCCGTCGCCGTGTTGTCGGCAAGATTGTTGTCGACAACATCATCGGGAAGCACGAGCGAAACCGTGTTGCTGAGCTCGCCGGTAAAGTCGTCCGGAACCGACATGGTGATCGTGTAGGTGGCCGACGCGTTGGCAGGGAGGTTGAGATGTTCTGCATCAATGCCACCGGTCCCGCTGGCGTTCTCACATGTCGCGCCGCTCGCACCCGCGCATGTCCAGTTCGCGGTGGCAATGCCAGCCGGCAGCGGGTCCGAAACCTCGATGGCCTCTGCGCCGAAGGGGCCATTATTGGTGACCTGCATCGTATAGGTGACGTCCTGCCCGGGCGTATAGGCTTCCTGTCCGTCCGTTTTGGTGATCTGAATATCCGCCTCGAACTGAAGAGACGACGTCACACATTTCAGGCCATCATTGTTTCCCGAGCCGGGCGAGGATGAAATAAGGGTCGACTGGCCCGTCGTGGTATTGAATTTGTAGAAGCCGTTCCCGCCATTGTCGGAACCGTACACGGCATCCGGCGTTCCAAACATCGCACCAAACTGCGTTCCCGCGGCCAGGCCGGTATTGCCGACGCTTGTCACCGAGCCGGTCACCGGATCAATGGCGATTAGATCCGTAGCGCCCCCCTCCTTTGTGTAGAGGCGGCCACCGGACCATGCCAGGTCGAAAATGTTGATGGCACGGCTGAGTGTGATTGTTGTCGCCGAGACCGTCCCGACATCGATCTTGTAAAGGGTACTCGGCGCAGCGCTGCCGATCACATAATAGCTCCCGTCATCCGCGATCTCACCTGCATTGATGTTGGGGGCCGAAGGAATCCCGGCGATGGCGCCCAGATTTTGTGTCTGTCCATTCGAGCCAAGGCGCAGCAGATTGGGAGTCGGACCCGCCTGAATGGCATAGCCATAAAAGTCTGTGGGATGGAAACCTGCCGCGTTGTGCGCGAACGTCTCTCCGCCCTCATTGGTGAAGGTAAAGGGATTTGTGGTCATCCCCACCGAGAGCAGATCTGTCGGATTTCCCTGGGTCAGCCACAAACGTTCATCGCACGTGGAAAAATCAGGAACCTGCGCCCGACTATCATCCATGGACACCAGAACGGTTACCATGGCAGCAGCGAACAGACCAAGGCGCATGCGGCCTTTATGGGGTTTCGTTCGATTGAGATATTCTTCTATTTTCATAATAATCTCATTTGTGTCCAATGATGAAATTATTACTCTTCAATTAATATAAATGGGACTATAAATATTAATTGATACAATTCTCAAACATGAAGGAACGAAATACAACGATTAACCAGCGATGATTAGAGCCAAACGGCATTCCATACGGTCATCATCTCGTATCGCCGATCATTCTGGTCTCCACCTCGAGACGATAGCGACCACCGACCTTCTGCCACTCACCCGCAATGTGACGCCGTAATGCGCGCATGCGTCGCGCCGCCAGCCGTCCTCCCGCATTGCTGCTCTGGTACACAAGACGAAGAACGGAAGGCTCCGCATCCAGCAGAGTGACGAGCTGCTTGATCTGCCCCTGCCATGCGTCCTGCAACTCAACGCCATCCGGCGCGAAAGCAGCGTCAGACACATCCAGCCGCACCACCCGTCCGATGGTCGTGCCAAACAGAATGTTTGTCACCTTACCGGCGGTCAGCCGGACAACACGCGGGTTCTCCGTGGTCACCCGATAACCTGACGGCAGAGAACGCTGGTCGAGCTTCATGATGTAATTCGTACCGATCCGCTGATCCGGGAGATCGGCACAGGCCACATGGAATTTGCCCTTCGGTCCGGCCGTGACCAGCAATCCCTTTGCCGTGGCCACCCGCGCACCCGCAATGCCCTCTTCACCGGCATCCGGATAGCCGTTGCGATTGCGGTCATTGAAAACGAGACCGGTGATATCGCTACAGTCGAACACCGGCTCAACGATCACTTCCACAGTCGCGGTGGCAACTCCCGTCAAAGCCTCTCCGGAAGGATCCTCCACCCAGGCCTGATTGACATACTCACCCGGCTTCACACTCGCCGTCGCCAGCAGGGACAGGTCGATGAGAAGTGGCTCGTCCGGCTGGAGCTCGACATTTTCAAAGATGAGCCTGCGCCCCTCCAGTCTCGGCGCCAAACGTCCATAGGACACGGACGCGCTGCCGGTCTGGTAGGTGAAGCCCTGCGGGAGAAGGTCAATGACGTTCACCTCCACCGCCGTCTTGAGCGCGTAAGCCGCGACCCGCAACTGATAGGGCACACGGTCGCCGCGCCTCACCTGCGAAAGCGGGGTGCTCTTGCCAATAAAAACACCGGGCATGGGCACGCTGGCCTCGGCCTCCGGCGACACCACATTGCGCCCATGCGGCGTCGCGCCCTGCGCAACTGCGGTATTCACCGCGCCAGCCTCATGAGACCGGGCATTGCGGATGTCCGTCGCAGTCAGGACATAGTCGGCAGTGAACCTCGCCTTGTCACCCGGCGCCAGCGTCGCACTGGCCGGCGCAAAGGCCGAAAGACTGCCGCTTGCAGGCGCGCCGCCAAAGAGCGGGCCGGGATCTGACGGCGCAACATTGTCAACCGTGACATTGCCGTCATTCTCCACCTCGAATTCATAGTGGATCGTTTCGCCGGGATGCGCCTGCACCCCGCCAGCGCCACGATATTCACCCGTCTTCGTCAGAGCGAGAGACGCCAGTTGCGGCAGCGGCAACTCATGCTGAGAACTTGCGGAAACCTCTTCGCCGGACGGATCCGAACCGGTTACCGTCGCAGCAGCGTTCAGCAATCCCTGATCGATGTCATCCTGCGTCAACCTGTAGCTTGCGGTAAACGCATCCGTGTTTGTCCCGCCCGGCAAAAACCCGTCCAGCGGCCCGCCGCTGACCGGAACCTGCACCTCCCGGCCGTCAGGCAGGGTAAGCGTCACAGACGGGATGGACACACCGGAAAGGGTCGTGTTCCCCGCATTCGTTACGGCCAGTTCGTATTGCACAATCTCACCGGCATCCGGATAACCGTTTTCATCCCCGTCAACGAGCGTTCCCGTCAAGACGAGTTCCACGGCCGGCTTGTGCTCAATCACCAGGACGGTATCGCCAGCCCCCTCATCCGTCTCCGACACAACCTCCAGAGCAGTTCCATCCGGCGCCTTCGCATGCAGCGTGGCAGTGTTCCGCACCTCCCCCGCATCGACATCCGCCTGCGTGATTTCGTAGTCGGCGCTGAATGTCGTTTCATCCGCATCGCCAACGTTCAGGCTGCTCAACGGGCCGCCGGCGACCTCAACCTTCTCGTCCTCCACCCTGAGATCACTCAATGTCACATTGCCGATATTCTCAACCTTGAAGCGGTACTCGACATGATCCTCGGCATCGACGCGGCCATTGCCATTGCTGTCGACATGCACCGCCCGCTTGATCAGTCGCGCCTTGGGAGCCGCAGTCAGCGGAACCTCGAGACTGCTGGAACCGGTCACCTGCTGGCTCGATGGATCAAGCGCCGCGACCTGCGCTTCATTCAACACCTTGCCCTTGTCCAGATCGGCCTGCTTCACAAGATAGGCAGCGGTGAATGTGCCTTCATCAACGTCGCCCGGCGCAAGGGTCGCAAGCGGTTCGCCGCTCACCTGCGCAGTCGGATCGGTCACACGGACATTGCTGAGCGTCACATTGCCGGTATTTTCCACGCTGAACTTGTAAATCAGCGCATCGTCAACATCGGTGACCCCGTTCTCGTTGCGGTCTTCCGTGCGGACGAGCGTCTTGGTCAGTTTGATCGACGCGGACTGCGCAATCTCGACCGTCGCGCTGGCCTCACTCGTTACGGTCTCCTCCTGTCCAACCGGCACGGTCGCGGTGGCCTTGTTGTCGACCCTGCCTTTGTCGATGTCAGCCTGCGTCAGCCTGTAGAGCGCACTCACCGTCGAATCACTGTTGCCCGGCGTCAGATCCGGAACCGTCGTCGCGGAGAGCGACAGAGCGGGGTCGGTAATCTTGACGGCCGCGAGCGTCACATTGCCGGTGTTCGTGACCTTGAACGCAAATTTGATGTGATCGTCAGGATCTGCGACCCCGTTGCCGTTCGTGTCTTGATAAACGCCTGTCTTCTCAAGCTTCATGGCCGGCGCTGCCGTAATGCTGAAGGAGGCAGTGGAAAGAGCTTCCGCCTTTTTCCCGCTCGGCGACGTCCCTTCCACGGACGCCGTGTTCGAGTAGGCGCCGTTGTCGACATCCGCCTGCGTCAGAACATGATAGCCCGTGACCGCCGTATCGTTGCTCGCGCCCGGCGTGAGGTCTGGAACCGTCGTGCCCGACAAAACGGCGCCCGGATCACTTAATTTGATGCCCGAAAGAGACACATTGCCATTGTTCGTAACCTTGAAACGGTAGTTCAGACGGTCGCCAGGCTCCATCACGCCGATGGTTCCCTGATCCTGAAAAGTCACGGTTTTCTCGATCTTGATGGATGCCGCCTCGGGCAGGCTGACTGATGTCGAGCCGGTGTCATCCACATCACCGTCATCGGGCGCTTTCGCCTTCACGGTCGCCGTGTTGACCACCGAGCCACGGTCCAGATCGGCCTGGGTCAGATCATAATTCGCGGTCAGAGGCGTCGTGTTTGAATCCCCGGGCGCGAGCGTCCCTGACACGGCGAGACTGCCATTGATCAGGGGGTCCGACACGCTGATATCCTTCAGCGTTACCTCGCCCGTATTCTTCACAGCGAACGTGTATTCGATGCGATCCCCCAGATCAGCAACCTTGTTGTTGTTGGTGTCCACCCATTTACCGGTCTTATCCAGCGAAACAGCTTCTTTCGTGTCGATGGAAACCGTCACTTCAGATGTGTCGCTCGTCGCGTGACCGTGCGGATCCTTGGCGCTGGCCGTGGCCTTGTTCACGACCTCGCCCCTGTCCAGATCGGCCTGCGTCAAAGTATGAAAGGCCGAGAAAGTGGTGCTATCCTCATCCCCGACAATGAGTTGCGAAAGCGTGCCCCCGGAAACGCTGACAGAAGGGTCCGTGATGCTGATGTCGGAAAGCGTCAGGGAACCGGCATTCTTGACCTTGAAACTGTATTTGATCCGGTCGCCCACATCGGTTTTCTGGTTGCCGTTCGCATCGACATACACCCCCGCTTTTTCGAGCACGATCTTGCTCGTGCCTTCCTCATGGGTGGTGACCGACGCGCTGTCCGTCACGGGCGTGTCGTCCGGCGCCTTCGCGGTCACGGTCGCCGTGTTCTTCACATCGCCATTATCGATGTCGCTCTGCTTCAGATCGTAGCGCGCCGTGAATGTGGTGCTGTCCGATACGCGGGGGGCAAGCGTGGCGATCGGTCCGCCGGTGACACTCGACGCCTTGTTGTCGGTCAGGCTGATGTCTTTCAGTTCGACATCGCCGGAATTGGTAACGGTGAAGGAGTACTGGATATGGTCGCCGAGATCGACAACCGAATTGTTGTTGGCATCCACATGAACACCACGCTTCTCAAGCTTGATCGAATGCTTGCTGCCCAGCCCGGTCGTCAGCGAGGCGGTGTCGCTTATTGTCTTGCTGTCCGGATCCTTCGCCTCGACCTTCGCGGCGTTGATCACTTCGCCCTTGTTGATGTCCGCCTGCGTGAGATCATAGGCAAGAGAAAAGGTCGTCGTATCCTTGACACCGGGAGCCAGCGTCGCCAGAGGGCCGCCATTCACCGTGCCCAGCGGGTCCGTCACCTTCACATCGGTCAGGGTGACATTGCCGGTATTCTCCACCTCGAAGCTGTAGATGATGCGATCGCCGACATCGAGAAGCTGGTTCGCATTGGTGTCCTGATAGGCCCCTTTCTTGACCAGATCGATCGCGGACGTCCTCGGCAGATTTATGACCGTCGGGGCCTGATCGCCATCGGCCTTCGCCTGCGAGTAGATCGTGATTTCCTGACCGCCGGGCAATGTGCCCGCCCCAACGGCCTGGTTGCTGAGTTTGCCAACATTCACATCGGCCTGGGTGAGCCTGTAGGTAGCCTTGAAAGTCGCAGTCTCACCGGGCTGCAGGGACCCTTCCGGAGATGAACCGCTGTTGGAAACAAAGGTCGGCCCGGTGGTCAGCGACAGCGCGGTGCCGTCCGAACGCTCAAGGAAATCCTCCTTGATCCGGACATTGGTCATCGGATCAGCACCAGTGTTCTTGACGGAGAAGGAGAACGTTACATCTTTACCGGCCAAAGCTTGCCCCACCGACGCTGTCTTGATCACTTCGAGGGGATAGGCACCAATAGCAAAGTGGGCGACGCAGGACTCAGAGGAGGACGCACCGGTCTTCTTATAAGCGCTCACGGTCAGTCTTTGCTTTGTCGCAGTGGCCGTGAATTCGAGTACCGACTGGGTCCAGGTTGTCGATGGCATTGGAAATTTTTGCGGCGTCTTTTGGTCAATTCGCAAGCGCAGCCCCTCACATGCTTCGTTATGATTAACACGCTGCGCCCCCCGCATCAGCCCATAGAAGGGAATCTTGTAAGAACGCCCGACAACCAATCCTGTTATATTTGTATAAATAGCTTCCGCATGATCTGCTTTGGCCCACATTGTAGAAAATGTCTCATCGCCAGTCGGAAGCGCTGGAAGGGGGCCATCAATCCACCGATTCCCCCAGCCCCACTTTTCAAGGTTGGAACAGTCCGGTGACCCTGCCGCCTTAAACCAACCAGCCGGCGTGGTGTCCTCCCCAAAGACGCAGGGTGCCGTGGGCGGAATGTGCTGCGCATAGCCCGGCAAGGAAAATGAACTGCCCCCCGCCACAACGAGAAGGAAGAGCAACAGGAGAGACAGCCCTCCCTCACGACTGGCCAGCCGCAACGAAAACCGGCCTGCCACAGCAAGAGAAGCAGCAAACCTTTGCACATTCATCAGCAGCACGTTCATTGAGGTCACCTGGATTGGCGCAGCGTTCATGTACCCCTAAAAAGACCTGAAACTCGCGACTATCGAAACAAGGCCGAACACTGCGAAAGCGGGATTGAGAGTTAGTCCCGCGCACTCTAGTGAGGATCGCGCCGCGACATGAGTTGCCGTGCCGTATCTTTACGGTTTCAGCGCCGGCCGCACCGGCCCCACGCCACCGGCTTTCCGGCATCGGCAAAGCAACGGATCGCGGCTTACCGGCACCCCGCCAGCAAGACCGGCTTGACATTCCGCGCGTACCCTTTATGTGTCCGCCAGACTCTTTAAGCGCCTGGTGGAGAGATTCTGCTGATGCGCGACCAACAAACATCAGGAACGGACGACAGCTATGGCGAAGGCCACGACCATCAAGATCAAGCTCCAGTCGACGGCCGACACGGGCTTCTTCTACGTCACGAAGAAGAACAGCCGGACGATGACCGACAAGATGACCAAGCGGAAATACGACCCCATCGCGAAGAAGCATGTGGAGTTCAAGGAAACGAAGATCAAATAGATCCCGTTTTAGCCGTACAAAAACGCCGCCCCGAGCGGCGTTTTTTTATGCGCGCATGAAACGGCCTGACCGTCACGCTTCTATGCCTGGCGGAGCCCACGAACTTCTATGCGCGTTAAAGGAAATGGGGGTCGGTCGGCAAACTGGCAGCGGTACGAGGAGGCCACTAAAGACCAGCGCCGACCGACCGACCCCACGGACCCAGGAGATGCGGCGGACCTGAGCATCATGGGGTATTTGGGGCATGGCGCGTCAGAGCCATATCGGCCCGACCATGCAACTGCCCTTATCGGTCGAGAGATTTGCGCAGGGCAGTAAGAAAATCAACACTTACTTAACCATTGCCGCCAACTCCCTGACGTTAGGGTAAATATGGCGCGCGACCGGCTTTGCGTCAGCCCCCAATAGGGTGAGACCGTCATCACTCTTTCGTGCCTGACAGATGATCGGCCTACCACGCCCGAAACAAAGCCACCCACCCACAACCGAAAACGCCGCACATCCGGGAGGATATGCGGCGCTCTTGACGGCAGGAATGCCGTGCGACCGAAACCGCACGGCGAAGGGATGGCGACCTAGAATTTCGCAGTCGCTCCCAGAATGAAGGTCCGGCCCCTGCCCCTTTTTGAATTCATCGATTCCGGCCCGGACGCAGCCACCGCGTAGCTCTTGTCGAACAGATTTTCGACCGTGAAGAACACGTTGAAATCCTCGCGGATCTCATAGCTGCCATAGGCATCGTAGAGCGTGTAGGCCTCAAGGTCCTCCGGCTCCATCATGCCGTTTGCCTGCCGGCTTGGGCCGACATAACGCATCTGTGCGCCAAGATTCAGCCGCTGCTCGAGAAGACGCACGCCCACATCCACCGTGGCGTAGGTCTCGGGCAGGAAGCCGGCATCACCATTGCCCCAGCCCGTGCCGAAGCCGACCGGCTGATCGGTATCCGCATTGGTGTAGGACGCATTCACGTAGAAGGCTCCCGCATCATAGCTGCCCTGCACTTCCCAGCCGGACATGCGGGTGGTGCCGGGCGCATTCACCCATTTGGCGACCTGCCACGGAATTCCCGTCACATCCGCCAGATCGTTGACGATGTAGTTTTCGATGTCGTGACTGTAATAGCCGACCTTCAGGCGCAGGCGGTCGTCGGGCAGCAGGACACCATCCCTGTGCAGATTGACGCCCACATCCCAGCCTCTGCGAACCTCCGGCTCAAGCCCCAGATTGTTCGCATAGGCCGAGCCAATGCCGTCGCCAAACGGGATCATCGTCCACAGCATCTCCTGAACGGTGGGAGGGCGGGCGGTGTGCGCATAGGTGGCGTAAAGCTGCATCCAGTCGAGCGGATCGGCGGCAAGCGTCACCCTGGGCAGGAATTCACCGCCGGAGCGCGAGACCTTCCGGTTGCCGCAGTCCGGCCCGCCGGGCGGACAGTCACCCGTACCCGCACTGTATGCGGTCTGTTGCCCGGACATGTTCCAGTAATCGTAGCGCAGCCCGGCCGTCAGCGAGAAGATGCTCCAGTCCAGCGTGACATCGGAGAAGGCGCTCGCCTTCTGCATCCTGCCCGGCGGGTTCGCGCCACGGCGACGCAGCACCTCGAAATCCGTGGAACCGTAGGAAAGCCCGTAATACCAGGAAAGGTCCACGCCCTCGCCCACCACGAAGCGTGACGTGTTGGCGAGGCTCGCACCGAAGGAACGATCCCGGGATTCACGACCGCGATAGCCGCCGCCAAACTCGGAATCGTAGGTCATCTCCGTTTCGTTGTAGTAGACATTGGCCGCAAGATCGATCAGCGCCGACCCCGGATCATATGTGTAATCGAGCGTGTAGGTCTGGTTCTTCAGGGTTTGCTCGTAATTGCTGCTGGTGAAGCGGTTGTCATACCAGCGCCCGCCAAGCTTGAGCCGATGCTCGCCATTGGGTTCGAAATCGAGCTTGACCAGTCCACCCGCAGGCGCATTGGCAACCCTGTCGTAATCGGGAAACACCGCGCCATCCGCCGTTTCATAATCGTGAAAATCGGAATAGGCGAGCGCGCCGACAATGCTCACATCGCCAGTCTGACCGGGGAACATCTTGCCCCGCGCGCCGCCAGCGAGCAGACCTGACCAGCGATAACCATTGGTGCCGGCCTTGAAGCGGGTGAGCGCACCGATGTCAGCGCCCGGCTTCAGAACGTCATCCACCTCAAGCGTGCGGAAATTGGCAGCGCCGGCCAGCGTTCCCGCACCGGCCGCGCCCGAAACCGCGCCGCGCGCCACATCCACACCGGCCAGAAGCTCCGGATGTACGTAAAGCAGATTGCCGCCTGACGAACCATGCCCGCCCACATTCCGGAAGGTCTGCGGCACGCCGTCGATCATGGCATTGACGCGGCCATAGCCGGTCAGTCCGCGAATGTTGACCTCAATCGCCGGATTGGTGCTCGGCGAATAGGTAAAGGCGCCCGGAACTGAACGCACCGCCGTTCGCACATCGCCGCCGAAGCGCTCCTGCAGTGCCTGCTCATCAAGTGAGCCGACCGCCGCAGGCGTGGTGTAGACTGCTTCGCCCGAGGGCAGAAGCGTCTGGTCATCAACCACCACCAGCCGTTTCAGCCGATGGGTCCTGCCCTCACCCACGTCACCCGAAACGGCTTGCTCCACCTCTTCCTCTGCCGGTGATGCCTGCTCCTGGGCAAAGGCTGCATGCGCACATAAGAAAGAACAAGCGAAGACACTTCCCGCAAACAACCTGCGGGAATCATCGATGATCAAAGCCAACGAAACCTCCTGTCGGACTAAAGCAGAATTTCGGGCTGGCTGAACATTTGCTTGCTGGAATGTACTTTTGCTTAGCCTCGCGGCATCAGCACGTCAAACGGGCTCCCAAAACCACTGGGCAACGCCTTAGACCGCGGCAAACCGTTATCCGCCACGGAAAAAACATGATTACTATGGTCAAGTTTAAGGACGCGAGCGCGCAGACTGCGACAGTTTTACACAATAAATTTTATCAAAAGACCGCAGCACGCCACCTCACGCGGCGGGAGCCACCACGCAATTGCGCCCTGCATTCTTGGCATCATACAGGGCCAGGTCGACACGTTTGAGCAGAGTGGCCGGATCGTCATGCGCGCCGGCGGTGGCCACAACGCCCACACTGGTCGTCACCGCAATCGCATTCTTGCCACCATCGACCGTGAACGGGTCGCTGGCAATGGCGACACGAAGACGCTCGGCCACGGTCTCTGCAACATCGAGCGGGGTATCCGGCATCACCACCACGAATTCCTCACCGCCAAAACGGCAGATGAGATCAATGCCACGAATGTTCTGGCGAAGCCGGTCGGCGAATTCGCGCAGCACATCGTCGCCGCCCTGATGCCCCCAGCTGTCATTGATCGCCTTGAAGCAGTCGATATCGGCCATCATCACCGAGAGAGGCCGCCCGCGCGCGGCGGCACGGGCAAGAAGCCTCGGCAGATGCGTGTCCAGATAGCGTCGGTTGTGAAGCCCCGTCAGCGGGTCGGTTACGGCCATCTGGAAGCTCTCGCTCACGCTGGAGCGCAGACGGTCATTGTAGCGTTTGCGGCGCAGCTGCGTGCGCAGGCGCGCCATGAGTTCCTGTTGATCTACCGGGCGCACGATATAGTCGTTCACGCCGAGTTCGAGAGCCCGCGCGATCATCGCATCGTCGCCCTTGTCGGCCACCAGCATGACCGGCAGAAGCCGCGTGCGATCCAGCGCCCGTAATTGTGCGCACAGCCGCAGCGGATCGTAAGTCGTATAAGCAGATGTGACGAGAATGCACTCGTAGCTGCCATCGGCGGCGCGGAACAGGCCGGCCTGCGGGTCATCCTCGACATCAACCCTGTAGCCATCACGCAGCATGTTGGCGATGGTTGCAGAAGACTGCGCGTCTTCATCGATCAACAGAATGGAGGGCGCAGCACGACGCTCCTCTTCAATTCCATCGTCAAAACCGGCATTGCGCGCCGTCACGGTGCGCAGGCGCAATTCGTCCGTCAGCATTTTCAGCCGCACCAGACTTTTCACCCGCGTCACAAGCTGCAGATCATTGACCGGCTTCGAGAGAAAATCATCCGCACCGGCTTCAAGCCCCCTGATGCGATCCGCCGTCTCTTCAAGGGAGGTGACCATGATGACGGGAATGTGCTGCGTAGCCGGATCGGCCTTCAGCCGGCGGCACACCTCGAACCCATCGAGCTCCGGCATCATCACGTCCAAAAGCACGACATCCACCTTGCCGTCCGCGCAGATCTTCAGCGCCTCTGCGCCACTATGCGCGCAGACCACCTCGAAATACTCGGCCAGAAGCCGGCTTTCGAGCAGCTTCACATTGGAAGGGACATCATCGACGACAAGGATGCGCGCGGTCATGGTCGGCTCCTCAGATGAATACTGGAGAGGCCGGGTGCAGCATCAGGCGTCTCCGAGATAGGATTTGATCGTTTCGATGAAGCTCGGCACGGAGATCGGCTTGGAAATGTAAGCCTCGCATCCGCCCTGGCGGATCCGCTCCTCATCGCCCTTCATCGCAAAGGCGGTGACCGCGATGACCGGGATCGTGTGCAGATCATCATCCTGCTTGAGCCATTTGGTGACTTCCAGACCGGAAACCTCCGGCAGCTGGATGTCCATCAGGATGAGGTCGGGCCGATGCTCACGCGCAAGATCAAGCGCATGCAGCCCGTCGCGCGTACGCACTGTCTCATAACCGCTTGCCTCGATGAGATCGCGAAAGAGCTTCATGTTGAGCTCATTGTCTTCGACGATCATGACTTTCTTCGACATCAAACCCCGTCCCACTCAACTCCGCCGTAACAGCAGACCGCCGGTTGCCGACCGCGATGTGCGATACACCGAAATTTCAGACGCCACCCTTGCACGATTTGATTTATGAATCGGTAATGGGCGCCTGCGAATCGTAGTCTTCCAGCATAACGGCCCTGGTTTTGCGCGCAATTCACGTGTTGAAAATGCAGCAGCGGGCCAAACACCCTATATTGAGGATGAACCATGCAACGCGAGGAAGCCGAAACCATTGCCGTGTCCGCCCTGGCCTTCATTGCGGCAGACGGCGAACTTCTGCCGCGCTTCCTGTCGCTGACCGGCATCGAGGCCCACCAGATCCGCGCTGCCGCCGCCGAACCGGGTTTTCTGGCGGGTGTTCTGCAGTTCGTGCTGGCGCATGAGCCGACAGTGCTGCGCTTTTGCGAAGAAAGCGGCATCGCGCCCGAGCGGGTTGCGCGCGCGCCAGCCGCCCTGCCCCATGGCAACACATCTTACGACATTCAGCCCTGACACGATTTGGACGGCACAAACATGACGATCGATCCGGAAACCTCCCGGCAAATTGACGAATTATCGCTCGGCAGCGATCCCCTGCTGGTGCTCGATGTGGACGACGTGATCCTGGAATTCATCCGGCCGTTTCCGGAATATCTGCGCACGCGCGGCTTCGAGCTGAAGCTCGAAAGCTTTGGCCTCAACGGGAACGTCACCGACCTCGCCTCCGGAGACCGCGTGAGCAATGAAACCGTGGCGCAGCTCGTCGATGCGTTTTTCGAGGTCCAGCATGACTGGCAGGCGCTGGCCGAAGACGCCTCCGAAACCATTGCACGGCTTTCGAAAGCAAGCCAGGTGGTGCTCCTGACCGCCATGCCCCACCGCTACCGGCAGACGCGCCGCACCCTGCTCGACCAACTGGAAATGCACTATCCGCTGCTCACGACCGAGCGCGCCAAGGGCCCGGCAATCCAGCGCCTGCGCGGCGAGCATCAGCGTCCCGTCGCCTTCGTCGACGACATGTATTACAACCTCGTCTCGGTGCGCGACACGGTGGAGGACGCGCATCTCTTCCACCTGATGGCCGACAATTCCGTGCGCACGCTGATGCCGCCGATCCCCGAGGGCGTAACGGCTGTGGAACACTGGAAAGAGGCCGGCGAGAAAATCGCCCGCTCACTGCAGATCTAAAGCGATTCCAGCAAAAGTGGAAACCGATTTCCCGGCCAAAATTGCGCAAAATCAATGAGATAGCGCATTACCGGCGAACCTTTTCTCGTCAGCAACGCTCTGAACAGTCACACCGCACCTGCCGGGCCTGGCAAAGACAACGCCGCGCCCGGCCAGAACCACAGCGCATCCCGGCATCACACAGTCAAAGCGTAAACCGCATCAGCGGCCGCCCCGCCTTGCGCTCTGCGACCGTCTGGAACCCGGCCTTTTCAAAGACCCGCGTCGAGCCCACGAACAGGCCGATGGAACGCTTGTCGTTCGACCGGGTGATCGGACAGGCTTCCAGCAGGCGCGCGCCGTTTTGCCGGGCAAAATCGATCCCGCCGGCAACAAGCACGTGAGACAGGCCCTTTCGGCGCGCCGAGCTTCGCAGGAAGAAGCACGAGATCGCCCAGATATCCACCTCACGCTCCTCGCCCTCTCCCAGCGGCGCAGAGACACGCCCCTTGTTGTTCCATTCGGAAATGTCGGCGCGCGGCCCGATCTGCATCCAGCCATCCGCCTTTGCGCCATCCATGAGCAAGATCCCCGGAGGCGGGCCGGCTGCAATTCGCGCCTTGATGTGATCCCTGTTGCTCTCGCGGTCGTTTTGTCGCCGCACCGCCGGTGGCAAACGAAAATGCGTGCACCAGCAACCGTAACAGGCGCCCTGCCTGCCAAACAGATCCTCGAATGCCGGCCACAAATCCGGCGTCAGGGGCGCAATCCGATAGTCCACCCTGACCTGTTGCAACCCGGCTTCTGGCAACCCGCCTGCTCCAGACCGCAGCTTGTGCCATGGCGGTGTTTCAAGTAAGATGCATGTTCACTTTATGTTCACATGATCAATCATGCCTGTCAACGCCCTCACGCATGGCATTTGCCGCGATTGCCTGACCCCGGCGAACACCGCATCGCGGCGTTGCCGGTCATGCGGGAGCCCGCGCATGCTCGCCCATGCCGAGCTTGACCGCCTGTCTCTCGCCCATGTCGACTGCGATGCCTTCTACGCCTCGGTCGAGAAGCGGGACAATCCGGCCCTGCGCGACAGGCCGGTCATCATTGGTGGGGGCAAACGCGGTGTCGTCTCCACCGCCTGCTACATCGCCCGCATCCACGGCGTTCGCTCTGCCATGCCCATGTTCAAGGCGCTCGAAGCATGCCCCGAGGCCGTCGTGGTCAAGCCGGACATGGAGAAATATTCAAGGGTCGGCCGTCAGGTGCGCTCAATGATGGAGGCGCTCACCCCCATGGTCGAGCCGCTGTCCATCGACGAAGCCTTTCTCGATCTCGCCGGCACGGAGAAACTGCATGGTGCGCCCGCCGCCCTGGTGCTCGCCCGCTTCGCACGGCAGGTGGAAGAGGAAGTCGGCATCACCGTTTCGGTCGGCCTCTCCTACTGCAAATTCTTGGCCAAGGTGGCTTCAGACCTGGACAAGCCGCGCGGCTTTTCCGTGATCGGTCAGGAAGAGGCCGTCAGCTTTCTTCAGAGACAGCCCGTCACGCTCATCTGGGGCGTCGGCAAGGCCTTTGCCGCCACGCTCGGCAAGGATGGCATCCGCACCATCGGCCAGCTTCAGACCATGGAGCGCAACGAGCTGATGCGGCGTTACGGCACGATGGGCGACCGGCTCTATCACCTTTCGCGCGGCATGGACGAACGCGGCGTGAAACCGCGCAGTGAAGCAAAAAGCGTTTCGTCTGAAACCACGTTCAACACGGATCTGTCCCGGATGGAGGATCTGGTGCCGGTGCTGCGCGCGCTTTCCGAGCGGGTTTCCGCCCGGCTTAAGGAGGCCGACATTGCCGGTCGAACCGTCGTTCTGAAACTCAAGACCGCCGAGTTCCGGCTGCGCACACGCAACCGGCAGCTGGGAGACCCGACACGGCTCGCCGACCGCATCTTTCACACGGGGCTGGAACTCCTGAAACGGGAGGTGGATGGCACGCGCTTTCGCCTTCTGGGCATCGGTGTCAGCGACCTGACCGACGCCGGCAGGGCCGATCCGCAAGACCTTGTCGACGGGCTTTCCCACAAGCGCGCACTCGCCGAGGGCGCCATCGACAGCCTGCGCGAAAAATTCGGCAAACAGGCCGTCGAGACCGGCTATACGTTCGGGCGCTCCAAAGTCGCGCGCCCACAGCGTGACGGCGACGATTGAGCCAGCTGCTTGAGGCCTGCCCTACTGGCCGCGAAGTTCCTCAACACGCTGCCGAACCGCCTCACGCCGATCCTTCGTGCCGGGATGCGTGGAGAACCAGCCTGTCTCATCGGAACCGCCAGCGTCCTCAACCACACGGTCCAGAAGCCCCACAAAAGCCAACGGATCGCGGCCCGCCTTCGCCATCAGCCCGACACTGTAGAGGTCGGCATGGGTCTCGAACTCACGCGAATAGACAAGGGTCTGCAGAGCGCTTGCCTGCACGATCACATCATCGACCAGCTGGCTCGCATCACCACCGATCAGCCCCACCATGAAACCAATGCCCAGAACGCGATAGATCTGCTGCAGCGAGTGCCGCTCGCGCACATGGCCGATCTCATGGGCGATAACGCCGGCAATCTCGTCGTCAGACCGGGCAAGCCCGACCAGTTCGTCCGTAACAATGATGGTGCCGCCCGGCAGCGCCAGCGCATTCGCGCCTATCATGCCGCCCTGCCGGAGTTCCAATCTGAGCGCGGGTCCATCATCGCCTGCGATCTGCGCCAGTTCACCGAACATGTCGTGCAGCGCCTTCTGGCGCTCTTCGGCAAGTTCCGTGGGGGAGAACACGGTGCGATCCACCGTCTCAAGCGTTCCCCGGTCCATCGCGACGATGATGGGCTGCGGCGTCACCAACGCCGCACCCGACGCCAGAAGCGGGACACCAAACCGGTAGACGACGAAGATCAGCCCCATCGTCACCACGGCGGCCGCCGCCACGAAGCCCGGATGCCCCTCAAGGCGCATCAGCCGGGCGAAGAAGCTGCCACCCGTCTTCAGGAAGCCGTCCACATCGGCGCCAAGCGGGGCTTCGAAAACACCGCCATCGGCAAAGGTGATCTTGCGCGGAACGGCGGCAACCGGGTCGGAGACGGACACGATTACCGGCTCCAGCGCCTCCGTTTCGTCGGCAAGACGCAGCACCAGCCGTTCCGGAACGCCGGAAAGGCTGGCCGCCACGACACGCGAGGAACCGGGTGGGAAATAACGTCCCTCAATCATGGCCTATCCCTGTTTCGACGCAATCGACCATGCAGGTCTGGAGAATGGCGCAAGCCCTCAAAGTCCGAAATCGATGCCTTCGATATCGAAGAACTCGGCCGCGCCGACATTGCCCTCCGGTGCGGCTTCATCGACGAAATCGTCAAGCGGGCCGACCGCAAACACACCAGTGCTGACCACCAGATAGCGCCAGCTGCGCACTGCGGCCCACGGCCGCAAGAGGCCAAGCGTCAAAATGGTGGCGAACAGGTTTGAGACCAGAATCCAGACATAACGAAGCCGCCCCACGCGGGAGTTGAAGCGGTGCCGGCCATCAAGCACGGTGTGATTGTAGGCGATGTTGCGCACACCGGCCTCATAGAAGAGATAGGCAAGCGCCAGCGCAATATAGGCACCTATGGAAGCGCCAGTCAGGATGCCAGCCATCGATCCATAATTGAAGACATCGAATAGCTCATCCGGACCAAACTGAAGCCCGCCTCCCGCCGAAACCAGTCCGGCCCCGATCAGAAAGCCCCCTCCGACGAAAACCACTAGGACAAGCCCTATGAAAATAACCGTCACGCCCAGATTTGCGTAAAGCGCTGTGAGCGGCGCCTGGGTCTCAAAGCGGGTTGACCCATAGCCCAGATGGCGGCCGAGATAGTTGCGCGCCAATTTCGAAGCCACCGGAGCAAGAAGCCCTGCGGATACAAGGGCGACCACCGGCATGATCACGAAGGCGAAAAACGCGCCCCAATAGGTCCCGCGGAAATTCAGCCGCACATTGCGATAGCTGGTCATCCGTGCGTTGAACGCCATCGACTTGTTCAGAAGCCACGGAAAGGCAATCAGATAAGGGATGATGAGCAACCCGAAGAATGGCGAAACACTGATCAGCACATTGTAGGCAAGCAGAAAGGCCACCACGATGATGCGCCCGATCAGGATCCTGGTGGGCCGCGCGTGGTATTCGAAATTGTGCCCGTCGAGCCAGCTGTTTCCATAAAAGTAGCGCAACCGGCGCACCTTCGCCCAGGCAGTGTAGATGCCGAGCGTGATGATCGACAGGAACAGATTGACAATCCAGATGCCGAAATACTCAGAAGCGCGCCCGGTGAAGGAAAACGGCAGATGTACAGGCGTTTGGCGGCTTTCCGCCGCCGTCTCAACGTAATTCATGAAAAACAGGCCCCAAAACTAAAAAATAATGAAAAATCCCTGATCGCGGAAATTTGCAAAAACGACCAGAAGTTGCTGCGCTCACCTTGTGGCGCAACGCCTAAACAAGTTCAACCTCTACAACGCCCGGCACGGCCCGCATGGCGGCCGCAACCTGCGGTGAGATCCGGTAGCGGTTGGGTAACCCGACCTCGATCTCGCCCTGCCCGCCTTCCTTGATGACGACGAGGCTCACCTGCGCATCACCGCGCTGGGTGAGCTGCGAGGAGATGGCCGCCAGCGGCTTGGGGTCGCGCAGATAGATGCGCAGCGCCTTCTGCATCCGGCAGGCTTCTTCCTCGAGCGACTGCACGCCCTGAATGCGCAGATTGACGCCTTCGGGCCGGTTTTCAGCCCCCACCATGATGACCACGGAGGAACCCGCTTCCAGAAGATCGCGATATTGCGCGAGCGCCTCGGAAAACAGGACGGCCTCATACTGTCCGGTGGCGTCGGACAACTGGATGATGCCCATCTTGTTGCCGGTGCGCGTGCGCCGCTCCTGCTTGGAGGTGACGGTGCCGGCAAGCCGCCCGGCGGTCGCCCCGCGCTTCACTGCAGCCTGGAATGTGCCCCAGTTCTGCACGCGCATCTTTTCCAGGATCTCGGCATACTCATCCAGCGGATGCGCCGAGAGATAGCAGCCGACCACCTGGAACTCGCGGTGCAGCTTGTCGGCGGCGGACCATGGCTCGACCACCGGCAGATGGAGCTTCTGCGGCTCGCCGCCGCCCGACATGCCGAAAATGTCGCCCTGCCCCATGGCCGCGTCTTCGGCCGCGCGTGCCGCCATGCCCATAAGCCGGTCGATGCCGCCGAACAGGGCCGCGCGGTCGAGACCGAAACAGTCGAATGCGCCGGCCTGAATCAGGCTTTCCAAAACCCGTTTGCCGACGATCTTGGGATCGATGCGGGCGCAGAAATCCTCAAGGCTCTCAAACTGCTTCTCGTTGCGCTTCTCGACGATGTGCTCCACCGCCGCGTCGCCCACGCCCTTGATGGCGGCGAGAGAGTAGAAAATCTTGTTCTCACCCACTTCGAACGGACGATGCGAGGTCAGAACCGATGGCGACACGACTTCAATGTCGAGCCGCATGGCGTCGCGGCGGAAGTCGTTCAGCTTGTCGGAGTTGGCCATGTCGTAGGTCATCGACGCGGCGAGGAACTCGACCGGGTAATGCGCCTTCAGATAGGCCGTCTGATAGGAGACGATGGCGTAGGCAGCGGCGTGCGACTTGTTGAAGCCGTAGTCGGCGAACTTGGCGAGCAGGTCAAAGATGAAGTTTGCCTGCTGCTTGGAAACGCCGCGCTCGGTCGCGCCATCCACGAAGATGCCGCGCTGCTTCTCCATCTCCGCGCGGATCTTCTTACCCATGGCGCGGCGCAGAAGGTCAGCCTGACCGAGCGTGTAGCCGGCCAGCTCCTGCGCGATCTGCATCACCTGCTCCTGGTAAACGATAACGCCCTGCGTCTCCTTCACCAGATGGTCGATCTTGGGGTGGATCGAGGCGATTTCCTCGTCACCATGCTTGCGCGCATTGTAGGTGGGGATGTTCTCCATCGGACCGGGACGATAGAGCGCGACCAGCGCGATAATGTCCTCGATGCGGTCGGGCTTCATGCCGATCAGCGCCTTGCGCATGCCGGCCGATTCCACCTGGAACACGCCGACCGTCTCGCCGCGCGAGAGCATCGCGTAGGTTTCCGGATCGTCGAGCGGGATATGCGCCAGATCGATCTCGATGCCCCGGCGGCGGATGAGCTTCACCGCCGTTTCCAGAACGGTCAGCGTCTTCAGGCCGAGAAAGTCGAACTTCACCAGCCCCGCCTGCTCGACCCATTTCATGTTGAACTGGGTGACCGGCATGTCGGAGCGCGGGTCTCGATACATCGGCACCAGCTCGGAGAGCGGCCGGTCGCCGATCACGATGCCGGCGGCGTGCGTCGAGGCGTGGCGGTAGAGACCTTCTAGCTTCTGGGCATAATCGAGAAGCGTGCCGACAATCGGCTCCTTCTCCACTTCTTCGGCGAAGCGCGGCTCATCCTCGATGGCCTTGGGCAGCGGCGTGGGATTGGCCGGGTTCGAAGGCACCATCTTGCAGAGCCGGTCGACCTGGCCATAGGGCATCTGCAGCACGCGCCCCACATCGCGCAGAACGGCGCGGGCCTGCAGCGTACCGAAGGTGATGATCTGACCCACCTGATCGCGGCCATATTTGCGCTGCACGTAGCGGATCACCTCTTCGCGGCGATCCTGACAGAAGTCGATATCAAAGTCAGGCATCGACACGCGGTCGGGGTTCAGGAAGCGCTCGAACAGAAGCGAGAAGCGCAGCGGGTCCACATCGGTAATGGTGAGCGCGTAGGCGACGAGCGAGCCAGCACCCGAACCACGCCCCGGTCCCACAGGGATATCCTGAGCCTTCGCCCATTTGATGAAGTCCGAAACGATCAGGAAGTAGCCCGGGAACTTCATCCGCTCGATAATGCCGAGCTCATAATCGAGGCGCTCGGCATATTGCTCGCGCGTATAGCCTTCGGCCAGACCCTGTGAATTGAGGCGGTGGTCGAGACCTTCGCGGGCCTGACGCCGCAATTCGTCAGCCTCGGCCTGAAGCGCCGCCTCGGCGTCGGCCGCATCCGCGCCCGTAAAGCGCGGCAGGATCGGCGGATGCGTCTGCGTGAAATAGGAACAGCGCCGGGCGATCTCGATCGTGTTGTCGATGGCCTCGGGCAGATCGGAAAAGAGCCGCGCCATCTCGGCCTGGCTCTTGAGATAATTGTCCGGCGTGAGCTGGCGGCGGTCGTCCATGGCGATCACCGCGCCCTCGGCGATGGCGATCAGCGCGTCATGGGCCTCGTAATCCTCACGGGCGGGAAAAAACGCCTCATTGGTCGCAACCAGCGGCAGTTCGAGCTTGTAGGCGAGATCGACGGTTGCCGCCTCGACAACCCGGTCGTACCCCTCAAAACGCTCCAGTTCCACATAGAGCCGGTTGCCAAAGCATTCCTTCAGGAAAAGCAACCGCTCCTCGGCAACCTCGGGCCGGTCGGCCTTCAATGCGGCGCCGATCGGCCCGCGCGGACCGCCGCTCAGGCAGATGATGCCGTCGGCCAGCTCGGTCAGCCATTCCGTGGTGATATGGGTCGCCTCGCCCGGCTCATTGTCGAGATAGGCGCGGCTGACGAGCCGTACCAGATTGGCGTAACCTGCCTCGGTCGAAGCGATCAGAACCAGCGGTTCATACTGCGCGCCCCCACCCTTGCGGCCATTGCCGCGGCGGCTTTCCGCCAGCGCGTCCTCAAACGCGCAGTCAAGCTGGCAGCCGACGATGGGTTGCAGCCCCTCCTTGGAGGCTTTCTGGGAAAACTCCAGCGCGCCGAACAGATTGTTGGTGTCGGTGATGGCGATGGCCGGCGCTTCATCCTTCAGCGCATGGCCAATGACCTTTCCAAGAGGCAGCGCGCCTTCCAGCAGCGAATAGGGCGAATGCACCCGCAGGTGAATGAAGGGCCGTTCGGGCCGGTTTCTTTCACGCTCCGCCGCTGCGAAAATCGGATCGCGCAAACGCCTGTCGCTCGCCATGAATTGCTGCCAACTGCTTCTTGAAGACTCAAAGCTCATTGTCCCGCATCGGGCACCGGGGGTAAAGGCCCGTCACCCGGCAGCACACGGCTTTCTGAACGCGTCAGACCGTCTCTGCAGCCAGAACCCGGTCGATTTCGACGGCCAGCTCTGCCGGCTCTTCCACGATACCGACCGCGCCCGCTTCCGCCAGCTCGGCCCGGTCGCCAAATCCCCAGAGAACGCCAATGGCCGGCACGCCATTCGCCTTGCCGCCGGCAACATCGTGAAGCCGGTCGCCGATCATCACCGTGTTTTCGGGCTCGATCCCTTCACTGGCGATGATGTGCCGGATCAGGTCCGCCTTGTTGGCATTGGTCCCATCGGGGGCAGAGCCGTGCACTGCATCGAAGAAGCGCGCGAGATCGAAATGCGCAATGATATCCTTGCTGTAGGCTTCCATCTTCGAGGTCGCCACGGAGAGGAAATGCCCTGCATCGACACAATGGGAAAGCGTCTCCCTGATGCCGGGAATGAGCTCATTCTCGAACTTTCCGACGTCCTGATAACGTTCGCGATAGTGCCCGACGGCCTCCCAGATGCGCCCTTCGTCGCTGGTTTCCAGAAACGTGGCGAAGGTGACCTGCAGGGGTGGCCCGATATGGGAGCGAATGGTGGCGTCATCCGGGGCCGTGCGCCCCATCTTCTCCATTGCATGGCGGATGCAGCTGGAAATGCCGACAAACGGGTTCGTCAGCGTGCCGTCGAGATCGAACAGCACCGCTGCCCGCTTTTCCATCTGCGCCATTTTTGGAAAGCTCCTATTCGAATTCCATGATGACCGCATCCACGGCGAGGCTGTCACCGGGCGCGGCATTGATCTTTGCCACCATCCCGTCACGCTCGGCGCGCAGGACATTCTCCATCTTCATCGCCTCGACAACGGCGAGTATTTCGCCCGCCTTGACCTCCTGCCCGGTGGCGACCGCGATGGACACGACCAGACCCGGCATCGGGCAAAGCAGCATTTTCGACGTATCGGGCGCTTCACGCACGGGCATCAGGCGGTCAAGCTCGGCAATGCGTGGCAGCATCACGCGCGCATTCGCAGCCACACCCTGCCAGGCGACCTGAACGCCGTTGAGGATCGGACGCACCTGAACGGCGACAGTGCGGCCATTGACATCGCCTTCCCAGACCGGCTCCCCCGGACGCCAGGAAGAGCGCACGGTCACCGGATCGGCATCGCCAATGCGAATGTCCATTTCCAGCGGGATCGAGATCATGCCTTCGACAAGGCTGACGGACAGATAATCGTCATCGAGCCGCACCACCCAGTCGCGCTTCAGTTCGCCCGAATGCGGTGCAAGACGGCCGGTCAGCCGGTCGAGACGATCACGCCGCAGAAGCTCCACGGCCAGCGCCACCGCAGCAAGCACCGTGCGCTCGCCCGCCATGGGCGATGGCGGCGCAAACCCGTCAGGAAACTCCTCCGCGATGAAGCCGGTTGACAGACGCCCTTCGCGCCAGCGCGGATGGCTCATCAGAGCTGCGAGGAATGGAATGTTGTGCTCGATTCCGTCGATCACGAAACGGTCCAGCGCCTCGCTCATCGCGTTGATCGCATCAAGTCGCTCGGGCGCCCAGGTACAGAGCTTGGCGATCATCGGGTCGTAGAACATCGAGATTTCCGACCCTTCCGTCACGCCCGTATCGTTGCGCAGGACGGCATCGCCCAAACGCCCCTCCTGCGGCGGACGGTAACGGGTGAGCCTGCCGATGGACGGCAGAAAGTTACGCACCGGATCTTCGGCATAGATACGGCTTTCAATGGCCCAGCCATTGAGCTTCACATCGGCCTGACCGAAGGACAGCGCCTCGCCTGCCGCCACCCGCAGCATCTGCTCCACCAGGTCGATGCCGGTGACAAGCTCGGTCACCGGATGCTCCACCTGAAGGCGCGTGTTCATCTCCAGAAAATAGAAATTCCGGTTCTTGTCGACGATGAACTCGACCGTGCCGGCGCTTTGATAATCAACGGCTTTTGCGAGCGCCACAGACTGTGCGCCCATGGCCGCGCGCGTCTCGGCATCCAGAAAGGGCGACGGAGCCTCCTCCACCACCTTCTGATTGCGGCGCTGGATGGAGCACTCGCGCTCGCCCAGATGCAGGCACGCGCCATGCGCGTCCGCCAGCACCTGTATCTCGATATGGCGCGGCTCCTCGATGAATTTCTCGATGAAGATGCGATCATCGCCGAAAGAGGACGCAGCTTCCGATTTCGAGCGCTCGAACCCTTCGCGCGCCTCGTCATCGTTCCAGGCAATCCGCATGCCCTTGCCGCCGCCGCCCGCCGACGCCTTGATCATCACCGGGTAACCGATTTCACCCGCGATGCGCACCGCATGTTCGGCATCATCGATCAGTCCCATGAAACCGGGAACGGTCGAGACTCCGGCCTCGGCGGCAATCTTCTTGGAGGTGATCTTGTCGCCCATGGCCTTGATGGCCTTCGGCTTGGGGCCGATGAAAACGATGCCCTCGGCTTCCAGTCGCTCGCAGAACCCTGCATTCTCGGAAAGGAAGCCATAGCCCGGATGCACGGCCTCTGCGCCGGTCTCCTTGCAGGCGGCGATGATCCTGTCTGCGACCAGATAGCTCTGACTGGCGGCGGGCGGTCCGATGTGAACGGCCTCGTCGGCCATGTCCACATGCACCGCGTCGGCATCGGCGTCGGAATAGACCGCAACGGTGGCGATGCCCATCCTCCTCGCTGTCTTCATGACCCGGCAGGCGATTTCACCGCGATTGGCGACGAGGATCTTCTTGAACATGAACGGTGTTTCCCCCCAACGAGCGACGTCGTTTCTGTTTTATGGCTTTGCTTGCCCCCGCTCAAGCGTTTCACACAATTGTCGCATGAGAAGCGGGTTTGTCAGATTGCGTCATCCTATGGCCGGAACGGGCTTGCGGGACATAACAATTCCTGAAACTTTCGGCTTAGATTCCGGACTTGCAGGAGAATTGTCCATGAAAACCCGCGCCGCTGTTGCCGTTCAGGCAGGAAAACCACTTGAAATCATGGAGGTAGACCTCGATGGCCCGCGCGAAGGCGAAGTGCTGATCGAGGTGAAAGCGACCGGCATCTGCCATACGGATGAGTTCACCCTCTCCGGCGCAGATCCGGAAGGCATCTTCCCGGCGATTCTCGGCCATGAAGGCGCTGGCGTCGTCGTTGATGTCGGTCCCGGCGTGACGAGCCTCAAGAAGGGCGATCACGTGATCCCGCTCTACACGCCCGAGTGCCGTGCGTGCCCGTCCTGCCTGTCGCAGAAAACCAATCTGTGCACCGCCATCCGCTCCACCCAGGGCCAGGGCCTGATGCCGGACGGCACGAGCCGTTTCTCCCTCAACGGCGAGAAGCTGCATCACTATATGGGCTGCTCGACCTTCTCGAACTTCACCGTTCTGCCCGAAATCGCGGTCGCCAAGGTCAACCCCGACGCGCCCTTCGACAAGATCTGCTACATCGGCTGCGGCGTGACCACGGGCGTCGGCGCGGTCATCAACACCGCCAAGGTCGAGATCGGCTCGACGGCCATCGTGTTCGGCCTCGGCGGCATCGGCCTCAACGTGATCCAGGGCCTCCGGCTTGCCGGCGCCGACATGATCATCGGCGTGGACCTGAACAACGACAAGAAGGAATGGGGCGAGAAATTCGGCATGACGCATTTCGTCAATCCGAAGGAAGCCGGCGAAGACCTCGTCCCCTATCTCGTCAACATGACCAAGCGCGGCGCAGACCAGATCGGCGGCGCGGACTACACGTTCGACTGCACGGGCAATGTCCATGTGATGCGTCAGGCGCTGGAAAGCGCGCATCGCGGCTGGGGCGAGTCCATCATCATCGGCGTGGCCGGTGCGGGTCAGGAAATCTCCACCCGTCCCTTCCAGCTGGTCACCGGACGCACCTGGAAAGGCACCGCCTTTGGCGGCGCACGCGGCCGCACGGATGTGCCCAAGATCGTCGACTGGTACATGGAGGGCAAGATCGACATCGACCCGATGATCACGCACACCCTGTCGCTGGACGAGATCAACAAGGGCTTCGACCTCATGCATGCGGGCGAATCCATCCGCTCCGTGGTGGTCTACTGAGGCCATCACCTTGTCGACCATCTATGTGGATGCAGACGCCTGTCCGGTGAAACCGGAAGCAGCCCGTGTCGCCGAGCGGCACGGGCTTGTCATCGTCTATGTCTCCAATGGCGGGCTGCGCCCCTCACGCGATCCCATGGTGCGGCATGTGGTGGTGCCCGGCACCGCCGACGCCGCCGATGACTGGATCGTGGAGAATGCCGTGGCCGGAGACATCGCCATCACGGCGGACGTGCCGCTGGCCGCGCGCCTGGTGGAGATGGACGTGCATGTGCTCGGCCCCACCGGCCGCCCGTTCACGCCCGAAACCATCGGCATGGCGGTCGCCATGCGCAACCTCAAACAGGATCTGCGCGAATCCGGTGAGATCAAGGGATACAATCCCGGTTTCACCGCACGCGACCGCTCCGACTTCCTGCAGGCGCTCGACCGCACCGTGCGCCGCGCTTTGAAAGAAAACAGGGACTGACCTCATGAAGACCGTCTCCACCGCACGCTCCCATGGCGGCGTCCAGGGCGTTTACAGCCACACCTCGAAAACCTGCCAGTGCGACATGACTTTCGCTGTGTTCGTGCCGCCGCAGGCAGCTGATGGCCCCTGCCCGGTCCTGTGGTATCTGTCAGGCCTCACCTGCACGCACGCCAATGTCATGGACAAGGGCGAATACCGCCGCATGGCCGCTGAACTCGGCATGATCGTGGTCTGCCCGGACACGAGCCCGCGCGGCGACGACGTGCCGGACGAGGCGGACAACTGGCAGTTCGGCAAGGGCGCAGGCTTCTATGTGGACGCCACGCAGGAACCCTTCGCCAAGAACTACCGCATGTATTCCTACATCACAGAGGAACTGCCGGCGCTGATCGCCGAAAAATTTCCGGCGGACATGGATCGCCAGGGCATTTTCGGACACTCCATGGGTGGCCACGGGGCGCTGACCATCGCGCTTAAAAACCCCGACCGCTTCAAAAGCTGCTCCGCCTTCGCCCCCATCGTCGAACCCTCGACTGCGGGCTGGTCGAAACCGGCGCTGGAGAAATTTCTGGGAGCGGACGAAGCCACGTGGCGCGGAAACGACGCCTGCGCGCTGGTAGCCGACGGCGCTCGCTTTCCCGAATTCCTGATCGATCAGGGCGCGGCTGACGGCTTCCTGGACGAGGGCCTCAGGCCATGGCTGTTCGAAGCGGCCTGCAAAAAGGCGGGCATTCCGCTCACGCTCAACATGCGTGAGGGCTATGACCACTCCTACTTCTTCATCTCGACCTTCATGGACGACCATCTTGCCTGGCACGCAAAGCGCCTCGCAGCCGGCTGACCTGAATCAACACATGAAGCCGATGAATCATCTCATCATGTTCTTCGACTAACATTCTGCCGGCAAACGGCTTTTCACCTCCACGACGATTGACGCGCCGGCGCAAACTTGTGCCGGCGCGTCGCATCCGGCATGCTTTCGGGAGCAAACCCGCCCTAAAATGCGGGATCATTGAGCTCAGAATGCCACCCAATGATGATCGAAAACGGAGGTGCTGCCCGGTGCAGGACACAGCACATATTTATTCAGACACACCCGACCGCGACACGATGGGCGGCCGCCTCTCCCGGGCGCGCGACGCCGTCGGCCTCTCGGTTGCCGAACTCGCCCGTCGCCTCGGCGTGAAGGCAGCCACGATACAGGCCTGGGAAAGCGACCGCTCGCAGCCGCGCGCAAACCGGCTGGCCATGCTCGCCGGCGTTCTCAATGTCAGCCTCTCCTGGCTGCTGCACGGCGTGGGCGTTTCGCCAGCCGACGAAAGCCGCTCGGAACTGGTCAACGCCGTCGCAGCCAACCTGAAGCGCATCCGCAGGCTCCAGGAAGAAACCAACCGCATTGTCGCGCAGATCGAAACCGACCTTGCGCGCGCTGAAGGCGCTGGCTGACGCGCGGATTTCTTCTGATGCGACATTGTGCACAGAAAGCGTGATGCCACGACCACGACCGGCGTTATGACAGGTGACAAACACAACGGCGTGCGCTAGTTTCCAGCCGTCGAGGGCAGCAGCCCTGCCTGTTTGCGGGAGAGAGCCAAACCGGGGAAAACCGGGGCGGACGCCGAAGGGGAAATCGCCCGAAATCTCTCAGGCAAAAGAACCGTAGACAGGTCAAGACACTCTGGAAAGTCGGGGAGCGATCCCCGCGCCGAAGGTGTAAGCGTGGTCGACAGAGTTCCGGCTGCGCGAGTCTCTCAGGCTTCCGACAGAGGGGCACGAACATGTCGCTTCCCGCGGCATGCGTGCGATTCTGGAGGAATGATGAGCAACACCGAATCCCTGAAACATCTGCCGCTGGAAGCGCTGCATGAAGATGCCGGCGCACGTTTTGGCGCATTCGCCGGCTGGCGCATGCCCCTGACCTATCCCGCCGGCGTGATGAAAGAACACATCCACACGCGCGAAAGCGCCGGACTGTTCGACATCTCTCACATGCAGCTCTTCGAGGTTGAAGGCGCAGACGCAGCAGCCTTCCTGTCGCGCGCCTGCCCGCTCGATGCGACGGCGCTCAGGGAAGGCCAGTCGAAATACACCGTCCTTCTCAACGAGAATGCCGGCATCATCGACGACCTGATCGTCACCCGGCTCGGCGAAAACCGCTACATGATCGTGGCGAATGCCGGCAATGCCGCGAAGGATGAAGTGCATCTCCGCGCCATCGCCGCAGATTTCGACATCTCCTTCACCGCGCTCGAGCGCGTCCTCCTCGCCCTTCAGGGCCCCGACGCAGAAGCCATCCTGATCGCCGCCGGCCTCGACCTCAGCGATCTCGTCTTCATGACCGGCACGGAGCCGCATGAGGGCTGGTTCGCCACCCGTTCGGGCTACACCGGCGAAGACGGTTTCGAGGTGGCGCTGCCGGTCGATCAGGCGGAGCGCTTTGCCCGCAAACTGCTCGACGACGAGCGCGTCCAGTGGGTTGGCCTTGCCGCCCGCGACAGCCTCAGACTCGAAGCCGGGCTCTGCCTGCATGGTCAGGATCTCGACGAGACGACCGATCCGGCCAATGCCGCCATCCTTTGGGCCGTGCCGAAGGCGCTGCGCTCCGAAGGCCGGTTCATCGGCGCCGAGGCCCTGCAGAAGATCATTGCCGATGGCGCGAAGGAAAAGCGCGTCGGCCTGAAGCCGGAAGGCCGCCAGCCGGTGCGCGCCGGCGCACCGCTCATCAACGAAGCCGGCGAAAAGGTCGGCCGCGTCACATCGGGCGGTTTTGGCCCCTCCGCCGGTCATCCGGTGGCGATGGGCTATGTCGCCAAGGCGCTTTCCGAACCCGGCACCCGTCTTTTCACCGAAGTGCGCGGCAACCGCATCGCACTTGATGTCCATACCCTGCCCTTCACGCCGCAGCGCTACAAAAAAGGATAACAGCCAGATGAGCCAGACCTATTTCACCGAAGACCACGAGTGGATCAAAGTCGAGAACGGCGTCGCAACCGTCGGCATCACCGATCACGCTCAGGAACAGCTCGGCGATCTGGTGTTCGTGGAACTGCCCGAAACCGGCGCAACGCTCTCCAAGGGCGACACCGCCGTCGTGGTTGAATCCGTGAAGGCCGCTTCCGATGTGTACGCGCCTGCCGATGGCGAGATCTCCGAGGTCAACGAAGCGCTTGCAAGCGACCCGGCCCTCGTGAACTCCGCCCCCACCGGCGATGGCTGGCTGTGGAAGATGAAGCTCTCCGATGAAAGCCAGCTCGAAGGCCTGATGGACGAAGCCGCCTACAAGGCGTCGATTGCCTGAGGAAACACCATGTCCGCCAACACACTCCCTTTCGCCGCCCGCCATATCGGCCCGCGCGGTGAAGAAACCAAGGCCATGCTGGCCACGCTCGGCGTTCCGTCGCTCGAGACGCTGATCACGCAGGCCGTGCCGAATTCGATCCGCCTCGACCGTCCGCTCGACCTGCCGCCGGCAGCCAGCGAGACCGAGGCGCTCGAAGAGCTCGGCGCAGCCATGCGCCAGAACAAGGTGCTCAAGAGCTTCATCGGCGCCGGCTATCACGGCGTGAAGGTTCCGCCGGTCATCCAGCGCAACCTGTTTGAAAACCCTGCCTGGTACACGGCCTACACGCCCTACCAGTCGGAAATCAGCCAGGGCCGCCTTGAGCTTCTGTTCCACTTCCAGACGCTGGTGACGGAACTGACCGGCCTGCCGGTCGCCTCCGCCTCGCTGCTGGACGAAGGTTCGGCCGTGGCCGAAGCCGTGGGCATTGCCTGGCGTCATCATCGCTCCAAGCGCAGCAAGCTGGCGATTGCCGGCGAACTGCACCCGCAGACCCGCGACGTGGTGGTCACCCGCGCGGAGCCGCTGGGCATCGAGGTCGATGGCGACACGATCGACGACAACACCTTCGCCCTCATCGTTCCGTGGACCGACACCTATGGCGTTCATGGTGACCACGGCGCGCTGATCGCCGAGGCAAAGGACAAGGGCGCCATCGTCATCATGGTGGCCGACCCGCTCGGCCTGCTGTTGAGCGAAACGCCGGCAGCACTGGGCGCAGAAATCGCCGTTGGCTCGATGCAGCGTTATGGCGTTCCGATGGGCTTTGGCGGTCCGCACGCGGCCTATTGCGCCGTATCGGACAAGCTGACGCGCCTCATGCCCGGCCGCCTCGTCGGCCAGTCGGTCGATGCGCATGGCCGTCCGGGCTACCGTCTGGCGCTGCAGACCCGCGAGCAGCACATCCGCCGCGACAAGGCGACCTCCAACATCTGCACCGCGCAGGCACTGCTTGCCAACATGGCCGCAGCCTTTGCCATCTGGCATGGCCCGGAAGGGCTCGCTGCAATTGCCGAGCAGGTGCATGAGCGCGCAGCCCGCTTCCATGCGGGCCTCAAGGCTGCCGGCCTTTCGCTTGCAGGCGATGTCATCTTCGACACGGTCACCGTCACCGTTCCCGGCAAGGCGCAGGAGATCGCGGCCGGAGCCGAGGCCGAGGGCCGCCTTGTGCGCGTTCTCGACGCGGACCGCGTCAGCGTCGCCTTTGACGAGACGACGACCGAAGACGATCTGGCCGCACTGGCAGCCCTGTTCGGCGCCACCGTGCCGGAAAGCGCACCGCGCCTTGCCCCGGCCGCAGCGCGCGGCGAAGGCTTCCTCACGCAGCCGGATTTCCACTCTCACCGCTCGGAAACGGAAATGATGCGCTTCCTGCGCAGGCTCGCCGACAAGGATCTTGCGCTCGACCGCGCCATGATCCCGCTTGGCTCCTGCACCATGAAGCTCAACGCTGCTGCCGAGATGATGCCCGTGAGCTGGCCGGAAGTGGGTGGCCTTCACCCCTTCGCTCCGCCGGAACACACGTTGGGTTATCGTCGCATGATCGACGATCTGGACCGCTGGCTCTCGGAAATCACCGGCTTCGACGCAGTTTCGCTGCAGCCCAATGCCGGTAGCCAGGGCGAATATGCCGGTCTCCTGGCCATCCGCCGCTATCACGCCGAGCGCGGCGAAGGTGACCGCGATATCTGCCTCATCCCCTCCTCCGCCCATGGCACCAACCCGGCGTCCGCCTCCATGGCCGGCATGCGGGTGGTGGTCGTGCGCTGCACGGAAGATGGCAATATCGATCAGGACGACCTGAAGGCGAAGGCGGAAGAGCACGCCGACAAGCTGGCGGCGCTGATGCTGACCTACCCGTCGACCCACGGCGTGTTCGAGGAAGGCGTGCGCGACATGTGCGCGGTGATCCACGAACACGGCGGCCAGGTCTATTTCGACGGCGCCAATCTCAACGCCATGGTCGGGCTTGCCCGTCCGGGCGATCTGGGAGCGGATGTCTGCCACCTGAACCTGCACAAGACCTTCTGCATTCCCCATGGCGGCGGCGGACCGGGCGTTGGCCCGATCGGCGTCAAGGCGCATCTGAAGCCGTTCGTGCCGGGGCATGTGGCGCTCGGCAGCAGCCATGCGGTGGCCGCAGCCCCCTATGGCAGCGCGTCGATCCTGCCGATCACATGGATGTATATCCGCATGATGGGCGGCGACGGCCTCAAGCGGGCGACGGAAATGGCAATCCTCAACGCCAATTACATCGCCCACAGCCTGAAGGAGCACTACCCGGTGCTCTACAAAGGCCGCAACGACCGTGTCGCGCATGAGTGCATTCTCGACACGCGGGTGTTCAAGGATCGCGCCGGCATCACCGTCGACGACATCGCCAAGCGGCTCATCGACTATGGCTTCCACGCCCCGACCATGAGCTTCCCCGTTGCGGGCACGCTGATGGTGGAGCCGACGGAGTCGGAGCCGAAGAGCGAAGTCGACCGCTTCTGCCAGGCGATGATCTCCATCGCCGAAGAAGCTGCGCGGGTGGAAAAGGGCGAATGGCCGAAGGATGACAATCCGCTCGCCAACGCGCCGCACACCGCGATGGAGCTGATGGGTGACGACTGGACGCATCCCTATAGCCGCAGCGAAGCCGCCTTCCCCGAAGGTTCGCTCGAGGCAGCGTCCAAATACTGGCCGCCCGTCTCGCGCGTCGACAATGTCGGCGGCGACCGCAATCTGGTCTGCGCCTGCCCGCCCATCGAAGCGCTGGCAAGCTGACCACGATGAAACGGATCATCTCCCCAAGCTGGGGAGATGATCGCCTCAATTGCCGCGCACCTCTTGGCGCGCGCCCCCGCTTTCTGGTAAAGCGTCGTCCACACACTCCGAACGGAACCGGAACAGGCTTCGCTTTGCCTTGCAAACCATGGCAAACTGCGGGCTGATTCGCGGACAGGAAACAACACGCTTCATGGACGACAACAACGACCTCTTCGCCGGAATGCCTGCCGCCGGGACGCCTGCCAATGTGGAACGTGCGAAAACGCCCGAGCCGGCAGCGCCTCAGCGCAAGCCCGCTGCGCGTCCCGCGCCATCTGCATCGCCCGCCCCGTCGGGCGACGGCTACAGTGCGGCCGACATTGAGGTTCTGGAAGGTCTGGAGCCCGTTCGTCGCCGTCCCGGCATGTATATTGGCGGCACCGACGACAAGGCGCTGCACCACCTGTTCGCCGAAGTCATCGACAACTCCATGGATGAGGCGGTGGCCGGCCACGCCACCTTCATCGAAGTGGAACTCGACGAGGAAGGCTATCTCTCCGTCACCGATAACGGTCGCGGCATTCCGGTCGATCCGCACCCCAAGTTCAAGGACAAGTCGGCGCTCGAAGTCATCATGACGACGCTGCATGCCGGCGGTAAGTTCGATTCCAAGGTCTACGAGACCTCCGGCGGCCTGCACGGCGTTGGCGTGTCCGTGGTCAACGCCCTGTCCGAACTCCTTCAGGTGGAGGTTGCCCGCAATCGCCAGCTCTTCCGCCAGACTTTTTCACGCGGCCTGCCGCAGGGCGGACTGGAGAAGCTCGGCGACGTGCACAACCGGCGCGGCACCAAGGTGCGCTTCAAGCCGGACGAAGAAATCTTTGGCAAGGGCGCGAAGTTCGAGCCCGCGCGGCTCTACAAGATGGCCCGCTCCAAGGCCTATCTGTTCGGCGGCGTGGAAATCCGCTGGATTTGCGCCCCTTCCCTGATCGGCGAGAAGGACGAGACGCCCGAAAAGGCGACCTTCCACTTCCCCGGCGGTCTCAAGGACTATCTGGCCGCTTCGCTCGACGGGCAGTTCCAGGTCACCAAGGAGATTTTCTCCGGCCGCAGCGAAAAGACCACCGGTCATGGCGCCGTGGAATGGGCGATCACCTGGTATGGCGGCGACGCCATGCTCAACTCCTATTGTAACACCGTGCCGACGCCCGAGGGCGGAACCCACGAAAGCGGTTTCCGCAACGCGCTCCTGCGTGGCCTGCGCGGCTATGCGGAGCTGACCGGCAACAAGCGCGCTTCCATCATCACCTCCGAAGACGTGATGATCTCGGCCGCCGGCATGCTTTCCGTGTTCGTGCGCGAACCGGAGTTCGTTGGCCAGACCAAGGACAAGCTGGCGACGGCTGCCGCCACCCGCATTGTCGAAAACGCGATCCGCGATCCGTTCGACCACTGGCTTGCAGAAAACCCGCAGGAAGCCTCCAAACTGCTTGAATGGGTTGTGGCGCGCGCCGATGAGCGCCTTCGCCGCCGTCAGGAGCGCGAGGTCAGCCGCAAGAGCGCCGTGCGCAAGCTGCGCCTGCCCGGAAAGCTCGCCGACTGCACCATGGGCGCGGCAGCGGGTGCTGAAATTTTCATCGTCGAGGGCGACTCGGCTGGCGGCTCCGCCAAGCAGGCGCGCAACCGCGCCAGTCAGGCCGTTCTGCCGCTGCGCGGCAAGATCCTCAACGTCGCCAGCGCCGGCTCCAACAAGCTCGCCGCCAACCAGCAGATTTCCGACATCACACAGGCGCTCGGCTGCGGCACGCGCTCGAAATACCGTGAAGACGATCTGCGTTACGACCGCGTCATCATCATGACGGATGCCGACGTCGACGGCGCGCACATTGCCTCGCTGCTCATCACCTTCTTCTATCAGGAGATGCCGCAGCTCATCGAGAATGGCCATCTCTACATGGCTGTTCCCCCGCTCTACCGCCTCAGCCAGGGCGGCAAGACCATGTATGCGCGCGACGACGCCCACAAGGACGAGCTTCTGGAAACGGAGTTCACGGGGCGCGGCAAGATCGATATCGGCCGCTTCAAGGGTCTGGGCGAGATGATGGCGAGCCAGCTCAAGGAAACGACCATGGACCCGGCCAAGCGCACGCTGCTGCGCGTCACCGTGCTCGACGGTCAGGAAGCCACCAAGGGCGCCATCGACAGCCTGATGGGAACCAAGCCCGAAGCGCGCTTCCGCTTCATTCAGGACAATGCCGAGTTCGCTGAAGAACTGGATATCTGACGCGCAAAGCCGGCATTGATGCCGGCGACGCGGACGCCCTTCTGTCAGGCGGCGGCGATCGCCTGCGCCTGAAGGCGTGCGTTCTCACGCAGGGCATCGAGATGGATTGAGCGCAGCAGGCCAGCGAGCTCGGCAGATTCCGCTGCCGGACCGGACTGGCCGGGCGTCGCGCCAATGCTCTCCATCATCAGCCAGGAAACCTCCTGCGCACCGGCCACCCGCCGCCCCTGCGCCACGTCACGCCAGACCGACAGCGCGCGGATCAGGGGGCGGTGAAACGGCTTTGCAAGCCCCGCCTTCTGCAAAAGCGCCGATACGGCCAGATCGCGTCCGTTCACGAGCAGGCCGCGAATGCGCGTGTGCGACTGCCCGGTGAGCGCCATCATCACATGGCCGAAGAAATCGATCTTGCCATGCGCCACCATGCGCACGATGAAACCTGCCGTCAGATCACCACGCATGCGCAGATGCTCCACCAGCGCTTCGTGCTCATCCGGGTCAATCGTCTCGATCAGCGTGAGCGAGGCGCGCACGCATGCATCACGCGTCAGCTTCTCGGCCCGCGCCGCACCCACCAGCGCCTTAACCAGCGGCGCTTCGCGCAGGGCTTCGCCAAGCTGCACGAGAAGCGTGTGCCGGCAATCGGAAGGAAGACGCTGATCGGCCGCCAGCGCCACGCGCATGCGCGGCTCATGGCCATGACGCTCAATCATGCGGCGAAAGCTCACTGCGGCGATCTCCGCGCTCGGATTGTCGACCATCGCCAGACAGGATTCGAGCGATCCCACCTCTGCAATGGCGGCCGAAACCCCCATGGCAAGCTGCGGACGCTCTGCAACAAGCCGCTGCGTCCCTTCGCGGCCGTCGCCCACGCGGTCGATAAGGTCGGAATCGGAAAGCATCGGCGAGCGCGCCAGGATCGGCGCAGCAACGTCCGGCTGGTCGGCGGCAAGAGCGGCGATCACCTGCATGGGCGCATGCCGGCTCATCGAGAGCGCTTCGGCCAGTGCGGCGCGCACCTTGGATGAGGGATCGTCGAGCAGCGCCGTCAGCGCGGCCTCGGCCGCGTAGCGGTCCTCAAACGGCAGTTCCCGGTCGAGATAGGCTCTGGCGAGAGCTGTGGCAGCCCCTGCTCTGTCAACCACTCTGGCAGTCTCCATCCATTTAAGAAAATGCTGAACCACTTGCACTGAAGTCACGCTCCCGCCCTGTCTGGAATGACCCTAGCGCGAATTCGTATAGGAAACGTTTACCATAAGTGCCCGCTTGCGAGGGGCCGGCAGCCCGCCTATCAAGAAAGGGAGGATGCATTGGTCAAACGGGATGCGGAGGACACGATGGCCGGTCTTTACCTAGAGGAATTCCAGCCGGGACAGGTGTTCCAGCACACGCTGCGCAAGAGCGTCACCGAAAGCGACAACATGCTGTTTTCGACCATGACGCTGAACCCGCAGCCGCTCCACATCGATTTCGCCTTTGCCGAGAAGACCGAATGGGGCAAGCCGCTCGTCAACTCGCTCTTCACGCTGGGGCTGATGATCGGCATCTCCGTTCACGATACGACGCTTGGCACGACTGTCGCCAATCTGGGCATGACGGAGACGGGCTTCCCTCACCCGGTCTTCCACGGCGACACGATCCGGGTTGAAACAGAAGTCAAATCGGTGCGCGAATCCAAATCCAAGCCTGACCGCGGCATCGTCGAATTCGAGCACCGCGCCTACAATCAGGATGACCGGCTGGTGGCGCGCTGCCTGCGTCAGGCCATGATCCTCAAGAAGATAGACGCCTGATCATGCGTTCGCTTCTATTCGTGCCCGGGGATTCCGAGCGCAAGCTTGAAAAGGCGCTTGGTTCCGCAAGCGATGTGCTGATCATCGATCTGGAAGATTCGGTCAGCCCCGACCGCAAGGCCGAAGGCCGGCGCATCACCACCGCTTTCCTGGAGGACGCGCGCGGCCGTACGGGCGCGCAGCTCTATGTACGGGTCAACGATCTGTCGAGCGGCCTGACGGAAGACGACCTCGCCGGCGTCATGCAGGCGGGGCCCGATGGCGTGATGCTGCCCAAGGCCGAGGGCGGCGCAGATGTGGCGCGCCTTGCCGCCGCATTGCGCGTGCACGAAGCAGAAAACGGCATTGAAGACGGAAGCACACGCATCCTGCCGATCATCACGGAAACGGCGCTGGGCGTCCTCAACGCCGCCAGCTACCGGGATTCGAGCGACCGGTTGGCCGGGCTGACCTGGGGCGCGGAAGACCTGTCGGCCCATATCGGCGCGCTCGCCGCGCGCCATGAAGACGGAAGCTATACGCCGCTCTTTCAGCTCGCCCGCAGCATGACGCTGCTGGCGGCTGCGGCGGCAGGCGTTCCGGCCATCGACACGGTATTCCCGAACTTTTCGGATACAGAGGCTTTTGCAAGGGATTGCCAATTGGCGGCGCGCGATGGCTTCGTCGCCAAGATGGCCATCCACCCGGCGCAGGTCGCACCGATCAACGCCACCTTCACCCCCTCCGCCAAGGAGGTGGAGAAGGCCCGCGCCGTGGTGGAGGCCTTCTCTGCCGCCGGAAACGCCGGCGTGGTCAATATTGGCGGGCGGATGTATGACCGCCCGCACCTGGCGCTTGCCGAACGCGTGCTTGCACGCGCAGCCGACGCGTCGTCAGACTAGAGTGGGGAGAAGCATCGGATTAACCCGAAAACCGGGCTACTCCGACTGCCCTGGCGCGTCAGTCACCCTTCCACTGGGGGCGCGTCATCTGGAACACCTCGGTCACAGCCGAATAGTCACGATATCCAAGACGGGCGAGATTGCCGGCAGCAACGGCATCGAACATGCCGTCCTTCAAAACGGCATCGCTGATGTGAACGCCGACCACCTCACCGGTGACAACGATGACGCCGGCCCACGCGCCATCGAGGCCGAGCGGACGACGCACTTCGGTCACCTTGCATTCAAGCGCGGCGTGGCATTCGGCCACGCGCGGCGGCGCAACCAGCGTCGATGGGGCTTCCGTAAGTCCGGCAAAGGCAAACTCGCTGACACCGCGCGGCGCATCGACCGAGCTTGCATTCAGCTGCTCGGCCAGATCATGGCTTGCAAGATTGACGACGAACTCGCCGGTTTCTTCCGCATGGGTGGCGCTGTCCTTCGCCCCTTCCGAAGAGAAAAACACCAGATGCGGATTGGACGAGATCGCATTGAAGAAGGAGTAAGGCGCAAGGTTTGCCGTTCCGTCCTTCGACAGGGTCGAAATCCAGCCGATCGGACGCGGCGAGACGATCGCCTTGAACGGATCATGCGGCAGGCCATGCCCCTTGGAGGGTTCGAAAAACATCATGCTTCCCACGGGCCGGAGTAATCGGAAACAATGGCGTCCAGCGCAGGGCGCGGCCGCTCGACCAGTTCCACATCATAGGAACCGATATGCACGAAGCCGACCACGCGCTCCTGCGGCGCCAGCCCCAGAATGCGGCGACCTTCCGCATCGTCGGAATACCAGTTGGTGATGAGATTGGTGCCATAGCCGAGCGCATTGGCTGCAATCATAAGGTTCATGGCTGCCATGCCGCCAGACAGGAACATCTCCCATTCGGGAATGGTCGGGCTTTCCTTGGGCACGCAAACCACACCGATCACCAGCGGCGCGCGGGAAAAGCGGTTGCGCTCCTGCTCCAGACGCGTTTCCGGCAGCTCGCCCTCACGCTCGACCGCGCGTTTGGCCAGTGCCTCGCCAATCTCGGTGCGCGCATCGCCACGATAGAGAATAAAGCGCCAGGGTGTCAGTCGCCCGTGATCGGGCACGCGCGAGGCTGCGGTCAGGATGGTCTCGATTTCCTTGTCGGAAGGAGCTGGTTCCGCGAGGTCTTTCACCGGCGTGGAGCGGCGCGCGAGCATGAAATCAAGCACGGATGGATGCACTGTCTGTCTCCTGTGGGATCTGCATTGCCTGAAACAGGTTGTCTGGCTGGCAAAAGCTGGCTTTTCGCTGGAACCAGATCGCATAATCGCCTTGAAATTGCCACCGCCTTGGGCTTCATGTCAGCTATGCGCGGTTCACTTAAAACGACTCTGTCTCTTCTCGCCCTGTGCACGCTGTCCTTTCAGGCGTCGAACGTCATGGCGCAGGAGGATGCGGCGAAAGCCGTCGACGGCCTGCGCCTGCCCGGCCTCAACAATTATGCCCCCGCCTCCGTGGATGATGCGCTCGCCATTGCCGACACCGGCGAGGTCACGCTGGTCGCGCATCTGAACGAAGGCGGCGACGAAATCCCGAACGGTCTCGTCTGGCGTATTTTCGGCACGCAGCCCGGCCCCGATGACAAACTGCCGCTCGTCGCAACCGCGCGCGGCGGCAACAGCGTCTTCGAACTCGCCCCAGGCAGCTATCTCGTCCATGCCGCCTATGGACGCGCAGGCGTGACAAAGCGCATCACGGTCAGCCGCGAGCCCATGCGCGAAGACCTGTTCCTCGATGCCGGCGGTCTCAAGCTCAACGCGATCCTGCCCGGCGGCGTGCGCATTCCGCAGAACCAGCTGCGCTTTGCCATCTATGAGGCGACGGAAGACAATATCGGCGACGGCGCGCTGATCCTGCCCAAGGTCGAGCCCGGCAGCATCGTCCGGCTCAATTCCGGCACCTATCACGTGGTCTCCAATTACGGAGACATCAACGCAGCGATCCGCTCCGACATCCGCGTGGAAGCCGGCAAGCTGACGGAAGCGACGGTGGAGCACCGCGCCGCCGACCTTACCATGAAGCTTGTGCGCGAACGCGGCGGCGAAGCCATTGCCGATACCGCCTGGTCGGTTCTGACCGACACGGGCGAAATCGTCTACGAAACGGTCAGCGCCTACGCCTCCATGGTTCTTGCCGAAGGCAATTACACGATTGTCGCCAAGAACCGCGACCGCATCTACCAGCGCGACTTTTCGGTCGTGCCCGGCCGCAATCAGGATGTGGAACTGCTGCCAACCGATCTGCTCGACACGCGCAATCAGTTTCCCGACTGAAAACCGGAACACATCGCAGAAATGAAAAAGCCCCGCTGCATCCAGCGGGGCTTTTTCATTTTGAGCGCCTTACAGCTCTAGGCCTTTGCAGCCTTGCGCTTCAGGTCCGGCGGCGTTGCCTCTTCGACCAGCATGGCGGTCACATCGGCCAGCGACATGGACGCCTGATCGCGGCTTCCCAGCCGGCGAATGTTCACCGTGCCTTCTTCCGCTTCGCGCTTGCCGCAGACGAGGATCACCGGAACCTTGGCCAGCGAGTGCTCGCGGACCTTGTAGTTGATCTTCTCGTTGCGCAGATCCACCTCGGCCAGAAGTCCGGCCTCCTTCAGCGTCTCCGTCACTTTCAGCGCATATTCGTCGGCATCGGACGTGATCGTCGCCACCACCACCTGCACCGGTGCGAACCAGAGCGGGAAGTGACCGGCAAAGTTCTCGATCAGAATGCCGAGGAAACGCTCCATCGAGCCGCAGATCGCCCGGTGCACCATGACCGGCTGCTTCTTCTCCGAATCCTGATCGATGTAGAACGCACCGAAACGCTCCGGCAGGTTGAAGTCGATCTGCGTCGTGCCGCACTGCCATTCGCGGCCGATGGCGTCCTTCAGAACATAGTCGAACTTCGGCCCGTAGAACGCGCCATCGCCCGGATTGATCGCCGTCTTGATGCGGCTGTCCGAGGCGGCGATCTTTTCGAGAACGCCCGTCATGATCTCCTCGGCGTGATCCCACAGCGCATCCGATCCGACGCGCTTTTCAGGCCGCGTGGAGAAGAAGACCGTGATCTCCTTGAAGCCGAAATCGGCATAGGTGGAGAGGATCAGGTCGTTGATCTTCAGGCATTCAGCCGCAAGCTGGTCTTCCGTGCAGAAGATGTGCGCGTCGTCCTGCGTGAAGCCGCGCACACGCATCAGGCCGTGCAGCGCGCCCGAAGGCTCGTAGCGATGCACATTGCCGAACTCGGCCATCCGGATCGGCAGGTCGCGGTAGGACTTCAGGCCATGCTTGAAGATCTGCACGTGACCGGGACAGTTCATCGGCTTCAGTGCGAAGGTGCGGGTGTCTTCCGCCTCGTCGTCCGCGCACTCGACCTTGAACATGTTCTCCTTGTACCAACCCCAGTGACCGGAGGTCTCCCACAGGCTCTTGTCGAGCACCTGCGGAGCGTTGACCTCATCATAGCCATCGGTTGCGAGCCTGCGACGCATGTAGCTCACAAGGTTCTGGAACATGCGCCAGCCCTTGGAGTGCCAGAACACGACGCCCGGGCCTTCTTCCTGGAAATGGAACAGGTCCATCTCGCGGCCAAGGCGACGGTGGTCGCGCTTCTCGGCCTCTTCCAGCATGTGGAGATACTGGTCGAGCTCTTCCTGCGTGTGCCAGGCCGTGCCGTAGATGCGGGTCAGCATCGGATTGTTGGAATCGCCGCGCCAATAGGCGCCGGCCACCTTCATCAGCTTGAAAGCCTTGCCGATCTGACCGGTGGAAGCCATGTGCGGTCCACGGCAGAGGTCGAACCAGTCGCCCTGCGCGTAGATCTTGACGTCCTGATCCTCGGGGATCGCGTCGATCAGCTCGACCTTGTAGCTCTCGCCCTTTTCGGCGAACACTTCCTTGGCCTTGTCGCGCGACCAGACTTCCCTGGTGAAAGGCTTGTTGCGCGCAATGATCTCCGCCATCTTCTTCTCGATGACCGGCAGGTCTTCGGGCGTGAAGGGCTCATTGCGGGCGAAGTCGTAATAGAAGCCGTTCTCGATCACCGGACCGATGGTGACCTGGGTGCCGGGCCACAGTTCCTGCACGGCTTCGGCAAGCACATGCGCGGCATCGTGACGGATCAGTTCCAGCGCGCGCGGGTCGTCACGGGTGACGATCTCGATATCGCCGGACGTGCCCACAGGCTCGGAAAGGTCACGCACCGTGCCATCGAGCGCATAGGCGACGGACTTCTTGGCGAGCGACTTGGAGATGCCGGCTGCAATGTCAGCGCCGGTCGTCGCCGCGTCATAATCGCGAACGGAGCCATCGGGAAATTTCAGGGAAACGGCCTCGGCCATAGGTCTTCTCCTTATCCAGTCCCGCCAACGAGCGCGGGTGGTTTGGGCATTTTGGGTTTGCGGGCCCGAAATAAGCATTTCGCCAGCGAAGGTAAAGGGCAAACCGGCGGCAGTAGTGTCGCGGCTATTTCAGCCAGTAGTCTTCCGCCCCTATTGGCATGGCGCCAAGCACCCGCCGCAGCCGCTCCTCGCCAACCTCCGCACGCAGGACAGCGGCGACATCTCCAATGGCGGTTTCAGGCGCAGTGTTGTGCGGTTCCCGCACGGCCTTCATCTCCCGGTGCAGCGTTTCACGATCGGGAAACGGAGTGACTTCTGCCTCAACATCCCAGCCTTCAATGAAGATCACCCGCAGGAGCGGTGGCAGGACTTCCGCAAAGGCCAGCGCGTCCTTCACCGGCACGTGGCTGCGAAACACGTGCAGCACGGCGCGCGTCATCGCATAGCTCTGATTATGCGAACCGCGCATGGACTGCTTTTTCACCGCATCGAGAAAACGTCGGAAATCGCGGCTGGCGTAAAGATAGTCCATCGGCACCGTCATGAATGCTCGCCTTTCTGCCGCGCCACCCGCCAGAAGCGCCACGGCGTCCACCATTTCAGGTCTTGTTCCAGCACATCGGGCACCGGGTCGATCCCATGCGTGCCGCCCGGCCCGCACCGCACCACGCGGAAAAGTCCCATCCAGCCGCCCGACCACAGCCCATGCCGGGCAATCGCCTCATAGGTGTATTCCGAGCAGGTTGGGAAATGCCGGCAGGAATTGCCGATGAAGCCCGACAGGGTGAGCTGGTAGAGCCGCACGAAAGCCGTTCCGAACAGGCGACCGGGCGTCTTCGGCCAGGGCCCCTGCCAGTTGCGGCTGCGAATGGGCTGGGCCATCGTCAGGCGGCAGCGCCAGCGCGCGCCTTTTCGATCTGGTCGATGGCATCCACCACCGCATCGAAGGTGAGAAGCGTGGAAGCATGGCGCGCCTTGTAGCCGCGCACCGGCTCCAGATATTTCAGATCCTCGAAGCGGCCGGCCGGCGGCGGGCCTTCTTCCTTGAGCATGGCGTACATCGCGTCGCGCACATGGCGCAGCTCATCAGCCTTCGCCCCCACCACATGGGCAGCCATGATCGAGGACGATGCCTGACCGAGCGCACAGGCCTTCACCTCATGTGCAAAGTCTGTGACCGTGTCGCCTTCCATCTTGAGATCGACAATGACGGTGGAGCCGCAAAGCTTTGAATGCGCCTTTGCCGTGGCATCGGGACTGTCCAGCCGTCCAACACGCTGAATATTGCCGGCAAAGCCAAGAATTTTTGCGTTATAGACATCGTCCAGCATGGTTTTCCCGCTCTGCCGCAGCCGAAACAAATCAAAGTCGTTTCGGCATCTTTCCTTCTGCTTCAAGGCACTTATATAATGATCGCTATGGGCCCGCGACAAGGCATGATGCCGCTGCGGGTTCCAGTTTCGCGCACGCCACTGTCGGGCCGGGCTGAGAATTTTTCTCCAATACCCGCTGGATAAGGCCGTGAACCGTTCAACTCGTTCCTGCTGAGACAGGAACTACGGGAGACGCCTTCTATGGACGCCATTATCAAGAACTTTCCGCCTCATGCCGATAAGGGTGAAGCCACTGCGGAGAAGAATTCCTATATGGACAAAGCAGTTACTGATCGCCCCTCTCAGGAAGAGGTCGAAAACGCCGTTCGCACGCTGCTGCGCTGGACAGGCGACGACATCAACCGTGAGGGCCTGATCGAGACGCCCAAGCGCGTCGCGAAGGCATATCGCGAAATGTTCTCCGGCTACGACCAGTGTCCCGCCGAAGAACTCGGCCGGACCTTCGAGGAGGTGCAGGGCTATAACGACATGGTCCTCATCAAGGACATCTCGTTCCATTCCCATTGCGAACACCACATGGTGCCGATCATCGGCAAGGCGCATGTCGCCTATCTGCCGGACGGCAAGGTGGTCGGATTATCCAAGATCGCCCGCGTGGTCGACATCTTCGCCCGCCGCCTGCAGACGCAGGAGGCCATGACGGCGCAGATCGCCCATGTGATTCAGGACGTCCTGAAGCCGCGCGGCGTTGCCGTTCTCGTGGAAGCCGAGCACATGTGCATGGCCATGCGCGGCATCCGCAAACAGGGTTCGGTCACGCTGACGACGACCTTCACCGGCGCCTATCGCGAAGACCTTCAGGAACAGGCGCGCTTCATGACCATGCTGCGCGACAAACACGGCTGATGACCACACTCACGTTTCCCCCTGCCCCATCCGACAAGGCCGCGCTCGAAGAGGGCGCGGCTTTTTCTCCGCGCTTCGATGCCAATGGCCTCATCACGGCCGTGGTGACGGACGCCGACACCAATGCACTTCTGATGGTGGCGCACATGAACGCCACGTCTCTCGCCATGACGCTTGAAACCGGCATCGCCCACTACTGGTCGCGCTCGCGCGGCAAATTGTGGAAGAAGGGCGAGACCTCCGGCAATGTCCAGCACATCGTCTCCATCGCCACCGACTGCGATCAGGATGCGGTGCATCTGAGCGTACGCGTCGCCGGCGATGGCGCAACCTGCCACACCGGTCGCCGCACCTGCTTCTACCGCAATGTGAGCATTCGCGACGGCAAACCGGTTCTGGTCGACCTCGGCATGAAGCCTTTGGACGACAAAGACGGACATGCCTGACCGAAAGTCGGTCTCGATTTCTTGAACGCCCGAAGCGTAGACTTTCTCCTCGGGAGCGCCCATCTACTGGGAAGGGGTAGTAGCCGCGTTCCTCGGTGAGGCAGCGTTGAACCATTCGGTTCGCCACAGCGACGCATATTCACCAATTCGATACAGTCCTCGGGCATGATGCTTCCGGGGACGAGGAGATGAACATGCTCGATTGGGCATCTCTACGCAGGAAACAGGAAAACCGGGAAATCGACGTGATTTCGCCGGAACCGCCCCCGCTTGATCCAGCGCCCGCGCCTGAAAAAGGCGGCATTGCCCTGGCTCTTGGCGGCGGCGCGGCCCGTGGCTGGGCGCATATCGGCGTCCTCCGCGCCCTCGATGAAGCCCAGATCCCCGTCGGCATGATTGCCGGAACCTCCATCGGTGCACTGGTCGGCGGCTGCTATCTGGCTGGCAAGCTCGATGAGCTGGAAGAATTCGCACGGTCCCTCACCAAACGCCGCATCTTCGGCCTGCTCGACATCAATTTTGGCGGCAGCGGCCTGTTCGGCGGCATGAAACTAACGGCCCGCATGCAGGAGCACCTTCAGGACGTCACCTTCGATGACCTCGCCAAACCCTTCGTCTGTGTCGCGGCGGAAATCCGCACCGGTCATGAAATCTGGCTGTCGAAAGGATCGCTGATCACCGCCATGCGCGCGTCCTATGCGCTGCCCGGCGTTTTCGAACCCGTCACCTGCAATGGCCGCGTTCTGGTGGACGGCGCGCTGGTCAATCCGGTTCCCGTTTCCGCCTGCCGCGCCTATGAGCAGCCTCTGGTCATGGCGGTGAACCTGCATTACGACCTGTTTGGCCGCGCCGCCGTCATCAAGCATTCCGCCGACATGCCGCAGGAAAGCGAGGAAGGCGAGACTGCGTCTCTGGTGGTCGACAAGGGGCCGCAGCAGCGCGATCAGCGCCTTGGCATCACCGGCGTCATGGTCGAGGCGTTCAACATCATTCAGGATCGCATTTCACGGGCGCGCATGGCCGGCGACCCGCCCGACCTGTCGCTTCAGCCCAAGCTCGGCCATATCGGCCTGACGGAATTTCACCGCGCTGACGAGGCGATCACCATCGGTTACGAAACCACGCAGGCCCGGCTTACCGAACTCGAACGCCTGCTCACGGTCCTTGGATAGGCGCAGCCCTCAGGCGCTGGCCGCATCCTGCAGCCGCAACTGGATACGCTTGTTTCCATTCCAGTGATTGGCCGCCAGCGTGCCCGCCACGTGAATGGTCGCACCGCGATTGCCAAACAGGAAATTGCCGAGATCCGTTTCCGCCGCACGGAAAGCAATCGCCTCCATGCGCGCGCCGGTCTGTGAGCGCAGTTCGGCGCGGATATGGCCATTGCCCACCACACGCGCATCCGCCAGACGGTGGCGCGGCAGCGCCAGAACCGGCGTCGAATGCCCGGACCCGAAAGGCCCGGCCGTCTCCAGTGCATCGAGCAGCGCAAGGTTCGCGCCATCGGCAGAAAGCGCTGCATCGATCTTGAGGCTCTCAGCGTCGCGCAGCCGCTTTACTGCACTCGCCGCCCGCTCCTCGAAGAAGGCGCGCAGCGGCCCAAGCTTCTCGCGCTCAACCGTAATGCCGGCAGCCATCGCATGCCCGCCGCCCTTGACCAGAATGCCCTCGGCCACCGCCTCGCGCACGATCTTGCCGAGATCGAAACCGGGAATGGAGCGGCCGGAGCCGGTGCCCTTGCCATTCGGACCGAAGGCGATGGCGAAGGTCGGTCGCCTTGCGTGATCCTTGAGACGGGAGGCGAGCAGCCCGACAATGCCCGGGTGCCAGCGGTCGCTTGCCGTTACCAGAACCGCAGGCCCCTCGCCCGAAATCAGTTCTGCATCGGCCTCCGCCTTCGCCTCGGCCAGCATCACCGTTTCCATTTCCTGCCGCTCGGTGTTCAACCGGTCGAGCGTCTCGGCGATCTTGGCAGCCTCGGCCGGATCGTCGCTGGCGAGCAGATTGCTGCCCAGCGCCGCATTGCCGATGCGCCCGCCCGCATTGATGCGCGGGCCGATCATGAAGCCCAGATGGTAGGGGTTGAGCGGTTCGCCGATGCGCGACACCCGCGCCAGCGCAGCCAGTCCCGGCGTGTTCATCTGGCGCGCGGCCACAAGCCCTTTCACCACGAAAGCACGGTTGACGCCAACGAGCGGCACCACGTCGCAGACCGTGCCCAGCGCCACCAGATCAAGAAGGCCGAGCAGGTTCGGCGGCGGCTTGGAGACACCGCCCTGACGCAGATGCTTCGCGGTCTGGACAAGCGCCAGAAACACGACGCCCGCAGCGCACAGGAACCCCTGGCCGGAAAGATCGTCCTCGCGATTGGGGTTCACCACCGCAACCGCATCCGGCAGATCGCCGCCCACCTGGTGGTGATCGAGCACGACCACATCCGCGCCCGCCTCGTTGGCGGCGGCGATGGCGGCGGCGCTGTTGACGCCGCAATCGACGGTAACGATGAGGCTCGCACGCCCCGCAAGGTCGCGCATCGCGTCGGGATTGGGGCCGTAGCCCTCGAAAATGCGGTCGGGAATATAGATCTCGGCATCGATGCCGTAATGCCCGAAAAAGCGCTTCATCATGGCCGAGGAAACAGCGCCATCGACGTCGTAATCGCCGAAGATCGCCACCTTTTCGCCGCGCCGCACCGCATGGGCGAGCCGCTCGGCAGCCTTGTCCATGTCGGTCAGCGTTGCCGGATCTGGCAAGAGATCGCGAATGGTGGGATCGAGGAAGCGCTCTGCATCATCGATATCCACCCCGCGACCGGCCAGAACCCGCGCCACGATTTCGGGAATGCCATGGGTCTGCGCCATGGCCAGCGCAGCGTTCTCGCCGCGCAGGTCAAGCCGATGCTCCCACGCAAGACCGCGTGCGGAGTGCCGGACATCGAGGAAATACCGTTTTTCGCCAGTCATTACCGCCTACGTTTCACAGCGGCCGAACAAAGGCAAGCGGGCCGTAACCCGCCTGGATATTTGTGCGTCCTCTCGGACGCACAAAGGACGATCTAAACCTATTGATCAAGCGTCGGAGCGCCCAGAAAGCCGCCCCTCCACTTTTCGGTCCGATGCATTAGATCGCCGTGCGTCCATCAGGACGCACAAAGGACGATCTAAATCATTGATGGAGCATCGGAATGACCCGAAAACCGGATCCCACTTTTCGGTCCGATGCTCTAAAACTTGTCCAGATCCTGGTGGCGGGCGATGATCTCGCGCACCGTCTGCGAAGAAGAGCGCATGACGATGGTGTGGGTGGAGATCTGGTCACGGCCGAACTTCACGCCTGAAAGCAGGTTGCCGTCCGTCACGCCGGTCGCAGCGAACAGAACGTCGCCCTTGGCCATCTCGTCCATGCGGTAGACCTTGGCGGGATCGGAAATTCCCATCTTGGCCGCGCGCGCCACCTTTTCCTCGGTGTTGAGCTGCAGACGTCCCTGCATCTGGCCGCCAATGCAGCGCAGGGCGGCAGCCGCCAGAACGCCTTCCGGCGCGCCACCGATGCCCAGATAGATGTCGATGCCGGTTTCGTCCGGGTCGGTCGTGTGGATCACGCCGGCCACGTCGCCATCGCCGATCAGGCGAATTGCAGCGCCGGTGCCGCGCACTTCCTCGATCAGGCGCGCATGGCGCGGACGATCGAGAATGCAGGCCGTGATCTCATTGACCGGAACGCCCTTGGCCTTGGCCAGCGCTTCGATGTTCTCCACGGCCGGCGCATCGAGATCGACAACGCCCTCGGGATAGCCCGGGCCGACGGCAATCTTTTCCATGTAGACGTCGGGCGCATAAAGCAGGCTGCCGCGCTCTGCGATGGCGATCACCGCCAGCGAGTTCGGCAGGTTCTTGGCGCAGATCGTGGTGCCTTCCAGCGGGTCGAGCGCGATGTCGACTTCCGGGCCTTCGCCCACGCCCACTTCCTCACCGATGTAAAGCATCGGCGCTTCGTCGCGTTCGCCTTCGCCGATCACCACCGTGCCCTGAATGGGCAGGCGGTTGAGTTCGGAGCGCATCGCGTCGACGGCCACCTGATCGGCGGCCTTCTCGTCACCACGTCCGCGCAGCCGCGCTGCAGCCACAGCCGCGCGCTCCGTCACACGAACGAGTTCCAGCGTGAGAATGCGGTCGAGACCCGCCTGCGAGGCTTTCAACATTGACTCAAATCCTGATGTTCTTCCGCTCCCCATGAGCGGGCCGGCTTCTTGTGACAAAGACGGCGCGGGACGGCAAGTCCCTCACCGCCCCGTCAAAAACATGAATCGATTGAATAAATGTGACAGACGCTAAACCTGCGTCAGGCTGCCCGCTCGATGCGGATAACCTGGGGCTTGTCGACCATGTGACCGTCCGCAATCACACCATCCACCGCCTTGCGCACGGCTTCCTCGGTGGTCTCATGGGTCACGAGAATCACGTTCTTCTGATCCTCCGGCAGACCGCCATCGGCGTGCTGAACGATGGATTCCAGCGAAATCTCGTTATCGGCCATACGCTTGGCAATGGCTGCGAACACGCCGGCGCGGTCATGCACGGTCATGCGGATGAAGTAGCCGCCCTCATGCGCACGCATGCGCGCACGCTGGTAAGGCTTCAGCTTCGCGGCCGGACGCCCGAAGACCGGGCCATGCTGGAAGCCGGGCCGGCTCTTGGCGATATCCGCCATGTCGCCGATCACGGCAGAGGCCGTCGCATTGCCGCCGGCGCCGGGGCCGGAGAGCAGGAGCTCGCCCAGAACATCGGTCTCGATTGCCACGGCGTTGGTCACGCCGTGCACCTGAGCGATCACGGACTGCGTGGGAACCATGGTCGGGTGCACGCGCTGCTCGATGCCGCTGTCGGTGCGCTGCGCGACGCCCAGAAGCTTGATGCGGTAGCCGAGTTCGCTGGCGGCGCGAATATCGGCCTGGCTGATGTTGGAAATGCCTTCCATGTAGATGTCGTCAGCCGAGATCTGGCAGCCAAAGGCAAGGCTCGTGAGGATCGAGAGCTTGTGCGCCGTGTCGTGTCCCTCGATATCGAAGGTCGGATCGGCTTCGGCATAACCAAGACGCTGAGCCTCTGCGAGGCAGTCCTCAAAGGAAAGCCCCTCTTCTTCCATCCGCGTCAGAATGTAGTTGGCCGTACCATTCATGATGCCGAACACGCGGCTCACATCATTACCGGCCAGCGCTTCGCGCATGGTCTTGATGACCGGAATGCCGCCAGCGACCGCCGCCTCATAGTTGAGGAGAACGCCCTTTTCCTCAGCAATCGTCGCCAGCGCCACGCCATGTTTGGACAGAAGCGCCTTGTTGGCGGTCACCACGTGATGACCAGCCTCAAGCGCTGCCTTCACCGCGTCATAGGCAGGGCCGCTATCGCCGCCGATCAGTTCGACGAACACGTCGATATCAGACGAACGGGCGAGCTCCACCGGATCATCGAACCACTTTGCATTGCCGAGATCGACGCCACGGTCACGGGTTCGGTCGCGCGCCGAGACAGCCGTGAGCGTCATCATGCGTCCGCATTGCCTGGTCAGTTCCGCTTCCTTCTCCGTCATGCAGCGCACGACAGAAGCTCCTACGGTTCCCAAACCCGCAATTCCAATACGCAACGCTTCGGACATGATGCGGCGTGCTCCTTCTTGAACAGTCTGTAAGTGGGACTCAGCGACGGGCGCCGAGCGGGATGACGTTGTCGGTGTTTTCGGGCGCCGTTGCAAGGAAGCGCTTGATGCTGCGCGCCGCCTGGCGAATCCGGTGCTCGTTCTCCACCAGTGCAATGCGCACATGCTGATCGCCAAACTCGCCGAAACCGATGCCCGGCGCGACCGCCACCTCCGCCTTCTCGACCAGCAGCTTGGAAAACTCAAGCGAGCCAAGCGCGCGATAGGCTTCGGGGATCGGCACCCAGGCAAACATGGTGGCCGGCGGAGGCGGAACCTCCCAGCCTGCGCGACCAAAAGACTCGACGAGCACATCGCGGCGGCGGTGATAGACCTCGCGCACCTCTTCGATCTCGGAGCCATCGGAATTGAGCGCGGCGGCAGCAGCCACCTGGATCGGCGTGAACGCGCCATAGTCCAGATAGGACTTCACCCGCGAGAGCGCTGCGATCAGACGCTCATTGCCGACCGCAAACCCCATGCGCCAGCCGGGCATGGAGAAGGTCTTCGACATGGAGGTGAACTCCACCGTCACATCCATTGCGCCCGGAACCTCCAGAACGGAGGGCGGCGGGTTGCCGTCGAAATAGATTTCCGAATAGGCGAGATCCGACAAAATGATGAGGTCATTCTTGCGGGCGAACGCAACGACGTCCCTGTAGAAATCGAGCGACGCCATACAGGCCGTCGGATTTGACGGATAGTTGAGGATCAGCGCCAGCGGCTTTGGCGTCGAATAGCGCACCGCGCGTTCAAGCGCGGGAATGAAATTCTCATCCGGCTCGGCGGGAATGGCGCGCACGACGCCGCCCGACATGATGAAGCCGAATGTATGGATCGGATAGGTCGGGTTCGGGCAAAGAACCACATCGCCCGGCGCGGTGATCGCCTGGGCCATGTTGGCAAAACCTTCCTTCGAGCCAAGCGTCGCGACAATCTGGGTCTCGGGATCAAGCTTCACACCAAAGCGGCGCTCATAATAAGCCGCCTGCGCACGGCGCAATCCCGGAATGCCCCGCGAAGAAGAATAGCGATGCGTGCGCGGATCGCGCACCACGTCGCACAGCTTGTCGACAATGGCCTGCGGCGTCGGCAGGTCGGGATTGCCCATTCCGAGATCGATGATGTCCGCGCCGCGCGCTCGCGCGCTGGCTTTCAGGCGGTTTACCTGTTCGAAAACATAAGGCGGAAGCCGGCGGATCTTATGGAATTCTTCCATCATCGTACCTCAAAACGGGATGCGCGATGCCGCGCCCGGTCCTCATATACCCAATCCCGTCAACGGTCGAGAGCAGGAACCCCGTCCCTACTCGGTCTTTTCGATTTCCTGAAGCTGCCGCTCGGCATGGGTTTTCGCCAGATTGCGCAGACGGCGCGCCTCGGCATCCGCATTATTTGCCGGCGCACTGTTCTCCAGCCTTTGCCGCGTCGCTGTCAGGTCGCGCATCAGCGCATCCTTTTCCGAAGGCGCGATGGGCGCGGTCGCCGAGGCCGGCGGCACATTCAGGTCAGGATACGCGCCGGTCACATTTGCACCCGGTGTGGGCGCACCCGGTGTCGGCTTCTGCGACGGCGTTGCCGCCGTGCGCGGGGCGGGTTGTGGAGCCACGGGCGGCGTGCGGAGGGCGGCGGCGGGCGCTGCATCCTCCAGGCTTGCGCTCATGCACCCCCCCAGAATCGGCGGCAACGCAACCACCGGAGCGAGAAGCGCGACTGCGCGAAAAAAACCGCCGTGAGATTTGATTTTCATATTCTCTTCCGATTCAAGCCACTACCATGCATGATGGCAGAGGGGGAGCCTCCCGTCAGATTATGTTAACACCGCGCCCGTTGAAAGGCGCGTTTAGGTTGTAGGCGCAGAACATGGCTCATGAAAAGCAGACCAATGGCGCAGAAAACCAAGCAGACAGCACGGTAGAGCAGTATTTCGCAAAAGATCCGCAGCGTTTTGCGCAGAATCTGGCGCAGGCGCTCGAAGAGCTCGGCAAGGCGGCCGCCTCCTGGAGGCAGGCCCGCGAAAGTGGCGAATCGACCGACATTTCCGCAGCGCCCCTCGCCGACATGGTCAAAACGTTCTCCCGCGTCAGTGAATACTGGCTGAGCGATCCGGCGCGCGCACTGGAGGCGCAGACGCGGCTCTTTGGCGAGTTCATGGGCATCTGGGCGAATGCGATCCGCCGCATGAGCGAAGACAACATCGCCGACTATGCGCCGGCATCCGACAGGGACAAGCGGTTTCAGGACCCCGAATGGGGCCGCAACGCCTTTTTCAGCTTCCTGAAACAGGCCTATCTGGTTACCGCGCGCTGGGCGGCCGACCTGGTTGATGGAGCCGACAATCTGGATGAGGCGACGCGCCACAAGGCCCGCTTCTATGTCGAGCAGATGAGCCAGGCCCTCTCGCCGTCGAACTTCCTGCTCACCAATCCCGAGCTTTACCGTGAAACCATGGCGAGCGACGGCGAAAATCTCGTGCGCGGCATGCGCATGCTCGCCGAGGACATCGCCGCTGGCAAGGGCGACCTGAAACTGCGCCAGTCCGACGCCTCCAAGTTCAAGGTGGGCGAGAACATCGCCACCACGCCGGGCAAGGTCATCGCCCGCAACCGGCTTGTGGAAGTGCTGCAATACGAGCCGACCACCAAGAAAGCTTTCAAGCGGCCCTTGCTCATCGTGCCGCCATGGATCAACAAGTTCTACATTCTCGACCTCAACCCCAAGCGCTCCTTCATCCGCTGGGCGGTGGAACAGGGCCACACGGTGTTTGTCATCTCGTGGATCAACCCGGATGAGCGCCACGCCTGTCTGGACTGGGGTGATTACATTGATGAGGGCATTCGCTTCGCGCTCGACACGATCGAACAGGCGACGGGCGAGAAGCAGGTCAACGCAATGGGCTATTGCGTGGGCGGCACGCTGCTTGCCGCAGGCCTCGCGCTGATGGCGGCAGAGGGTGAGCAACGCATCGCGTCTGCAACCTTCCTCACAACGCAGGTGGACTTCACCTTTGCCGGCGATCTCAAGGTCTTTGTCGATGAAGAGCAGATAAAGGCGCTGGACGCGGCAATGCGTGAACGCGGTTTTCTGGACGCCACACGCATGGCCACCGCCTTCAACATGCTGCGCGCGGGCGACCTGATCTGGCCCTATGTGGTCAACAACTACCTGCGCGGTCAGGCGCCCCTGCCCTTTGACCTTCTCTACTGGAACTCCGATTCCACCCGGCTCGCAGCGGCGAACCACTCCTATTACCTGCGCAACTGCTATCTGGAGAACAATCTCTCGCAGGGTCGCGCGGTGCTGCGCGGCAGGACGCTGCATCTGGAAGATGTCGACATACCGATCTTCAACCTCGCCACCCGCGAGGATCACATCGCGCCTGCGAAATCCGTCTTTTTGGGAAGCCGTTTCTTCGGTGGACCGGTGGAGTTCGTGCTCGCGGGGTCCGGCCACATCGCCGGCGTGATCAACCCGCCCGAGATGAAGAAATACCAGTTCTGGAGCGGACCGAAGCCTGAAGGCGAACTGGACGACTGGATGGCGCAGGCGAAGGAGAACGCGGGCTCCTGGTGGCCCAGATGGCACGAATGGATCACCGGCCTCGACAAGGAAGAGGTAAAGGCGCGCAAACCCGCAAAAGGCAAGAAAGCTCTGGCCGACGCACCCGGAGATTATGTTCGCACCCGCGCCTGATCACGCCCTTGGATAAGGACCAAAACCTTGATCACGCGTTGTAACCGAACGAAAGAAGCTTTTACGCACTGAGCCGGGTCTCTGGCCTATGCTTAAAAGCTAACATGTTGTTGCCTTAATTGTTTTCTAACGCCTATGATAGTTATCCACATGGGGACCAAGATTCGTTAGCAGACAAACGGTGGCTGCATGCCCGTAACCGGGCATGGGTTGTTTGGTTCGTGAATTCATATGAGGGGGCAGACTTCTGTTGCTGGGGGACGAGAGCGGAAAGCGCTGTATGAAGTTGATGAGTAGCGGGCGTGCGAGCCTTGCCAGCGTTCTTTGCGCTCTTTTTCTTGCTTCATGCTCCACCACATCAGATCCGGTAACGCAGTTCGGCCTGACACCGACCGATTTGCAGGCGAGCGCCGGCGAAGACGGGTTTGAGGCCAGCGACAGCGACCTTATTGCCGCAGCACCCGGCGAAGAGAATGCCGCTGAAGGCAGCAGTGTTCCACTCCCGGCAGCGCGCCCCGGCTCCCAAACGGCGGCCACCCCGGCCCCGGAACCCCAGACACAGACCGCTCAGACGAATGAGCAGCCCCCGGCCGGCGAGACAGCGCCGGTAGAGACCGCAGCGCAACAGGCTGTCGAAACCACGACGCAGACAGCCGCCGCAGAGGTTCCCCAGCCTGCAGCCCGCCCGGCGGAAACAGAAACCGCGGAGGCAGAAGCCGTCGCAGCAGCCGAGGCGGAAGCATCCGCCAAGAAACAGACTTTCCTTGCCGCCTTCTTCTCGGCTCGCGAGCCGAAGGCCGCCCAGGCCGCGGAAAGAGCGGCCCGCCCGCTCATCGACCCGAAGAAGACGCAAAAGAAGGCCGAAGAGAAACCCAAAGTGGTTCTCGCCGCCACCTCCGAGAGCCGGCCCGTAACGGCATCCCTCGGCACCGGCGCGGCCCTTCCCGGCGTGCGCCAGGGTGACAGCCTGTTCGAATTCTCGAGCAAGTCCGGCGCGGACGATGATGCCGACGCCGACATTTACGAAGAAGAGCCTGCCTATCAGGTCGCCTCTGCGGCCGGCATGGCGCGCCTTGCGCCCAATGGCCTCCTCAAGCAGCGCGAAAGCGTCGACACTGCCTGCCTGAAGCCAGCGCTCGTTGGCATGCTCAAGGCCATTGAGCGCCACTACGGCAAACGAATCGTCGTTACCTCCGGCTATCGCAGCCCCAACTACAACCGTCGCGTCCGTGGCGCCCGCAAGTCGCTGCACATGTATTGCGCGGCAGCCGACATCCAGATTTCGGGCGTCAGCAAATGGGAGCTGGCCAAGTTCGTTCGCTCCATGCCGGGCCGTGGTGGTGTAGGCACCTATTGCCACACGAAATCCGTGCATGTGGACGTCGGTCCGGAGCGCGATTGGAACTGGCGCTGCCGCCGCAGAAAATAATTTTGAAAAAAATGCATGTTCCATCAATTGATGGGTTGCCCCATGCAGCGAAGCTTACTATAAGCCGTCTCGTTCTCGAGCGCGCCCATCGTCTAGCGGTCTAGGACGCCGCCCTTTCACGGCGGAAACACGGGTTCGAGTCCCGTTGGGCGTGCCAGTTTCTTTCCCGAAATTGCACATAGTAAAACGTCAGCCGAATGCTTCGGTTTGACCCGCTCTCGCAGTCCGCGTACTTGTCGGATGCAGATGTCTTCGACACATGGCCAGTCGCCTACCGTCGAGACCTTGGGAGAAAGGCGGGGAGAATGCAGGGCGTACTGACCGCCATTTCGAATACGCTCGGCTTTGCAGCCTCGCATGCGCGATTCTTTCTGATAGCCGGGCTTGTGGCGGGAATCGCTTCTCCGGCAGCAGCACACGCCGCAAAGCCATGGATTGCGGAAATGATCGCCGGCCTGCTCTTTCTTGCAGCGCTGCGCGTCGGCCCCAGAGCCCTCATCGGCGCATTGAGCGACCTGAGGCAGTCACTGGTCGCCACGCTCGCCTTTCAGCTGGCGCTTCCCCTCGCTTTCGCCCTCTTCTTCCTCGCCATCGGCTGGACCGGCGTTCTGCCCACCGCTCTGGTGCTCATGGCCGCAGCCGCGCCCGTTTCCGGCAGCCCACATCTGGCGATCATGACGGGAAACGATCCTGCACCGGTCATGCGGGTCATGACGCTCGGCACCGCGCTCCTGCCACTCACCGTTCTGCCCGTATTCTGGCTCACGCCCGCGCTGGGGAGCGCTGACGTGATTCTGGCGGCCGCAGGCCGTCTGCTGGCCGTTATCGCGCTGGCGGTCTCTGCTGCCTTCCTGCTGCGCCGATTCGCGTTACGCAGTCCCGGCCCCGCCGCCATACGCTCGATCGACGGTCTTTCCGCGATTCTCATGGGTGTGGTCGTTGTGGGGCTCATGTCCGCCGTTGGCGAAACCCTGCTGGTCGACCCCGCCCTCGTGGGTCTCAACCTCGCCATTGCCTTCGCAGCGAACTTTCTTCTGCAGCTTGCCGTGACCACACTTCTGGAACGCTCCGGCTCCAAAGCCATTGCAGCGCCTCTGGGCATTGCCGCCGGCAACCGCAATATCGGCCTCTTCCTCACTGCGCTTCCTGCGAGCGTCACCGATTCACTTCTGCTCTTTATCGGCTGCTATCAGATCCCCATGTATCTGACGCCGCTCGTGCTCGGCCGTTATTACCGTAAGCGCGCAGCGATAAGTGCCCACGGCCAGCCGTCCACCTGAATCAGCGCTTGCAGAAGCCCACGCAACCCGCTGAAAAGACTCTCCCTTCGGAAAGGCCCAAATGCAGTTTCCAGAGCCCCTGATCGAAGCCCGGCTGATCCGCCGCTACAAGCGCTTCCTGGCCGATGTCATCCTGCAGGATGGAACGCAGACAACGGTTTCGGTGCCCAACACCGGCTCCATGCTGGGCCTGACCGCTGAAGGGTCACGCGTCTTTCTCTCCCACTCCGACGATCCCAAGCGCAAATACGCCCATCGCCTGGAGATCGTGGAGGCGGACGACACGCTGGTCGGAATCAACACCGGCCTGCCCAACAGGCTCGCCGAAGAAGCAATCCGCGCCGGCCTCGTTTCCGATCTTGCCGCCTACCCCGTCCTGAAGCGCGAGCAACGCTACGGAGAGCGCTCGCGCATCGACATGCTTCTGGAGGCCGCAGACCGCGCCTGCGCCTATGTGGAGGTCAAGAACGTCCACTTCATGCGCGAGCCGGGGCTGGCCGAGTTCCCCGACACGGTCACGGAGCGCGGCGCGCGGCACCTGCATGAGCTCATCGGCATGCGCGCCGCCGGCCACCGCGCAATCATGATCTATCTGGTGCAGCGCGGCGACTGCGACCGCTTCCGCCTCTGTGGCGATCTGGACCCCGCCTATGCTGCGGCTTTTGCGCAGGCCAGCGCCGCCGGGGTTGAAGCTTACGCCATCAAATGCCAAATCACCCCTGAAGCCATCCGCCCGGATCGTCTGATAGACATCGTGCGATAAAAGCCGCAAAATCCGGCACAACGATTATTGAACAAAGCGCAAGCGAACCAAAGCCCCATGGTCACCTATCTCGAAGCAGACTCCGCCCCCATGCGTAATACCGGCCAGATCCGCCTTTACGGCGAAGAGGGCTTTGAAGGCATGCGCAAGGCGTGCAACCTCACGGCGCGCTGCCTTGATGAGCTGGCAGACCGCGTCGCGCCGGGCGTGACGACCAACGAGATCGACCGTTTCGTCTTCGAGTTCGGCATGGACCATGGCGCCATTCCCGCGACGCTCAACTATCGCGGCTACACAAAGTCCACCTGCACCTCGATCAACCATGTGGTCTGCCACGGCATTCCAGACAACAAGCCGCTGCGCGAAGGCGACATCGTGAACATCGACGTCACCTACATTCTCGACGGCTGGCACGGCGATTCGAGCCGCATGTATCCGGTGGGCACGATCAAGCGCGCGGCCGAACGGCTTCTCGAAGTCACGCATGAATGCCTCATGCGCGGCATCGCCGCCGTAAAGCCGGGTGCACGCACCGGCGCAATCGGCGCCGCCATCCAGTCCTATGCGGAAGGCGAGCGCTGCTCTGTGGTGCGCGATTTCTGCGGCCATGGCCTCGGACAGCTGTTCCACGACGCGCCGAACATTCTGCACTATGGCACTCCGAGCGAAGGCGTCGAGATGCGGCCTGGCATGATCTTCACCATTGAGCCGATGATCAATCTTGGCCGTCCGCATGTGAAGGTGCTCTCGGATGGCTGGACGGCCGTGACGCGCGACCGCTCGCTTTCGGCTCAGTATGAGCACTCAATCGGCGTCACCGAAACCGGTTGTGAAATCTTCACCCTTTCGCCTGCAGGGCTCGACCGCCCCGGCCTCTCCGCCTAAACTGCTCTACCGGTGCGTGCAGTCCGTTGCGGACTCACGCCTGTTTGAGCGGTGCAAGGGGGGAGGCACTTATGGGCAGGCAGGACGAGCACACATTCTTTGCTGAAGGGCCAGTCGGACCGACCACGAAGATAGAACGCGCAAAGCCAGCGCGAAAACCGCACTATCACGGCCATCGAGACAGGTTACGGCAGCGCTTCGCCGACAATGGAAGCGAAGCGCTTCTGGATTACGAGCTTCTCGAACTCTTCCTCTTCCGCTCCATTCCCCGCGCAGACACCAAGGGGCCGGCAAAGGCCCTTCTGGAGCGCTTCGGTTCACTCCCCGAAGTGCTCGGCGCGCCAGAGCGCCTTCTGCAGGAAGTGGAAGGCATTGGCGAGGCTGCCGCACGCGATCTCAAGATTGCCGCCACCCTCGCCCGACGCATGCTGAAAGCCGAACTGCGCGGCCGCCACCTGCTGACCTCCTGGTCACAGGTCATCGACTATTGCATGGCCTCCATGGCGCACGAGCAGATAGAACAGTTTCGCGTCCTGTTCCTCGACAAGAAGAATCAGCTCATTGCCGACGAAGTGCAGCAGACCGGCACGGTCGACCACACACCGGTCTATCCGCGCGAACTCGTTCGGCGCGCGCTGGAACTGTCGGCGAGCGCCGTGGTGCTGGTGCACAACCACCCTTCGGGCGACCCGACGCCGTCACGCGCCGATATCGAGATGACCAAAACCATCGTGCAAACCGCGACGCCGCTCGGCATCGCCGTGCATGATCACATCATCATCGGCAAGAACGGCCATGTGAGCTTCAAGGGGCTACAGCTCTTCTAGAGCGCCGTGCATTCAGATGCACAAAGGACGCTCTAACCTATTGAAACTGCGCATCGTGCTTTCCGAAAATCGATTCCGATTTTCGGGCCGATGCTCTAGCCTGCGCCCACCATCCCGCGCGAAACGGGAAGCCCCGCCAGACAGCAATGGCAGGGCAGCGCTGCTACGCGGCCGATTTACCAACAAGGCATGCAGAAATGCATCGCACCCATGCTAAAAAGCATAACTCATTGATATTTTTGGAATTTTGACTCTGGTCAAATTCCACCTCGAACCTCCGGGCTACGACTTTCGTAGCAATGCCTGCCTGCAGATTCGCGGGCTAGCCAAACTCATTGGAGGTCACATGGATCTTGCAAGACGGATGTTCATGGGGCAGCTCGCGCGGCTTGCCGCGGGCGCCAGCCTCGTGCCACTGGCCACGGTGGCGGAAGCCGCCATCAACGACCAGCCGCCGCGTCGCGGCGGTGATCCCACAAAGCGCTACGCCATGCTGATCGACCTGCGCCGCTGCATCGGTTGCCAGGCCTGCACGGTTTCGTGCCATCTGGAAAACGATGCGCCGCTGGGCAAGTTCCGCACCATCGTGTCGCAATATGAGGTCGACGATCCTGAGACGGGCGACATGTCGACCTTCTTCCTGCCACGGCTGTGCAATCACTGCGACAACCCGCCCTGCGTGCCGGTCTGCCCGGTGCAGGCCACCTATCAGCAGGAAGACGGCATCGTCGTCGTCGATGCGGAACGCTGCGTCGGCTGCGCCTATTGCGTACAGGCCTGCCCCTATGATGCGCGCTTCATCAACGACAAGACGCAGACCGCCGACAAGTGCACATTCTGCACCCACCGGCTGGAAGCCGGTCTTCTGCCGGCCTGTGTTGAAAGCTGCGTCGGCGGCGCGCGCATCATCGGCGATCTGAACGATCCCGAAAGCACCATTGCCCGCATGATCGCCGAGCACCGGGACGAATTGCAGGTTCTGCAGCCCGAAAAGGGAACGCTGCCGCACGTCTTCTATCTCGGCATGGATGAACGCTTCGTCGACCGCCCCGAGGCCTTCGCCTCGATCTGGGAAATCCGTGGCACGGACAATGAGGAGTTGCACTATGAATTCAGCGGTCATTGAGATCCTCGCGCCACGCTACCAGATCGCCTGGTACCCATGGGCCGTGCAGTACTTTTTCATGATTGCGCTGGCCTATGCCTCGCTCTGGCTGGCCCTGCCGGGTCTTCTCGGCGCACGCCGCTGGAAGGCGACGGCGCGCTATGCGCTCCTTGGCGCGATGACAACCGCCATCGTTGCCCCCATCGCGCTTCTGGCCGATCTGCATCAGCCGCTGCGGTTCTGGCATTTTTATGCCTACTTCACACCGTGGTCGTGGATGTCCATCGGCAGCCTCATGCTGCCGCCCTTCGTCTTCGCGATCATAGCGCTCGCCTGGCTTGTCTGGCGCGAGCCCATGCTGGCCTGGCGCACGCGTGACGACATGACCGGCCTCATCGCCCGCATCGCCACGCTTGGCGGCTGGCAGACCCCGCGCTTCGCAGTCGTTGCACTTGCGCTGTTCGCTGCCGTGATGTCGTTCGCCATTGCCATCTACACCGGCAGCGAAGTGGCCATCCTCAAAGGTCGTCCGCTGTGGAACACGCAATGGCTCCTGCCCTTCTTCGCAGCCACGGGCTTCATCGGCGCTGCCGGTCTGGTGCTCGTGCTCAACCGCTTCACCGGCACGCGCGACGCCGACACCGACCGCAACATGCTGATGGTGGTTGTCGCCGCCGCGGTGGTGACGGCGCTTGTGGCCCTTGCCTGGGCGCTTGAGGGAATCTTCGTGGAAGACAGCTCCGTCGCAGCCGCCATCCAGTCGGTGCGCCACAGCGCCGAATGGCGATCCACGGCCATCTGGAGCCTCTCCATCGGCGCATCCATGACGCTTGTCAGCTTCCTGCTCGTGTGGCGCAACGGCGCGCGCATCTGGGGCTGGATCATCGGGCTGGTGGCGCTGCATCTCGCCTGGATGGCCCGCTGGAACGTGCTGATGGACGTGCAGACGGTGCAGAAGCAGACCGCCGGCTATCTCGAATATGTGGTTGGCTGGGGGTCCAGCGGCTGGCTCGGCGTGATCGGAACCTTCGGGCTCTGGATCGCCCTCCTGCTCGTCATCGACATGTTCGTACCGTGGAAACAGGCGCTCGACGGCCCCGCCGATGCGCCCGCAGAAAAGACCGACATCTCCGCCAAGGGAGTTCCCAGCCATGGATAAGAACCGCCGCAACCTGCTCAAGGGTGGCGTTGCCGCCGCCGGCGCAGCCACTTTCGTCGCCGGCTATTCCGAGCCGCTGACCCGCATGGCCAAGGGCCTGACCGGCAGCTCGGGCGAAAAGCCCCGCCACCCCGTCTACGGCAATGCGCTCGATCCCGAATACAGGGTCGATCTCGAAACCGGCGCGATGGAGCTCAATCCCGACCAGCGCGTCGCCTTCACCGTCTGCTATGGCTGCACCACCAAATGCGGCGTGCGGGTGCGCATCGACAACAACACCGAAGAGGTGCTGCGCTCGATCGGCAACCCGTTCAACCCGCTGTCCTCGGAGGTGCACACCGACGAGACCATGCCGGTCAAGGATGCGCTCCTGCGCACCACCGCCTATGCCGATCAGGGCTGGGCCAACCGCTCCACCACCTGCGCGCGCGGCAATGCCATGATCGCGCAGATGACCAGCCCGCAGCGCGTCACCGCGTGCCTGAAGCGCACGGGAAAACGCGGCGAAGGCAAGTGGGAGACGATCAGCTTCGAGCAGCTCATCGAGGAAATCGTCGAGGGCGGCGATCTGTTCGGCGAAGGCCAGGTGGACGGACTTGCCGCGATCAACGACTATGAGACGCCGCTCGACCCGGAAAACCCCGAATACGGCCCCATGACCAACCAGCTTCTGGTCATGGAAGCCACCGATTATGGACGTTCGGCCCTTCTGCGCCGTTTCTCCGACAAGGCGTTCGGCACCCGCAATTATGGCCATCACGGCTCCTATTGCGGCCTCGCCTTCCGCATGGGCGCGGGCGCGATGATGAACGATCTCGCCAAGAACGCCCATGTAAAGCCCGACTATGAAAAGGCCACGTTCGGCCTGTTCGTCGGCACCGCGCCATCACAGGCCGGCAACCCGTTCAAGCGGCAGGGACGGCTTCTGTCCAAGGCGCGTGTCGACGGTTCGCTCGAATACATGGTCGTGGATCCGGCGCTGAACGCCTCGGTCGCGCGCGCCGCCGGCAAACGCGCCAACTGGGTGCCGGTCAAGCCGGGCACCGATGCCGCGCTCGGCATGGCGCTCATCAAGCTCCTGTTCGACAATGAAGGCTATGCGGCCGACTATCTGGCGATCCCCAACCCGGATGCCGCCAGAGCCGCCGGCGAGCCTTCCAACAGCAATGCGACGCATCTGGTTATCATCGACGAGAACCATCCGCGCGCCGGCGCTTTCCTGCGCGAGTCCGATCTCGGCCTCAAGGAAGCCGGTAGCGAGGACGATGCGCCCATGGTCGTGGATGCCAATGGCCAGATCGTGCCGGCCAACGCCGTCGATCAGGCAGCGCTCTTTGCCGCTGAAACCGTCACGCTGGCGGATGGCAACACCATTGAGGTGCGCACCGGCCTGCGTCTGCTTCGTGACGAGGCGGAAGCGCACACGCTGGACGAAATGTCGGAGACCTGCGGCATCCCCGTCGCGCGCATGCAGGAGATGGCCGACAAGCTGGCCGAGCATGGCCGCACCGCCGTGGTCGACTGCCATGGCGGCATGATGTCGGGTGCCGGTTTCTATGCAGCCTTCTCGCTGCAATTGCTCAACGTGCTTCTCGGCAACATCAACCACACCGGCGGCAACGCCCATGGCGGCGGCAATTTCAACGGCACTGCCGGAGGCCCCCGCTACGACCTCGCGGGCTTCCAAGGCGCGCGCAAGCCAAAGGGCGTGTTCCTGTCGCGCTCGCGCTTCCCCTATGAGAAGACGAGCGAGTTCAAGCGTCTCAAGGCCGAGGGCAAGAACCCCTACCCGGCCCGTGCGCCCTGGCGTCGGCTGGCGCCGCCGGTCCTGACCGACCACATCACCGCTGCCGTGGAAGGATATCCCTACCCGATCAAGGCGATGATCGGCGTCATGTGCAATCCGATGTACGGCCAGGCCGGCCTCAGGGCCGTGCTGCGCGACAAGCTTGCCGATCCCAAAGTGCTGCCGCTCTATGTGGCCGTGGATGGTTTCATCAACGAGACCAACACCTACGCCGACTACATCGTGCCGGATTCGGTCATGTATGAAGTCTGGGGCTTCACGGGCGCTTGGTCGGGCAACTTGACCAAGATGACCACGGCCTGCTGGCCCATCGTCGAGCCACGTCAGGCGAAGACGCAGGACGGCGAGCCCGTGAGCATGGACAGTTTCTTCATCGCACTGTCCAAGCGTCTCGGCCTCAAGGGCTTTGGCGATGCAGCCATCACCGACGCCAATGGCGGCAAGCATCCGCTCAACCGGGCGGAAGACTTCTACCTGCGTGCGGCGGCCAACATCGCCTTCACCGGCGAGACGCTTCCCGACGCCAGCGAAGAAGACATCCGCTTCTCGGGCCTGGAACGCCTTCTGCCGGCCATCGAGGCCACCCTGCCGGCAGAAGAGCGCGGCCCCGTGGCGCATCTTTATTCGCGTGGCGGCCGGTTCCAGACTTTCGCCGACGCGCGCAAGGGGGATACGCTCGGCAATCTGTGGAAGCGCCAGCTCTGCGTCTGGAACGAGGATGTGGGCACCTGCGTCGACAGCATGACCGGCAAGCGCCTGTTCGGCACTGCAAAGCTGCAGCCGCCGGTCATGGCCGATGGTTCACCCATGCGCGATCACTTCACCGAGGAGGAATGGCCGATGCTCGCCTTCTCCTACAAGTCGAACGTGATGAACAGCTATGCCATCGGGCTTGAGCGGCTGCGCATGATCAAGCCCTACAACCCCATGCTCGTCAACAGCGAGGATGCGGCGGCGCTCGGCGTCGCCCATGGTGACGAGATCGTGGTGGAAAGCCCCGGTGGCGCCATTCGCGGACTGGCGATCGTCACCAATGGCGTGATGCCCGGCACGATCGGTATCGAGCACAGTTTCGGCCATACGGAGCTGGGCGCGCGCGATCATGTGATCGACGACAGGACCATGGCCGGCAATCCGTGGATTGCGGCCGGCGTCAACATCAACGATCTGGGCTTTGCCGACCCGACACGGCAGACGCTGGGCACCTGGCTGGAGCCCGTGTCAGGCGCATCCGTGCGTCAGGGCCTGCCGATCCGGGTCCGCGCTGCCTGATCAAAGCCCAACGACGGTCTCAAGCCCTCGCGCCATGCGCGGGGGCTTTGTCTTGAAAACGCGGCATGCGCCCTGATTTGAGCGATGGAAGCAGTCGCGACCGGCGACGGGGCGGCTCTGCCGGTTCAGCCGTCATGCAAAGTCGAGACGCATCAGCACTTCGTCAACAAATGCCCCCTCAACGCAGAGCGCCTTCCGATCAACCGCCCATTCCCTGAAACCTGCGCGCTGATACAGCCTTTTTGCCGCTTCGTTTGAAGCGGTCACGGAAAGCAGGACTGACTGGCAATCAACCATGGCTTCGTTGATGGCTGCCTGCAGCAGGTTTTTCGCCAGACCGGTGCCGCGAGCAGAAGGAGCCACATACATCCCCCAGATGCCGGCCCTGTGTCTGATCTTGGCCGCCTTTTCCCTGCGGAGACCGATGATCCCCTGCAAGGCTCCAGCAGCGTCAAATCCACCCAAAACGACATTCTCCGCCAAACGTGCGGCTGCCCGTTCCAGCGGCTGGGCAAGCTCATCATCAAACGAAGCGCCGAACGCCTCGGGATGCATCTTTAGCCCCTCGAGCCTCAGTTCTCTGAACGCGCGCGCGTCTTCGGCTCCAAGCCGTCTGATATTCATCTGCATGGCCTTCTCACAAGCACGAGCCTCCGCTCCCCTCTCACAGGGAGAAAATTCGCCTCAACATGCCGCAAGCGACGTCTCACCGCGAAAGCTCCGCAGCCGCCAGTGCGGCAATTTTAAGATCCACTTCCGCCAATGGGTTCTCATCCTCGAGAAACCACGCCGCCGACAAGCCGGTCCATGCGAGAATCCACTGAAGCAGGGTGCGGCGCTCCACCTTCGCCGCCTCGGAAACGACCGCCAGGCGTCGCTGAAAGCAGCCGGGCTGCGTTGCGACCGGTCGGCTGGAATCGCTCAAATCGGGGTTGGTGAAAATGTTCGCAAAGTCGAAGCCGCGATCACCCGTCAGGCCATGCGGATCGATGGCCAGCCAGCCCCGCTTGCCGAAATCAAGCACATTGCCGTGGTGCAAGTCGCCGTGAAGGACGACCTGCTCTTTTGGCTCGGCAAGAAGCTTTTGCGCTGTCTCAAGCGAGTGAATCAGGATACCGCCATGCCTGGCCGCCGCCGGTTCGAGGCACCGGAACCAGCGCTTTAAAGGGACGAGTTCAGGCATGGGGCCGGGTCTGCTGCGATGCAGGCGGTTGGCGGTGGCGCAGAGAATACGGCAGGCCTCATCATCATCGTTGCCACGCGCCATGTCCGCCAGAGAGCGAGCGCCGGTGGCGCGCTCAAGAAGCAGAGCGCCTTCAGTGCACGCCAGAACCTCTGCCGCCCCGTCCCCGCTCCACCATGTCATAAGGCTCGCCCCGCGCTTCTGATCCGTGCTGGAGAACAGTTTGAGCATTGCCGGCTCGTCCCCTCGAAGCACCGGCAGAAGGTTCGCTGCCGGGGTAACGATCGGCTCACCATCAATGGCGAGCTTCCAAAGGCGCAGATACGGCTCGAACATCACAGTCTCCCCGGGCTCGTGCGAATACCGCAAGTGTCATATTCGGAAATCAGACAGGTTCCTCGCATGCCCGTTTAAGAGCGGCAATGCCCGCGCCGTCGCTCCAGCCCACCAGCCAGACAGCGCATAAAGAAAAAGGCCGCCCCAAAGGACGGCCTTTCTCGAACTTTCAAAAAGGAGAGGCTTATTCGCCCTCTTCCTTCTTCTTGGCAGCAGCCTTCTTCGGAGCGGCTTTCTTCTTCGGAGCAGCCTTCTCCTTCTTCGCCGGCTTCGCCTCGGTCTCGTCCTCGTCGTCAGCCATCAGCTCGTCGCGGGAGACCTTCTCGTCGGTGACCGCGATTTCAGCGAGCAGATGGTCGATGACCTTCTCCTCGAAGAGCGGCGCACGGATGTTGGCCATGGCCTGCGGGTTCTGACGATAGAACTCGTAGATTTCCTGCTGCTGGTGCGGCGGGTAGCGGCGGATCGATTCGATGAGCGCGCGCTGCATCTCTTCGTCGCCAACCTTGACCTCTGCCTTCTCACCGATCTCGGAGAGAACCAGGCCCAGACGTACGCGGCGCTCAGCAAGACGCTGATACTCTTCGCGAGCCTCTTCCTCGGTCGTCTCTTCGTCTTCGAAGGAGCGGCCGGCAGCCTCGAGATCGCGGGTCACCTGGTTCCAGATGTTCTCGAACTCGGCTTCCACGAGCTTGGACGGCGCTTCGAACTTGTAAGCCTCATCCAGCGCGTCGAGGATCTGACGCTTCGCCTTCTGGCGGGTCACCTGGCCGAACTGGTTCTCGAGCTGGCCACGAACGATCTCGCGCAGCTTGTCAGCCGATTCAAGGCCGAGCTGCTGTGCGGTCTCGTCGTTGATCTCCATCTCGTTGGGCTTGGAGACTTCTTTGACCTTGATGTCGAACTCGGCTTCCTTGCCGGCGAGATGCGCTGCCGCATACTCTTCCGGGAACGTGACCTTGATCGTGCTCTCGTCGCCGGCCTTCAGGCCCACGAGCTGCTCTTCGAAACCGGCGATGAACTGGTTCATGCCGATCACGACCTCGGAATCCTCGGCAGCGCCGCCATCAAAGGCTTCGCCGTCGATCTTGCCGAGATAGTCGATCTTGACCTTGTCGCCGTCAGCCGCCTTGCCCTTCTTCACCTCGTAGGTGCGGGCGGAGTCGGCAACGCGCTTGACCTGCTCTTCGACTTCCTCATCCGTCACGTCATAGACCTGACGCGTGATCTTGATGTCGGAGAAATCCTTCAGCTCGATCGGCGGAATGACTTCATAGGACATGGAGAATTCGAAGTCGGCATCGCCGGAGAGAACCTTGTCGGCTTCCTTCTCGTCCTCGGTCATCGAGATTTCCGGCTGAATGGCCGGCTTCTCACCGCGCTCGGTCAGGATGCTCTGCGTGCCTGCGAGGATCTCGTTCACGACTTCAGCCATGAAAGACTTGCCGTAGACGCGGCGCAGGTGCTGCGCGGGCACTTTACCGGGGCGGAAACCCTTGAGGTTCACCTTGTCCTTTGCGTCGTTGAGACGCTCAGCGAGGCGCGCCTCCATGTCCTTGGCAGGAACAACGACCTTAAGTTCGCGCTTGAGCCCTGAATTGAGAGTTTCGGTTACCTGCATCCATCATACCTTTGTATTCGCTTTTGCCGCCGCGTTCACGGCGCCCACCGCTCTTCCTGTCGGGGATACTTACCGGGAATGGCCCTTCTGGTGCGGGTGGAGGGACTTGAACCCCCACGGCTTGCGCCACAGGAACCTAAATCCTGCGTGTCTACCAATTCCACCACACCCGCTTCGAAAGACCCAAGGAACGCCTTAAGCTTCCGAAAGCGCGGGTTCTATATCACCTGCACCTAGTCTATCAAAGCAAAATTGGCAAGATTCAGGGCTTTTTTGATCGCTTCGGCCCCCTTGCGCATACCGGCTGCATCCCCCGCTCCCACCGTGCTTTTTATAAACCGATTAGAACCGCGCCAAACCCGAGCCATGCAGCAGCCGCAAAAAGGCCATGTTGCATTGCACAAATCGCATTGCTGTCATGCAACATTGTCACTTCAAAGCCGGGCGGCTTGGGACTATCTCCTGCTCACAAGACGAACACAGAATATTCGAACGAAGCGAGCAGCAAGATGAACATCATTCGCAACTACCGCAACTGGCGCCGTTACCGTCAGACCGTCAACGAGCTGAGCCGCCTGTCCAACCGTGAACTGAACGATCTGGGCATCTCCCGCGGCGACATCCCGTTCGTTGCACGCAAGTCTGTCTAAGGACAGCAGCTAATTCAGTTTCGCCAGGATTACCTCCTCCCAATCCTGACGGATATGACCGACAAACTCCTCCTCCCAATTGTCGGTCACCCAAAACAACCCCTGCCGAACCTCCTCCCTCGGCAGGGGTTGTAAAAAGGGCGGTAAGCCTCGTAAGAGCCCGCCAGACAGAGTTTTAGAGATTCCTTCGGAGTTATCCTCCTCCCAACTTCGAAGGAAACGACCGGCATCTCCTCCTCCCAATTGCCGGTCACCCTATAATGACACCCGCCGAACCTCCTCCCTCGGCGGGTGTTGTTTCCGGGCAGAGGCCTTCCTATATGGGCGCTGTCAGGATTTGAGTTTCATAGATTTCGTCCGGGTTACCTCCTCCCAACCCTGACGAATAGACCGGCAACCTCCTCCTCCCAAAATTGCCGGTCACCCTATAACGACACCCGCCGAACCTCCTCCCTCGGCGGGTGTCGTTTTTTTTATCCTCTCCGCTTCCATGCACGCGCGCCGGATGCGCTAGCGCTCGCCGCGCACGCCGCGCTTCTTCCACTCAGAAAGCTGCATGATGTCCGGCGCACCGCCGGCCGGTTCGTACCAGCTGTCGATAGCCCAGTCCCGGCCATCCTTCGCGCGCACCACGGCAGTGGCGTGCGGGTAGCGGATGTCGATGAAGAAGCCGCGTGCAGCGTTCCTGCGCACGGTGTGATGATGCAGCAGCCCGTGGCGCTGCAGATAGGTCAGGAGCGTCCGCGTGTTGCGCGACTCGTCGATGCAGTCCATCTGGCCATAGACCCGCGCGCCGCCCGGTCCGGACTTCGCGCCATCGCGCACGCCCATGGTCTGTGTCGCCAGCGTCTCGAAATAGCGGACCGCCTTGCTGATGGCCGCCCGTTCGGCGCTTGCGGAAGACCTGCCGCCCGCCATGATTGCGGCCAGCCGCTGCTTCGCAGCCGCCCCCAGGTTCATGCTCTTCTTGTAGACACAGCCATAGCCGCTGCACAGATAGATGCGCTCCGCATTCGCCGCCGCCGGCCCGGTCACACATGCCAGACACAGCGCCGCTGCAAACAGCCCCGCCCGTGATGCTCCAAATTCCATTCGCACAGTATAAAACGCCCCTGTTGATTGCGAAACCGGATGGCAGAGCCGCCTCTATAATTGGTTAGCGCCACACGCCATCCACCGTTGCATTCCATGGTCCGGCGGCTTATCTCCTCCCCCATGAAACCGATACACATCATTGGCGGCGGTCTCGCCGGTTCCGAAGCTGCCTGGCAGGCGGCACAAGCGGGTGTTCCCGTCATTCTCCACGAGATGCGGCCGGTGCGCGGCACCGATGCGCACAAGACCGACGGGCTTGCCGAGCTGGTCTGCTCGAACTCGTTCCGCTCCGACGATGCGGAAACGAATGCGGTCGGCCTGCTGCATGCGGAAATGCGGCTCGCAGACTCCCTCATCATGCGCTGCGGCGACGCCAACCAGGTGCCCGCCGGCGGCGCGCTGGCCGTGGACCGCGACGGATTTTCCGAAGCCGTCACCGCAGAGCTTGAGGCGCATCCGCTCATCACCATCGAGCGCGAGGAAGTCACCGGCCTGCCGCCGGAAGAGTGGGATCAGGCAATCATCTCCACCGGCCCGCTGACCGCGCCCTCGCTGGCGGAAGCCATTTCGGAGGCCACGGGCGCGCAGTCGCTCGCCTTCTTCGACGCGATCGCCCCAATTGTCCACTTCGATTCCATCGATCTAGGCACCGCATGGTTCCAGTCGCGTTACGACAAGGTCGGCCCCGGCGGCACCGGCAAGGACTACATCAACTGCCCCATGGACAAGGAGCAGTATGAAGCCTTCATCCAGGCACTGCTCGACGGCGGCAAGACCGAGTTCAAGGAATGGGAAGGCACGCCCTATTTCGATGGCTGTTTGCCCATCGAGGTGATGGCGGAACGCGGACCGGAGACGCTGCGCCACGGACCGATGAAGCCGATGGGCCTCACCAATGCACACAATCCCGACGTAAAGGCCTATGCGGTGGTGCAGTTGCGCCAGGACAACGCGCTTGGCACGCTCTACAACATGGTCGGCTTCCAGACGAAGCTGAAATATGCCGAGCAGACACGCATCTTCCGCATGATCCCCGGTCTGGAAAATGCGGAATTCGCACGGCTCGGCGGCCTGCACCGCAACACCTATCTGAATTCGCCTGCGCTTCTGGACGGCAAGCTTCAGCTGAAAAGCCGGCCCGGCCTGCGCTTTGCCGGTCAGATCACCGGCTGCGAGGGCTATGTGGAAAGTGCGGCCATGGGCCTGATCGCCGGTCGCTTTGCCGCATCCGAGCGTCTGGGTCAGCCGATCTCCACGCCACCCGGAACCACGGCCTTCGGCGCGCTGCTCAACCACATCACCGGCGGGCATCTCATCTCCGACGATGAGCCGGGCAAACGCTCCTTCCAGCCAATGAACGTCAATTTCGGCCTGTTCCCGCCCGTCGAGGTACCGAAGCCCGAAGGCAAGCGCCTCCGCGGCAAGGAGAAGACCGTCGCCAAGAAGAAGGCGATGACGGCGCGCGCGCTGGTCGACTTCAAGGAATGGCTCGCTGCCCAGCCGGCAAGCCAGGCCGCCGAATAGGCAGGTTCTCGAAAGAGAGACCACAAAGAGAAAGGGGAAGCCGCAATGCCGGCTTCCCCTTTTTTATTCAGACCTGGCTGCGCCCTACTTCCAGTCTTCAAGCCTTAGAAGCAGCGTCCCGGTCATGTTGCGCAACTCCAGCTCCGGCTCAAACGTGGCGTGGAGATGAGATGGCACGATGAGGATCTTTCGCCCCTCAGCCTCCAGAGAGAACATCACCGTCTGCCCATCCTGTGAGGCGAGAGAAGCGATGCGTTTTTCCTCCACGGGGAACAGCCCTTCAACCCCGTTCGCGGTTTTCACCGAAACCGCATTCTGCTTCAGCAGAAGCGCGATCTTTCCGCCATCCGGCAGAACGATATCGAAAGTACCCGGCTCCCCGTCCAGGAAGATCGCATTCTGGACAACGACATCGAACCCATCCGACTTGAATGCAACGATCAACGGATTGCTGTAGAAAACCCCGTTTCGATCCACATGGACGGGATTGTCGGGATCGAGCCCCCAGGCGATGGCCACTTCGCGATATGCATTGCCGTCCGGGCTCAGCGCAAAACCTTCAGGCTCCACAGCGCCAACGGCGTCCTCTCCGTTGAGATAACGCAGCACCGAAAGCGCCTCGGATTTCGCTGCCACGCTGAGCGGCGTATCGTTGACGAGTTCCAGAAACCTCGCCGTCTGCGACCGCACCGACCAGTCGAGCGCACCCTGCGGCCCGAAACTGCCCAAAAGCAGCGCCAGAACCGGAATGCCGGCGATGAGGCGGATATCGCCCCGCAGACGCGGCAGCGCCTGCATCCCGACGAGCGCGAGCGTCACCAGACCGAACAGGCCGAGGAAATAGCGCTGCGGCGTCCAGCCGAACGCCCCCACCCGCAGAGCGAGCGCGTAGAACAGAAGCCCCAGCGGCGCCAGAAGGAACAGCGGCCAGAAACGCACGAAGAAGCGCGTCGGCGCACGGGCGGTGTCCAGAAACGGCTTTGTCAGAAGAAGAACGGCGACAATGCACACGCCATATGTGAGCACCAGCCAGCCGATCTGGCCCTGCGGAACCTCTCCGGTAATCGCGATCTTGGCCGCATAGAGGTGCAGAATGAGCGCATAGATGATGAGCATGGGCACGGCGGCGAAATCACCCAGCGCGCGCATGCCGCTCTGCATCAGCGCATGCTCATGGCCGCCCGGCTCTTCATCGAAGGTGCGCGGCGTCTGCCCGAGCCCGAAGAGCGGTGCGACGAACAGGCCGATCGAGGCCCAGATATGCTCATAGAGATCATTCGGAACATCGATCCCGAAGAGATGGGTCAGACTTGCCAGAATGGCCGAAATCCCGCCGCCGAACAGCGCAAACGCCAACAGGCCGAGCCCCACGGCAAATACCAGCCGCGCCGTGAACATCCAGAACGCATCGCCCGTCCCCCGCCATGCGAAAGGCGCAATGGGCGCAAGCGCCATCAGGGAGAGCACAAACGCCCATTCCACCGTGCGCTCGGTGATGTCCGGCCACATGACGGCAAAGGCGGCAACACCGGCGAGCACCGGCAATGCCACGCTGATCAACGCTGAAAGTTGCCGGGCCTGCGCAAACAGGGTTGCGGCAAAAGAGGCTATCACGGCGGCGATCAGCGCAAAGAGGAGGTCATCCTTGTTGGCCGCACCAAGAAGGGCGGCGGGCACAAGATCGATATCCGCAACAAGCGCGTTGGCGTAGGTGGCGGTCAAAAAGAGAAAAAACACGGTGACGGGAAACCGCGCCACGGCATCGCCCATGGCGACAAGCGCCTCAAGCGCTGATGCGAGCCACCCCGTGGCCGCATGATTTCTGTTCAGATTTTCAGCCACAAACCTTCCCCCGATCAATGAGCCGATAGTCAGAGACCATGCGGACGCGGCGTAAATTGGACAACGGCATCGTCAATCGCCGTGTGCCCCTTCGGGCGCACCAGGGACAATCCGGATTGTAAATGAAGCGCCGGAACAACCGAAAAACGGATCGCGCTTTGAGGTCCAGGTCCTGGGGTTATCCCCATCCCTTCGTGGCGCGCCGGAACATCAGCCAGTGCCGTCGCCATTGCGGCAGCGTCACGATGTCGTCGAGTGCCGCAGCCCCGCTGGCCTCAAGACGCTTGAGATAGGCCTGTGAAAGCCCCGCAGGCAGGAATGCCGGGCGCAGAGAAGCCGGCAGCGCCTTCGCGCCTGCCTCGAATGCCGCCGCATGATGTTTGCCAAGGGCGACCATGGCCGCCACGGCGCGCGCCGCACCGTCACGGTCCTCGCCGCTCAAAAGGTTTTCGCGTGTGGTGCCGGCGGCCCGTAACAGATCGCCCGGAATGTAGCACTGCCCGCGCCGGCGATGGATCGGCAGCATGCGCAGAAGCCCGGCAATAGCCTGCGCACAGCCCGCATGGCCTGCCAGTTCCGAGGCGCGCATGGCGGCTGGCGTGTCGAGCACCAGTCCGGCAAGCTGGATCAGAGCCGAAGCGGTCTCGCCGCAATAGCCTTCCAGGTCGTTGCGGCTTGGCATCGGGTCGTCATAGAGATCGAAGATGCGCGCTTCGAGAAGGTCGAGCAGTGGCTGCACGGGAAGCCCATGCGTGCGGATTGCCTCCAGAAGAGCCACCGCGAGCGGCGAACCGTCCGCACTCTCCGGCGCAGCCTCCGCCGTCAGAACATCCCGCCAGAACTGCAGCCGCACCTCGCCGGGAAGCGGCTCGCTCACCCGGTCGCGAATGCCCGCCACTTCCACATTGAAAGCATAAAGCGCAAACAGCGCCGGGCGCTTTTCCTCGGGTGCGTACAGCACGGAGAGATAGCGGTCGGGATCGGCGTCGCGCACCACCGACATGACAAAAGGCTGCGTTTCGGCCATCTCAGTCGACAGCGATCAGCGCTGCTGCAACCGTGCGGTCTTCCGCAAGCAGCACATTGTAGGTGCGTACCGCGGCGCCCGTCGCCATGGGCTCGACCGCCACGCCGGCCGCCCGGAAGCGCTTGCGCAGCTCTGCCGGCACAGGGATCAGCGTTTTTCCGGTGCCAAGAAGGAGAATGTCGAAGTCGGCGGCTTCGTCGAACAGCCTGGTGAAGTCGCCCTCGCCCAGCCCTTCGAAAGCCGCCACGTCCCACCCGTGAATGCCCGAAGGCATGCACAGGATGGAACCGCGATGCGACATGTCGGCAAAGCGAAAACCGCCATTGCCGTAAGCGTCGATGGGAGCGCGGCCCGGGAAATGGGCCGCGCGTATTTCAATGCCGCCCGCCATCACTTGGCCGGCATCTGTCCGGTCGTGTCCGAACCGGTCGCATCATCGTCCTTCTGCTCTGCGCCCAGCGCCCCGGTGGAGCGCATGCGGAACAGGATCAGCAGCGGACCGGCGATGAAGATCGACGAGTAGGTGCCGATCACCACACCGAAGATCATCGCGGCCGTGAAGGAACGGATCACCTCGCCACCGAAGACGAACAGTGCACCGAGCGCCAGAAGCGTCGTCACCGAGGTCATGATGGTGCGCGACAGCGTCTGGTTCATCGACAGGTTCAGAAGCTCCGGAAGCGGCATCTTCTTGAACCGTCGCAGGTTCTCGCGCACGCGGTCATAGACCACGACCGTATCGTTCAATGAGTAACCCACGATTGTCAGGATCGCCGCGATACTCGTCAGATTGAACTCGATGCCGGTTATCACGAAGAAGCCGACGGTCATGATCACATCGTGCAGTGTGGCAAGAATTGCACCCACGGCAAACTGCCACTCGAAGCGCAGCCAGATGTAAATCAGGATCGCCAGGAGCGAGACCAGAACCGCAATCGTGCCGGCACGCGCAAGCTCACCGGAGACGGTCGGCCCCACCACTTCGACGCGGCGGAACTCATAGGCGTCCTCAAGCTCGCCCCGCACCTTGGCGATGACGGTCTGTTCGGCATTCTCGCCGCCGTCCTGCGCCTGAACGCGGATCAGCACCTCACGCGGATCGCCGAACTCCTGCACCTGAACGTCGCCCAGATTGAGTTCCGACAGACGCGCGCGGATATCGCCGATGTCAGCCGGTCCTTCGCGGGACTGCACCTCGATGGAGGAGCCGCCCTTGAAGTCGATGCCGTAGTTCATGTTGACGGTCATGAACAGCGCCACAGCCGCGATGGAAGCCAGAGCCGAAAGCGTGAAGGTCACGCGGCGCAGCTTCATGAAGCCGATCTTCGTGTTGTCAGGCACGAAACGCAGCGGCGTGCGCGGCAGCTCACGGGGACGCCGGCGGCGCACCCATTCGGCGACGATCCAGCGCGTCAGCGAATAGGCGGTGAAGACCGTCGTCGCGATACCGATGGCAAGCGTGACGGCAAAGCCGCGGATCGGACCCGAACCCAGATAGAACAGGATCACGGCGGCGATCAGCGTCGTCACATTGGCGTCGACGATGGTTGCCAGCGCCTTGGAGAAACCCGTGTCGACCGCCTGAATGAGCGAACGCCCGCCGGCCCTCTCCTCGCGAATGCGCTCGAAGATGAGCACGCTGGAGTCCACCGCCATGCCGATGGTCAGCACGATACCGGCAATGCCCGGCAGCGTCAGCGTTGCACCGAGCGCCGAGAGGATCGCGATGATCATCGTCACATTGGCGGCAAGCGCAATCACGGCGAACACGCCGAGAAGCCCGTAAGCGGCAATCATGAACACAACGACAAGCGCCGCGCCGATCAACGAGGCGATCTTGCCGGCGTCAATGGAGTCCTGACCAAGGCCCGGTCCGACCGTGCGCTCTTCAATGATCGTCAGCGTCGCCGGCAGAGCGCCCGCGCGCAGAAGAACGGCAAGATCATTGGCCGACTGGACGTTGAAATTGCCCGAAATCTGGCCGGTGCCGCCGAGGATGGGCTCGCGGATCTGCGGAGCCGAAATCACCTGGTCGTCGAGAATGATGGCGAACAGGCGACCGACATTCTCCTGCGTCGCCTGACCGAAGCGCGTCGCGCCCTTCGTGTCGAAGCGGAAGCTCACCACCGGTTCGTTGGTGCGCTGGTCGAAGGTCGCCTGCGCATCCACGAGGTTCTCACCCGAAACGATGACGCGGTCTTCGATCAGGTAGGGAACGGGCGGATCGTCCACCGAGTATTTGATGGTCGTGCCGATGGGCGGGCGGCTGTTGATGGCCTCCTGCACGGGCACCGACTGGTCGACCATCTGGAAGCTCAGCTTGGCGGTCTGGCCAAGAATGTCTTTCAGGCGCTGCGGGTCCTGAAGGCCCGGCACCTGAACGAGAATGCGGTCTTCGCCCTGCCGCTGGATCACCGGCTCGGTGGTGCCGAGCTCGTTGACGCGGCGGGAGACCACTTCAATGGACTGCGAAAGCGCGGAGGACACACGGTAGTTGATACCGTCTTCCGTCAGCGTGAAGCGCAGAAGGCCCGGCTCCGGTTCGGTGAGCGCAAGCTCGGTCACCGTGCCGCCACTGAACAGGCCGGAATTCACCGGCTGTGTCAGCTCGCGCAGAGCCTCCTTGGCTTCGGGTATCTGAGCGGCGTCGCGAATGCGCACCTGCACGCTCTGGCCCGAACCGGTGAGGCCGGTATAGCCGATCCGCTTGTCACGCAGCGTACGGCGGATGTCGTCGCGCGTCGTAACGATGCGCTCCTCGATCAGCTCCTTCTTCTCGATCTGGAGAAGAATGTGCGAACCGCCCTGAAGGTCGAGGCCCAGCGTCATTGGCCGCGAAGGCGCCCAGCTCGGCATGGAGGACAAATAGGATGCCGGAATGATGTTCGGCGCCGCGTAGGCGACGCCAAGCGCCACGGCCAGCCAGATAAGTATCGTTTGCCAGCGCGAGAAGTGTAGCATGGGGCCTCGTCTGTTCAGGTTGGGAGGGCCGTTTTTGCCGGCCCTTCCCGGCAATCACGTCATATTGCGGTTATTTCTTGGCGGGCTGCTTGTTGTCTGCAACCGGCTCACCCTTCACGCGAACCTCTGCGAGCATGGAGCGCACGGCCGTAACCTTGTTGCCGCCGCCCAGGTCGATTTCGAGCTCGCTGTCATTGATGACCTTGCTCACCTTGCCGACCAGGCCGCCGCCCGTCACCACCGTGTCGCCACGACGAACAGCCGACAGCATCTCGGCGCGCTTCTTCATCTGCTGGCGCTGCGGACGGATGATGAGGAAATACATGATCACGAAGATCAGAACGAAGGGCAGAATGCTGACAAAGATGTCGGGCGCTCCGCCTGCGCCAGCCTGTGCGTATGCCGGGGTGATGAACATCGAAAACTCCTGATATCTGCCGGACGTCCGGCTGGTCATAAATGTGGCCGGAATATAGACTTTCACCCCTTCATTGCAACTGTTGGCGCAGTGTGCACAGGCCCGCAAGGCCGCTTATGCGCAGACATCTGACGCTGCGTCCGGCAATACACTCCCCCGCGCCGCCTCCCGCACTTGCAAATCCCGCCCCCTTATGGAAGAACCGTACCGTACGGTACGCAACCCGTCTGCGCATGAGCTTTGCGAGGAAATCATGTCCGAAAACACCATCGAAGCGCTGTCCGAGAAACTCGACCGGCTGATCGATACGATCGCCCGCCTCACCCCGCAGCAGCCCGAGCCGCCGCGCTTCGAGGAAGCCGACTGTTTTGTCTGGAATGCGGAGCGCCGGACGCTGGATCCCGTCGAAAAGGTCAATCGCGTGGAGCTTTCGCTGATTCGCGGCGTCGACCGCGTGCGCGATATCCTGGCCGACAACACCGAGCGCTTTGCCCGCGACCTTCCCGCCAACAACGTGCTTCTGTGGGGCGCGCGCGGCATGGGCAAGTCGTCGCTGGTGAAAGCCGTCCATGCCGAGATCAACCGCGCCGCCCCTGCCGGCCAGCCACCGCTGAAGCTGGTGGAGATCCATCGCGAGGACATCGAGACCCTGCCGCAGCTCATGGCTTTCCTGAAAGCCGCGCCGTTCCGCTTCATCCTTTTCTGCGACGATCTGTCCTTCGACCAGAATGACGCCTCCTACAAATCGCTCAAGGCAGCATTGGAAGGCGGCGTTGAAGGCAGGCCCGCCAATGTCATCCTCTACGCCACCTCCAACCGGCGGCACCTCTTGCCGCGCGACATGATCGAGAATGAGCGCTCGACGGCCATCAACCCGTCGGAAGCCGTCGAAGAAAAGGTTTCCCTGTCAGACCGTTTCGGCCTCTGGCTCGGCTTCCACAAATGCTCGCAGGACGAATATCTGGCGATGATCGACGGCTATGTCGCCCATTACGGCCTCGAGATCGATCCGGAGCGCCTGCGCGCCGAAGCACTCGAATGGGCCACCACGCGCGGCAGCCGTTCGGGCCGCGTCGCCTGGCAGTTCATTCAGGATCTCGCCGGCCGCCTCGGCAAGCGTCTCGACGCCTAAGGCGTCCCCCCCCCCCGACCCAACGCTTCGCCTCAATAAAAAACCCGCCCTTTCGGGCGGGTCAAAGAGGCAGCCTGACCGGAGGTCTGGCAGGCCGCAGCTTTTTTCTCGTTATTCAGGGAACGTCTATTCCAGATAACCCGTCGGATTGACCGGCGTGGCGTCCTTGCGCACTTCGAAGTGCAGTTTCGGACGCTCGGCGCTGCCGCTCATGCCCGACAGGGCGATTTCCTGACCGCGCCGCACCTTCTCGCCACGCTTCACCCGAAGCGCGCTGGCATGGCCGTAAACCGTCACCATGCCGTTGTCATGGCGCACCAGAACCGTGTTGCCGAATTCCTTCAGCCCGTCGCCGGCATAGATCACGACGCCGTTTTCGGCTGCCTTGACCGGCGTGCCTGCCGGAACGGCAATGTCGATGCCGTCATTGCGCACGGAACCCGAGGTGCTGCCGAAGTCCGAGATGATTCGACCACGCGCGGGCCAGCGCAGCTTGCCGATGCCGGTCGAGTCCGGCGCAACTTCATTGCTCTGCTTCGCCACGGCGGCAACCTGTGTCTGAGCCTGCGTCGAGGTTTTCACCACCGGTGCAGGATCGCGCGTCGTGGCGCTGGTCGTCGTGCGGTCAACCGTCTTCGGAGCCGCTGCAACCTGCGTCGGCTGGCTCACATTGCCGGACGGGATGGTCAGAATCTGACCGACCTTCAGATAACCATCGGCAAGACCATTGGCCGCCTTGATGTTCGCGACGCTCGCACCCGTCTTGCGGGCAATGCCGTAAAGCGTGTCGCCCGAAACCACGGTGTAGGAACCGGCAGAAGCCGTCTTGGCCTGCACCGGCGCCGTCTGGCTGTTCGTATTGGCGTTGCTCGCGGCATTGTTCGTTTCAGAACCCTGCGGGCGCGGCTTGGGTCGCGGCGTCTCGCGCAGAACCGCAAGGCGCTCCTGCGGCTCTCTCTGAGGCGTCGGCTCATTGGGAACAGGCTGCGGCGCAGCGGCCTGACGCTGCGTGGCCGCACCATTGTCAGATGCGGCAGCCGGTGCATTGCCCGAATAGGCATAGCTCGGGATCATCAGCGTCTGTCCCGTGCGCAGCTGCGATGCGCTGGAAAGATTGTTTGCGCCGAGAATGGCGGCAACCGGCACACCGAACCGGCGCGACAGGTTGAACACCGTCTCGCCTTCGCGCACCGTGATCGTCTGGCCGCCGCCCTGCCCGGTCTGCGCAGGCTGGCGCGTCACCGATCCGGTCGACGTGCGGTCAAGCTGCGGCTGCGCCGGCACGGGCGCTGCGGCAACGCGTGCCGGCTGCGGCTGCGACGGCGCGGGAAGCGCCTGGCGCTGTACGTTGGAAGCGGTCTGATTGGTCAGGTCCACCGGCCGGGTCGCTGCGCGAACCGGTGTGTTGGTCGGCGCGGGCAGAGGCTGGCTGACGGCACCGCCCACGAGACCGTTCGGCCGCGGGCTGGAGCCCTGACGGCTGATCGAACCCGTGTAGGTGGTGTCAACACCGCCGACATCGCCCGGATAGGGCTGGCTGGCAGGGGCCATGGCCACCGCCCGGTTGGTCGACCGTGCATCTGCAAAATCGCTGGACTTGAAGCGGGACACATCGGAACTGCATCCTGCCGCAACGCCGCCCATCAAAATGACAGCGGCTCCGCGCAACATAGCGCGATCGAAACTCCGTGTAATGCAACGCATGTGACTACCCGCGTACCCAATACCTGAACACGGGCAATTAAATCGCGTTAATGTTACTCAGCGGTTAAGCTGCGGGGAGATTTTGAGATGAACGCCCCTTGCCGGGGGCGTCAGATGGCCTCGGCAGCGCTTTTGAAAAGAGGCTGTAACCGCACGTTTTCAAGGTCTGTGCGCTCGAAACGACTGCCAACCTTGGCCAGTTTCGTCATCATCTGCACATCGTCGCCCGGTCCGATTGGCGCGACCATAATGCCGCCGGTGGCAAGCTGGTCGACGAAACGGCGCGGCAATTCATCGAAAGCGGCCCACACGATGATTCGGTCGAACGGCCCGTCGGAGGGTGCGCCTTCGCAACCGTCTGCATGCCGGGCCGACACATTGGTGAGGCCCAGATTCTCCCAGCGCAATTGTGCTTCCACACCAAGCGTCTTGTAACGGTCGAGCGTGAGGACCCGGCCCGCCAGCCTCGCGATCACCGCAGCGGTGAAGCCCGACCCCGTGCCGATCTCCAGCACGCGGTGCCCGGAAGAGAGTTCCAGCGCATCGATGGCCCTTGCCTGCAGGTCGCAGCCTTCTATGGCCTCGCCACAGGCAATCGGCACCATGCGCTGCGACCACGCCGCCGCATACCATTCCGATGGAAGAAAGCCCGCGCGCGGCGTCGCCTCCATGGCGGCAAAGAGCTCCTTGCCGCCAATTCCGCGTGCGCGCATGCGCAGCATGAACGCGGCAAAGCTCTCGCGCTCCTGCCCCGCTTCGTTCATGCCAGAGCCTTGGAAAGCTGGTCACGCACTTCATGCGCCGTCAGGTCGAGATGCAGCGGCGTCACCGAAACATAGCCGTCACGGATCGCCGCCTGATCGCTGCCCTGGCGAATATCGGCCTGCTGACGGCCGAAGCGCAGCCAGTAATAGGGATAGTTGCGCCCGTCGCGGCGCTCTTCCACGTTCAGCCCGTGCACCATCTTGCCCTGTGCGGTCACCAGAGTGCCCTTGGCGTCTTCCGGCGCACAATTGGGGAAGTTGATGTTGATCAGAACGCCTTCGGGCATGGGCCGGTCGATCAGCTTCTTCAGAAGCGGCGGCGCAAGCGCCTCGGCGGTGCCGAAGGGAATGTAGCGGCTTTCGTCGGTGAAGTCGTAGGCCTGGCTCAGCGCAAAGGACGGAATGCCCAGAAGCGTCCCTTCCATCGCACCGGCCACGGTTCCCGAATAGGTCACGTCATCGGCAATGTTGGTGCCGTTGTTAACGCCGGACAGGATCAGGTCCGGCGGCGTGTCCATCACATGCCGCACGCCCATGATAACGCAATCGGTGGGCGTGCCGCGTAAGGCAAAATGCCTGTCATCGATCTTGCGCATCCTGAGCGGCTCCGACAATGACAGCGAATGGGCAAAGCCCGACTGGTCGGTTTCGGGCGCCACAACCCAGACATCATCGCTCAAAGTGCGGGCGATACGCTCCAGCGTCGCCAGTCCTTCTGCGTGAATGCCATCGTCATTGGTCAACAGAATGCGCAAAGTCTCAATCCTTCGATGCTTCGATTTTCTCCAGGCCGCCCATATAGGGTTTGAGGGCTGACGGTATCGTGACACTGCCGTCCTCATTCTGGTAATTTTCCAGAACCGCGATCAGCGCACGGCCAACAGCCGTTCCCGAACCGTTGAGCGTGTGCACGAAGCGGGTCTGCTTCTCGCCGGCCGCACGGTAGCGCGCATTCATGCGACGCCCCTGGAAATCGCCACAGACCGAGCAGGACGAGATTTCACGATAGGCGTTCTGCCCCGGCAGCCAGACTTCCAGATCGTAGGTCTTGCGTGCACCGAAGCCCATATCGCCCGTGCACAGAACCATGGTCCGGTAAGGCAGGTCGAGCTTCTTCAGCACGGTCTCGGCACAGGCCGTCATGCGCTCATGCTCGTCAATCGATGTTTCGGCATCGGTGATCGAGACCAGCTCGACCTTGTAGAACTGGTGCTGGCGCAGCATGCCGCGCGTGTCGCGTCCCGCAGAACCCGCTTCCGAACGGAAGCACGGCGTCAGCGCGGTAAAGCGCAGCGGCAGCTTGTCGCCTTCCAGAATTTCCTCGCGCACGAGATTGGTGAGCGAGACCTCAGCCGTCGGGATCAGCCAGTGATCGTCACCGGCGCGGAACAGGTCCTCGGTGAACTTCGGCAACTGCCCGGTGCCAAACATCGCATCGTCTCGCACCAGAAGCGGCGGCTGCACTTCCGTGTAGCCATGCTCCTGCGTGTGCAGGTCGAGCATGAACTGGCCAAGCGCGCGCTCAAGGCGGGCAAGCTGGCCGGATAGCACCGTGAAGCGCGAGCCCGAAAGCTTTGCCGCGCGCTCGAAATCCATCAGGCCGAGCGCCTCGCCGATCTCGAAATGCTCTTTCGACCAGCTGGCGTGCTTCGGCTCGCCATGCCTGCGCACTTCGACATTGTCGTTTTCGTCCGCGCCAACCGGCACGTCTTCGAGCGGGATGTTGGGAACACGCGCCAGCGCATCGTTGAGCGCGGCGTCGTGGCGGCGCTCTTCAGCCTCGCCATCCTGAACGAAACTCTTCAGCTCAGACACTTCGGCCTTCAGCTTCTCGGCGAGGTCCTTGTCGCCGGATGCCATGGCCTTGCCGATTTCCTTGGAGGCGGCATTGCGGCGCTCCTGCGCCTCCTGAAGCTTCGTCAGGTGCTGGCGGCGCGCTTCGTCAAGCGCCAGGAGCTTCCCACTTTCAGGGTCCGCGCCGCGCTTTTTGAGCGCTTCGTCCAGCGCCTGCGGGTTCTCGCGAATCCATTTGATGTCGAGCATGTCTGATTTCCAATCGCGGAGAGATTGCAGTGAACCGCCCCGGGACAGACAGGAAATGACCTGCTGATCTAGGCGGTCGGCTGGTCCGTCTCGCCGGTGTCGTCCTGCGCGTTCGCTTCCTTCTCGCGCTGGCGCTCGACCATGCGGGCGGCCCAGATGGCAATTTCGTAGAGAAGGATGGTCGGAAGCGCAAGGCCGATCTGGCTCACCGGATCCGGCGGCGTGAGGATCGCCGCAGCCACGAAAGCCGCCACGATGGCGTATTTGCGCTTGTCGGCAAGCCCGGTCGAGGTCAGAAGGCCCACCCGCGCCATGAGCGTCGTCACGACCGGAAGCTGGAACACGAGGCCGAAGGACAGGATCAGCGTCATGATCAGGCCGAGATACTCCGAAACCTTGGGCAGCAGAGAGATCTGCACCGTGTTGTCAGGCCCCACCTGCTGCATGGACAGGAAGAACCACATCACCATCGGCGTGAAGAAAAAATAGACGAGTGCAGCGCCGATCAGGAACAGGATCGGCGAGGCAATCAGGAACGGAATGAACGCGCGGCGCTCGTTGCGGTAAAGCCCCGGCGCGACAAACTTGTAGATCTGCATGGCGATCACCGGGAAGGCGATCACCAGGCCGCCAAACATGGCCAGCTTGATCTGGGTAAAGAAGAATTCCTGCGGCGCGGTGTAGATCAAGTCCACCTTGTCCGCGTCGAGACCGGCCCACAGGGTCGCCCACTGGAACGGAATCACCAGCAGGTTGAAGATCTGCTTGGCGAAGAAGAAGCAGACCAGAAAGGCCACGAAGAACCCTCCGATCGCCCAGATGAGCCGCGAACGCAGCTCGATCAGGTGATCCATCAGCGGGGCGGAAGACTGATCGATGTCGTCGTCTCGTTCGGCGTTCACGACATTAGGCTCCGCTGGTCTTCTTGGTGGCCGGACGCTTCGCCGCGCCAGCCGCAGTGGTCTTGCTGGCGGCCTTCGGCTTGGCTGCCGCTCTCGGCTTTGCAGCCGCCTTCGTCGACGCCGCCTTTGTTGAAGTAGCCTTCGGCGACGTCTTGGCAGACGTGGACTTCGCCGGAGCCTTGGCGGCTCCAGCCTTCCCCTCGCCCGGCATGCGGGTTGCCCCGGCCTTGGCCGGTTCCGCCGCATGCGTCTCGGTCGAGGCCGGAGGCCCTGACTTTGCCGCCTGCGGCTTCATGGCCTCATCCAGCCCGGAACGAATATCACGTCCCACCTGCTCCAGAGGGTTCAGGTGCTTCTTGATCTCGTTGCGCGGATCGAGCTTGCGCGCGTCGTCCACGATAGACTTCACGTCATCAAGCTCGGCTTCCTGCAGCGCTTCATCGAACTGCTTGCGGAAATCGCCAGCCATGCTGCGCAATTTGGACGTCGTGCGCCCGAATGAGCGCAGCATACGCGGCAAGTCCTTCGGCCCGACCACGACGATCAGGACGATGGCGATCACCATGATTTCGGGCCAGCCAAGATCAAACATAAGTCACCGGAAAGAGGGGCAGGAAGTTTATCCGCAGCGCATCAGCGCCGAATCAGCCGGACTTCTTCTTGTTCGGCTTGCTTGCGTCCTTCACCGGCTCGTCAGCCTGATGCTCGACCGTCTTGGTCGTGTCCTCGTCATCGTCGGACATGCCCTTCTTGAAGCTTTTGATGCCCTTGGCCATGTCACCCATCAGCTCGGGGATCTTGCCGCGACCAAAGAGGAGCAGCACCACGACGAGCACGATGAGCCAGTGCCAGATTGAAAAGGAACCCATGATCAGTCTCTTTCACCAATTGCCATTGATTTGATTTATGCGCTTTCGCCCGATTGTTCAAACGATTGTCTCGCAAACACAAGCACATCGCTCGGGACGACATTCAGCCATATATCGCGCACGCCCGGCTCCAGATGTCCACAGCGCACACGCGCCCGGACATGATGATCCGCGCCGGGAATGGCGAGTTCGAGAAATTCCACCACCCCGAGGAACCGGCGCGAGATGATGCGGGCAGGAACGGCCCCGCCCTTCTGGTCCACCTGGAAGCCGGAAAGGCGCACCGCGACCGTTGCCGCAGCCCCCTCTTCCAGCCCATCGGCGGGAAAACGTCCAAGCGGCGTTTCCACCGCGCCTGCATAAACCCGCCCCTCGAATTCGTTGATCTCGGAGAAGAAACCCGCAACGAAAAGATCGGCAGGACGGTGATAGAGTTCTTCGGCGGTGCCCACCTGCACCAGCCCGCCATCCTTGAGCAGGGCTATCCGGTCGCCCATGCGCATGGCCTCCTCGGCGTCATGCGTCACCACAACCGCCGTGGCGCGGCTCTGGCGCAGGATCGCAAGCGTTTCGGCGCGCACATTGTCCTTCAGGCGCGAATCGAGCCCGGAAAACGGCTCGTCCATCAGGAGAACCGCCGGACGCGGCGCAAGCGCGCGCGCCAGCGCAACACGCTGCTGCTCACCGCCCGACAGGACATGTGGATAGGCGTCGGCATAGCCGTCGAGCCCGACACGCTCCAGCGCGTTCATCGCCTCCTGCCGCGCCTCGCCGCCCGACAGGGCTGTCAGGCCAAAGCGCACATTGTCGAGAATCGTCAGATGCGGGAACAGCGCGAAATCCTGGAACACCAGGCCGATGGAGCGTTTCTCCGGCGGCAGGAAGACATCCGGCCCCGCAATCTCCCGCTCATTGAGGAACACCTGCCCGGCGCGCTGCGCCTCGATGCCGGCGGCAATGCGCAGAAGCGTCGTCTTGCCGGAGCCGGAAGGCCCAAGAAGGCACAGCACCTCGCCCGGCTCGGCCGAAAGCGAAACATCGCGCAGCGTCTGCCCGCCCGAAGCGTAGGAATGGCTGATGTTCTTGAAGGAGAGACGCGCCGCAAAGCTGACGCCGGCTGTCCTGCGCGCCGAACTTTGCTTCTTACTGTCCATGCACCGGTATCCCTGGATGGATCGCAGGCGGCCCCTGTCCCGCGGACCTTCCGTCAATCATCCTCTGCGAGCGGTGTCAACAGACCGAGCTCTTCCAGATCGATATCCGTCAACGGATCTTCATCTTCTGTGAGTTCATCGGGATCTGTCATGGGCTGGGGAACGGCAAAATTGGCCGGCATGCGGGCAGAAAGCAGCCCCGCGCCCTTCAACTCTTCGATCCCCGGCAGATCACGCAGTTCCGCCAGACCGAAATGGTCGAGAAATTCCGTGCTGGTTCCGTAGGTTACGGGCCGTCCGGGCGTGCGGCGGCGACCGCGCATCTTCACCCAGCCCGTCTCCAGCAGAATGTCGAGCGTGCCCTTGGAGGTCTCGACACCACGGATTTCTTCGATCTCCGCCCGCGTCACCGGCTGGTGGTAGGCGATGACCGCGAGCATCTCGAGCGCGGCGCGCGACAATTTGCGCTGCTGGACCGCATTGCGGCTCATCAGGAAGGAAAGATCGCTCGCCGTGCGAAACACCCAGCAATCTTCCACGCGAACCAGATTGATGCCGCGCTTTTCATAGTCGCTGCGCAGTGCTTCCAGCGCCTCGGCAACATCCGTACCCTGTGGAAGCCGCTCGACCAGCGCCCGCTCGGGCACCGGTTCGGCGCTGGCAAAGATGATCGCTTCGACCATGCGCTTGGCTTCCACCAGATGCGGCGAAACAGACTTGCTCTCTTCCCTTTCCTCATCGCCGTCATTGGCGACAAACGGAACCACATTGCTGTTTTCAGTCATCATAGCCCTCGAACAGGCTGGCGGGAGCCTTCTTGCCCGTGCGCATATAGATGGGCGCAAAAGCCTCCTGCTGCCGGATTTCCAGTGCGCCTTCGCGCACCAGCTCCAGCGAAGCGGCAAACGAACTGGCCGTCGCGGTCGCCCGCTCCTCGGCATTGGTCATGTAACGGATCAGAAAATGATCGAGCGCCGTCCAGTCGCCAAAATCGCCGATCATCCGCACCAGAATGTCGCGCGCCTGCTTCAGGGACCAGACGCCGCGCTTGGCGATCCGCACATTGGTCACCGCGCGCCGCTGGCGCTGCGCAGCATAGGCCGTCAGAAGATCATAGAGCGAAGCGGAGAAAGCGCTCTGCTTCTGCACGATCACCGGCTCGGGCATGCCGCGCGCAAACACATCCCGGCCAAGCCGGTTGCGGTTCACGAGCCGCGCTGCCGCATCACGCATCGCCTCAAGCCGTTTCAGGCGAAACTGCAGAAGGGCCGCCATCTCCTCACCCGTCGGTTCTTCGTCCTCGGGCTTCTTGGGGATCAGCAGGCGCGATTTCAGATAGGCAAGCCAGGCCGCCATCACCAGATAGTCGGCGGCCAGCTCCAGGCGCATCTTGCGCACCTGTTCGATGAAGGCGATGTACTGCTCGGCGAGCGCCAGAACGGAAATGCGCGCCAGATCCACCTTCTGTGTACGCGCCAGATGCAGCAACAGATCGAGCGGGCCTTCAAAGCCCGCCACATCGACCGTCAGCGCAGGCTCCGACACCCCGTGATCATCGGGTTTGTCGTCCCACAGCTTCTCCATGGGAGCCGGTTTGACGGCTGTCTTTTCAGCACTCTGCGCCAAGCGTTGTGGTTCCTATCATCAGGCGACCGCCGCGAAGCATTGCTCGAATTCCGCCCGCGCGGCCAATTCTTCAGTGTCGTCACCCGGTGTCAGGTACGCCATGGCGCGGTTCGCACGCTCCAGGCTCTTGCCCGACAATTCCGGCGCTTTTTCGGCGACGGCCTTCATTTCCGGCATGATGCCGTGACAGTGAAGGACGAGATCACAGCCTGCCGCAAGGATTGCTTCCGCACGATCCGAGAAATCCCCAGAAAGTGCGTGCATCGAGACGTCATCGCTCATCAAAAGCCCGTCAAAGCCGATTTCGCCGCGAATGATCTCCTGCACCACCTTCTCGGAAGTGGTCGCCGGACGCTCCGCATCGATGGCGTGGAAAACGATATGCGCGGTCATGGCCATGGGCAGATCGGCAAGCGCCTTGAACGGCACGAAATCATGCGCGCGCAGCTCGTCCAGCGAGGCCGTCACCTCCGGCAGCGCCTTGTGGCTGTCGCAGAACGCGCGCCCGTGACCGGGCACATGCTTCATCACCGGCAGCACGCCACCGGCCATCAGGCCGTCACTGGCCGCGCGTCCGAGCGCAATCACGGCCTCTGGATCATGCGCATAGGCGCGGTCGCCGATCACGTCATGCGCGCCGGCGATCGGCACATCGAGAACCGGCAGACAGTCAGCGGTAATGCCGTAGCGCTTAAGGTCCATCGCGTGCAGACGCGACATCAGCCAGGCAGCGCGCACGCCGGCCTCGGGATCCTTGTCGTAAATCCTGCCAAGCTCCGAAGCCGTCGGATAATTGGCGGCCATGGGCGGTCGCAGCCGCTGCACCCTTCCGCCTTCCTGATCGATGAAAACCGGCGCATCCGGCCGCCCGACGCTGTCGCGCATGGAGGCGACAAGGTCACTCAGCTGCCCGGCCTCCGCGATATTGCGCGCGAAGAGGATGAACCCCCAGGGACGCTCGTTTCGATAGAAGGCGATTTCGTCCGCCGTCAGCTTGGTCCCGGTCGCGCCGAGGATCATGGATTTTGATTCGCTCATGCTCACAGGATAGCCGGGCGCACGAATCTGGAAAAGAAAACAAAAAACCGCCGCGCAATGGCGGCGGTTTTGACTGGAGTGTCTGCGAAACCTACTTCGAGACGAAGCAGCTTCCGCCAGCCGATTTCAGCTGCGAGCAGAGACGGATTGCATCGTCCTTCGAAGAAGAAGGAATGCGCACACGATAGTAAGTGCCCTTCCCTGCGATCTCCGCCTTGACGATGTTCACGCCCTTGCCGGTCAGCAGGTTCCCGTAGCGCTGCGCCATGTCCTGATAGGATTTTTGCGCCGCTTCCACGGTCGGCTGCGAAGAAATCTGCACCGACCAGCCATCCGTACCGGTGGTTACCGGTGCGGGAGCCGGAGCCTGTGCGACAGGCTGCGTCGGCTGGCTCGGGGCTGCGGCCACCTGCGAAGACTGCTGCTGTGCAGCTGGCTGCTGCGGCGCCGCCGGCGCTGCAGGCCGCGATGTCGGCACCGGCGCCTGCACATTCGGGGCGGCGGCCGTTTCGCCGGCACCCGTCTGGGCTGTGCCGGAAACAGGCGCATTCTCACCGGCTGCCGCCAGCCTTGCGTCAGGCGCAACCTCTTGTGCATTGCCGGTCGCAGCAGGCGCGCCCGCCGTTTCCGTCGCCGTCTGCACCGGAGCTTCCGGCTCGCGCGGAACAATCGTTCCGTCGGGACGAACCACCATGGTGCGCACGCGGCGCGGGGTCATTGCCGTCACCGGCTCACTGGTCGGCGCTGCGGTGTCACCTGCATTCGGATCAAGACGTTCTTCCGACTTCGGTGCGGCAAGCGGAACCTCGACGGGCTCCTCTGCCGTGGACACCAGGCGCTCCTGCGCGGGATCGCTGTCCGTCTCACCACCGGTCACACGCTGATAGACCTGATTGTCCTGATTGGGGACCTGCTGGCCGCCCGGGTTTTCAGGCTTCACCTTGACCGGGTCATTGTCCGCGCGAACCACCGCCGGGGCCGTGTTGTCATCGCCGCCACCGGATCCCAGTGCGAAGAAGGCAATCGCGCCAACCACGGCGACACCACCAACCGCAGCCGCGATCAGCGTGTTGCGACGGCTCTTGAGCGGGTTGGAGCGCGAGGCCGCAGCCGCAGCAGCTGCCGCTGCGGGCGCTGCCGCCTGTTCTGCCGGCGTAAATTCGTCGACGGGCTCGTCCCAGGGCGTCATGGCCGGGGCAAATCCATCCGCAGCTTCCGCACGACCGGAAACCGCCGCACCGGCATCCCTGCCCGCAGCGAAATCATCGTCGAACTCGCCGGTTTCGGCAAAGCTGTCGGCAAAGGCCGTCTCGAAGTCGAAATCGTCCTGCGGACGCCGCGGCTCATCGCCCTCAAGGGCAGCTGCGGCATAGGCGTCTCTGGGAATGGACGATGCCGGCGTTTCCTCGGCCGCGCTTCTGGTCTCTGCACGCTCGGGCAGGCTCTCGCTATCGCCGAAAGCACGCGCCAGCGCCAGTTCCAGATCATCCGCCTCGGCTGCCGGCGCATGCTCCGGCTCGCTCACGAATTCCGGGATGTGGGCGGAATCGGTAACGGGAACGCGCTCATTGCCGGGAACATCGACCGTATCGATGAACGGCGTGCTGGCTTCGCTGCCGCCACCATAGCTCACATTCGGCTGCGGCTCTTCAGGCTGCTGCCAGAACGGAATGGACGATGCCGGTGTGGTCTCGGTTGCCTCGGGCGCGACTGGCTCATGCGTCTCGACAGACTGGAGGGCCTCGGGCGCTCCAAAATCAAGATCACCCCAGTCGAAGCTCGTTTCGGGGGTCGGTTCTCTCTGCGGCTCCATGACGGGTTCCGCCACCTCCTCTTCCGCAAGAGCCCCCGCAGCCAGTTGCTGTTCGAGACTGGCCGCAAAATCATGGTCATCGCCGGCCATGTCTGCATCGACAGTACCAGACTTTTCAGCCCCCTGCGCAACGGAATTTGCGAAGGCCTGAGGCGAAAGATAGGGATCCGCACCGCCCGAAACCCGAACGGCGTCGGCAAGAGCCGCCGAAATGTCGGTGGCTGGCGGCACGTCGATTTCGGAGAATGTCGATGGAACATCCCCGGCAACGGCATCCGCCGTATCCGTGTCCTCAGAAGGCATGCTTGCCCAGGCGTCGGGCTCCGGGAACATGTCCTCGTCCTCAACGCCCGCTCCAGTGGGAGTGGCGGAAGACGTGATGTCGGTCTCGACCGTCTGCTCTGGCTGCACGTTCATGGGTTGCGTGACCATGGGCTGGGAGTGCATGGACTGTGTGTGCAGGGGCTGTGCGTGCACGTAACGCGTATCGGCCGCGTCTGATTCGACCGGCTGAGCGGATACGTCGCTCACCTGCCAGTTGTCGGCTGCAAGCGAAGCTTCAAGGTCATTGTCGAGCTGTGCAAAATCGCTCTCATCGAACGTTACGACCGGCTCCTCGGCTGGCTCCGGCGCGCTTTCCTCGATGGGCTGCTGCTCTTCCGCAGCGAAGGACGCAAACTCACGGGCGCTCGCATCAATGTCGAACTCGGAAAAATGCTGTTCGATATCGTGCGGGTCAAAAGCCGGAGGCGCTTCATGGCCCTGACGGGCCTCGGGAGCCTCGGGCGCTGCAAACGCATCGTGCTGCGAAACCTGCCCCGGCTCCTGAGCAGCGGCCACCGGCTCGCGCTCCATGGAAGGTTCAAACGACGGTTCAGGCTCTGCCATGGATGCGGCCGGGGAAGCGGAAACGTCTGCCGACACGGCTTCCTCCACGGGCTCGAGGCGCATTTCGCTCTCAAAGCTCGCCGCAAAGGTCTCGTCGAGTTCATTTGCCATGTCGGAGGCAAGATCCACTTCGGGCTCCTGCTCCATCGCTCCGGGCTCTTCAGCCGCTGGCGGCGCTTCGAAGCGCCAGTCCTGCGTCTGCATTTCCGGACGGCTGAGGTCTTCGGCCGGTTCTTCGCGAACCTCGTCGGAAAACTCCGCCAGGTCGCCCAGCAGCTCGTTCTCAAGCTCGAGGGCGAGATCATCGCCCTCCTGCCCTGCTGCATTGCCAGAATCCTCGGCGCGCCGTGGATCATGCCCCATAATGCGGGTCAGTTCCGCAAACGGGTCATCATCAGCAAAAACGGCGCTATCCGCACGTTGGTTCGGGCTATGATCTGCCATACCTTTTTCCGCACTCACACTCGGTAGACGCCCGCGACGTCATACAATTGTCGGGTACCAGCGCAATGTGGGCAAAAGGTGACAGACGATCGCACCCCTTTCGGGATGAGATTAGCGCATCTCTGAAGGCGCCTCGGCCCCGATCAACGCAAGTCCGGATGTGAGTACATCACGAACTGCCTGCACCAGACCCAGTCTGGCGTAGGTCAATTCTGGATCGTTAACCTTAACAAAACGTAAGTCGTCTGTCTCGCTGCCGCGATTCCACTGAGCGTGGAAGAGGCTCGCCAGGTCGTAGAGGTAGAATGCCAGCCTGTGCGGCTCCATCGCCTGGGCTGCACTTTCGACCAGACGCGGGTACTCGGCGAGCTTGCGTACAAGCGCCATTTCGCCCTCGTCGGAAAGCTTCGAAAGCTGCGCCTTCATCTCCTCGCGACCGAATTCCGCAATGCCCAGCTGCTCGCTCGCCTGGCGGAAAGCCGAGTGGCTGCGCGCAGATGCATACTGCACGTAAAAGACCGGATTGTCCTTGGACTGCTCGGTCACCTTCTGGAAGTCGAAGTCGAGCGGCGCATCGTTCTTGCGATAGAGCATCATGAAACGGATCGGATCACGCCCGACCTCGTCCACCGCCTCGCGCAGGGTCACGAACTCGCCTGCCCGCTTGGACATGCGCACCGGCTCGCCGCCACGGAACAGCTTCACGAGCTGGCAAAGCAGCACCGTCAGCTCCACCTTGTCTTCGGCCAGCGCCCGCGCCACGGCCTGAAGCCGCTTCACATAACCGCTGTGATCAGCGCCCAGCACATAGATCATATGCTCGAAGCCACGATCCAACTTGTCCTTCATATAGGCCACGTCGGCGGCAAAATAGGTGAAGCTGCCATCCGACTTCATCAACGGACGGTCGATGTCATCGCCCACTTCGGTGGAGCGGAACAGGGTCTGCTCGCGGTCTTCCCAGTCTTCCGGCTTCTGCCCCTTCGGCGGCGGCAGCTTGCCCTTGTAGACATGGCCCTTCATGGTCAGATCGTTGATCGCGGAACGGATCGCCCCGCCATTGCCCTCATGCAGCGAACGTTCGGAGAAGAACACGTCGTGGCGGATGTTCAGCGCGGCGAGATCGTCGCGGATCATCTGCATCATGCTCTCGACCGTCCTGTCCTTGACGATCGCCATCGCGTCTGCGGACGGCATTTCCAGAAGCCGGGTGCCATATTCGTCCGCCAGCGCCTTGCCGACCGGCTTCAGGTAATCGCCCGGATAGAGACCTGCGGGGATTTCGCCGATGTTCTCGCCAAGGGCCTCGCGGTAGCGCACCATGACCGACTGGCCGAGCACGTCGATCTGCACGCCCGCATCGTTGATGTAGTACTCGCGCACCACGTCATAACCGGCGAAATCGAGCAGATTGGCCAGCGCATCGCCAACCACCGCGCCGCGGCAATGGCCCACATGCATCGGGCCGGTCGGGTTGGCCGACACATATTCCACGTTCACCTTCTCGCCCCTGCCGAGCTGCGAACGGCCATAATTCGTGCCCAGGTCGAGCATTTCGCCAAGCCGCGCCTGCCAGAAGCTGTCGCTCAGCTTCAGGTTCACGAAGCCGGGACCGGCCACGGAGGCAACCGCCACATCCGGATCGGCCTCGAACGCCTTGGCGATCTTCTCGCCCAGCGCGCGCGGATTGTCGCCAACGGCCTTCGCCAGCACCATGGCTGCATTGGTCGCCACATCGCCATGGCTGGCGTCTCGCGGCGGCTCCACGGCGACGCGCGAAAGGTCAAGCGGCTCACCGTTGCTGGCCTGCAGGCCAAGGGCTTCAATGGTCTTTGCGACCCGATCCGAAAAATCGGCGAAAATGTTCATGGACGATGTCCTGAAAAAGGTTCGGTTGAAAGGTACCGTCCGCCCGGTGGCGGAATTGCGGTTGGCACTAGCTCAATTCAGGAGTCTGGTCAAACAGACGTCGATGTTCCTTCACCGCGTAGGTGTCGGTCATGCCGGCCAGAAAATCGGCCACATGCCGCGCCTTTTCAGCGTCTTGTGCCACATCCAGCCCCTCGCGCCAGCCCTCAGGCATTTGGCGTGGATTGTCGAAATAGGCGTCGAACAGGTCCTTCACGATGCGGTCGGCATTGGCCCGCACCGCCACAACCGTCTCATGCCGGTAGAGATTGGCGTAAAGGAAGCGCTTCAGCTCCTTTTCATCCGCCGCCATGCCGTCGGAGAAGGCCACAATCGTCTGTCCCGCATCGTGCACATCGTCCGCATTCGCGGGCTTCAGTTCTTCCAGACGCTGCCTTGACGCCACGATCACATCCTCGACCATCACCGTGATCTGCCGGCGCATCAGCTCATGCCCGCGCCGCACCGGATCGAGATCGGGATAGCGTTCCTCAACCGCGCTCAGAATTCTTCCCGGCAGGCCAACGCCCGCCATCATGTCGAGCGTGAGCAGGCCCGAGCGCAGACCGTCATCGATGTCATGGGCGTTATAGGCAATGTCGTCGGCAATGGCCGCGCACTGGGCCTCGATGCCCGCATAGCGCGCCAGCTCCAGATCGTGCCGCGCCACATAATCCAGAATGGGCTGCGGCACCGGCCCCTCGAGCCCCCTGCCCTGTGCATCCATCAGCGGGCCATTGTGCTTCACCAGCCCTTCCAGCGTTTCCCAGGAAAGGTTCAACCCGTCGAACTCGGCATAGCGGTTCTCAAGTTCCGTCACGATCCGCAGCGACTGTGCGTTGTGATCAAACCCGCCCCAGCGCGCCATGCATTCGTCGAGCGCATCTTCGCCCGTATGGCCGAATGGCGTGTGGCCGAAATCGTGAACCAGCGCGATGGCTTCCGCCAGATCCTCGTCACAGCACAGCGCCCGCGCCAGAGCACGGGCGATCTGCGCCACCTCGATGGAATGGGTCAGCCGCGTGCGGTAATGGTCGCCCTCATGGGCGATGAAAACCTGCGTCTTGTGCTTCAGGCGGCGAAAAGCGGTCGAATGGATGATCCTGTCGCGGTCGCGCTGAAAAGGCGTTCGTGTCGGGCTTTCCGGTTCTGGAAAAAGCCGCCCCCGCGAGGCCGCCGGGTCCGTGGCGTAAACCGCCCTTGGCCGATACCCGAAGCCGATGTCCCGCAAACCCTGTTCACTGTGCATGATCCGCCACACCGTTGGGGCAGACCGTTTCAGGCCTGCCGCTGTTGCTGTTTCAACCCCAACTGCACCACTCGGACAAACCCGACTGCGTTGCTCAGGTTGACTTGCCGCCTGCGGCTTCATACCTATTCCATGAACACGAACGCAAGGTGACCGTCAGGACAACCACCATGGGCATGGACGCGGGAACGGAAATGAAGAGCGTTGAACTGACCGAGGCTGCGGCCCGGCGCATTACCAGCATCCTCAAGGACGAGCCGGGCAAGATCGCCCTGCGCGTGTCCGTCGAGGGCGGCGGCTGCTCCGGTTTCTCCTATGCATTCGACCTGGTCGGTGAGCGCAATGAGGACGACCACGCCATCGAGCGGGACGGAGCCACCGTCCTGATCGACGATCTCTCGCTGGTCTATATGGGCGGCTCGGTGATCGATTTTGTCGACGACCTGATCGGCCAGTCCTTCCAGATCAGAAACCCGAACGCCGTCGCCTCCTGCGGCTGCGGAACCAGTTTCTCCATCTGATCCAAAAATCCCTTTCAGAAAAAAGCGTCGCGCCCCCTGTGCGGCGCTTTTTTTTCGTGCGCATTTTCCGGCGCATTCTTTCCGTGGGCGCTCTGTCACAGCCAGAACCCGATTGACGCAGCGGCTGAACCCGCTACAAGGGCGGCCGCCTCAATGAGGCATTTTTATTCAACTATATATTTGTTTTAAAAGGTTATTTCATGAACAGACGAGATATGGCGGGGCTTCTCGTGCTCCCCGCATTGCTGGCGTCAATGCACACGCCCGCCCGCGCCGACGATCAGGCTCCGAAGGCTGATTATCAGCGGGTCCAGCCGCTCCTCGACACGAAGAGCACCATCCTTGATCAGAAGCTCATCTACCCGAATGGCGAGGCCGAGCTGAAAGCGGTCGTGGTCACGCTGATGCCGGGCGAGGAAACCGGGCGTCACATGCACACGGTTCCCCTGTTCGGTCACATTCTGGAAGGTGAACTCGCCATTCAGTACGAAGGCGAGGAAGAGAAGACCTTCAAGGCCGGCGACAGCTTCATCGAAGCGCTCAACACCTGGCACAATGGCCGCGTGGTGGGCGACAAGCCGGCCCGCATTCTCGCCGTCTTCATCGGCAACGCAGAAACGCCGCCCGTCATCCGCCCCTGACAGCGCGCGGCCCCGACCATTTTGCGTCTTCGGGAGCAAGCCCCCGAAGACGCGTGCGGCTTACGCTTCGTTCTCGCCCCCGACCTCTTCAGGCAGGATCAGGTTAAGGACGATGGCCAGGAATGCCGCCGGCAACAGGCCGGAGGTCAGCAGGATCTGCGCCGTCTTCGGCAGGTGCTGGAGTGCTGCCGGCTCCATCTGAAGCCCGAGCCCGACCGAAAGCGACACGGCGAAGATCACCATGTTGCGGCGGTTCCAGTTCACTTCCGAAAGCATGTTGATGCCCGCTGCCGCAACCATGCCGAACATCACGATCACGCCGCCACCCAGCACCGTGATCGGCACGGTCGAGATGATTGCGCCCACCTTGGGGATCAGACCGCAGACAATCAGGAAGACCGCGCCGCAGGTCACCACATGCCGGCTCATCACGCCCGTCATCGAGATCAGGCCGACATTCTGGCTGAACGAGGTGTTCGGCAGACCGCCGAAAATGCCGCCAATGGCCGTTCCAAGACCATCCGCATAGGTCGCACCGGAGATTTCCTTCTCCGTCGCCTCACGGCCCGCACCCCCCTTGGTGATGCCCGACACGTCCCCCACGGTCTCGATGGCCGAGATGACCGCCATGAAGCACATGCCGATGATTGCGGGCGCAGCCAGTTCAAAGCCCCATTTGAAGGGAACGGGAACGGCCATCCAGGATGCATTGCCAACATTGGAGAAGCTCACCATCCCCATGGCGAGCGCGACCACATAGCCGGCGATGAGGCCCAGAAGCACGGCTGCAATCGACCACATGCCGCGCGCGAAGAATTTTAGCAGAAGCGTCACGACAACCACGACCAGCGCCACGCTCCAGTTCTGAAGGCTGCCATATTCCGGCTTGCCGATCAGCGGCACACCGCCTGCCGAATACTGGATGCCCACCTGAATGAGCGACAGGCCGATCATGAGAACGATCAGACCGGTCACCAGCGGCGGCAGCGCAAAGCGCAGGCGTCCGACAAAGCTGCCCAGGAAGAAGTGGAAAATGCCACCGATCACGACACCGCCCATCAGTGCGCCCATGGCGGCCACGCCCTGCCCGGCCACGACCGGGATCATCACCGGCAGAAAGGCGAAGCTCGTGCCCTGCACGATCGGCAGCCTTGCGCCCACCGGGCCCATGCCAATTGTCTGAAACAGCGTCGCGATGCCCGCAAACAGCATCGCCATCTGGATCATGTAGATCAAATTCGGAAAATCGGGCGAGTTGGAGCCAAAACCGAAACCGGCCGCTCCCGCCACGATAATGGCCGGCGTGACGTTCGAAACGAACATCGCCAGCACATGCTGAATGCCCAGCGGCACCGCCTGCATCAGCGGTGGCGTATAATCTGGATTGCTCAAATCGGCCCGCGATAAAGCATCGCCGGCGCGCTCCATTGTCTGTGTCATTTCGTTCCCCGGTTGTGTTTCAGATTTTCTGAAATCTTTTCTTGAAATCATCGGGCACAATGGGGCGCGCAACTATCTATAATTTTTTGAAAGACAGACACGGATTCAAACAGTAAGCGTCCGCAGCATTGAAGCTTTTCGCGAAGGAAATTCTTCAGCTTTTTCTGTTTGGATCGCCTTGTTCCCAGCCCTGACCGGACCGGGCTCACATGAGCCCGGTCCCACCGTTCAAAATCAATGCCAGCCCGCGGAAAGACGCCGAACGCCTGATGCTGCCACTCCAAGCCCTCAAGAGATCCGCTCGCTACGCGTTGATCCGGGCTGGCCTGGAAGGTTCAGCCATTGCCCTCAGGACAGGCCTGCCATCGAAAACGCCGGCACGCGGCGTCATCTTCGCCCTGCATCACGTGGATCCGCAGACGCCGCCAGGCTGGACGCCCAATGCGTGGCTCAGCATCACGCCCGCTTTTCTTGAAGAAGCGATCAACGCCGCGCGCGCACAGGGGCTCACCCCCATCGCGCTCGAAGACCTGCCCGAACGCCTGGCCGACGAGAGCGACACACGCCGCTATGTTTCTTTCACGCTCGATGACGGTTATCGCGACAATGCCCGCTTTGCCGCGCCCGTGTTCCAGCGTCACGGCATTCCCTACACGATCTTCATCACCTCGGGCTTCATCGAGCGCAGCCGCTCGATCTGGTGGAAGACGGCGCAGGAAATCACCATGTGCTGCGAAACGGTCGACCTCGCACGCATCGGCGTCGATGGGCGCGTGAGCGCCGGCACCCGCATGGCCAAGATCGCCCTGTTTGACCGGCTGTCGGATCTCGTGACGGATGCGCAGGACGAAGACGCGGCAATCGCGCTGCTGGACGATCTTGCGCTGGCCCATGGCGTCAATCCGCTGGAGATCACCGAACGCCTCACCATGAGCGCGGAAGAGCTTGCCGATCTTGCAGGCGATCCACTTGCCCGTTTCGGCGCGCACACGCTGACCCACGCCAATTTGCGCAAGGTCAACGACGCCCGCCTCCATCAAGAGCTTTCCGCCTCCGCCTCGAAGCTTCGCGGCTATGTGGGCGTTTCTCCCACGACCTTCGCCTATCCCTATGGCTATCCGTCCGCCGTGGGTGCACGCGAAATCGCCGCCGTGGAACAGGCGGGCTTTGCCGCTGCGGTCACCACGCAGCCCGGCCTGCTCTTGCCCGGCGCACGCGACGCGCTCGCAGCCCTGCCCCGCGTCTCGCTCAACGGGTTCTATCAGCGCCGCCGCTATGTCGAGGCGCTTCTCTCCGGTCTGCCCTTCCGCCTGCGAGGCAGCCCGGCCGCGCAATAGGGCGCGCAAGGCATGGGCTGTCAGTATCCTGCACAAGGCGGTTGCGGCCCCTTCCCGTCCAACCTAAGAAGAGGTTGAGCTGTGGAAGGGCCCCCATGAAGATCGCTACCTGGAACATCAACGGCGTCAAGGCGCGCATCGACAATCTGCTGCACTGGCTCAGCGAGTCCAGCCCGGACATCGCCTGCCTGCAGGAGATCAAATCCGTCGACGAACTGTTCCCGCGCGAGGCCATCGAGGCGCTCGGCTACAATGTCGAGACCCATGGCCAGAAGGGCTTTAACGGCGTCGCCATTCTTTCCAAACTGCCTTTCGACGAGGTCAACCGCCGCCTGCCCGGCGATGACAGCGACGAACAGGCCCGCTTCATCGAAGGTGTCTTCTCCACCGACAAGGGCGTTCTCAGGGTCGTGTCGCTCTACCTGCCAAACGGCAACCCCGTCGACACCGAGAAATTCCCTTACAAACTTGGCTGGATGGAGCGGCTCGAGCGCTGGAGCGCAGAGCGCCTGAAACTCGAAGAGCCGCTCGTTCTTGCCGGCGACTACAACGTCATTCCCGAGCCCGAAGATGCGAAAAACCCGGACGCCTGGGTGGGTGACGCCCTGTTCAGGCCCGAAAGCCGCCAGGCCTTCCGTCGTCTCGGCGCACTCGGCTTCACAGACGCACTGCGCGCCGTCAATGATCAAACCGGCGTCTACACATTCTGGGATTATCAGGGTGGCTCCTGGCAGAAGAACAACGGCATCCGCATCGATCACCTGATGCTGTCGCCAGAGGCCGCAGACCATCTGGGGACCGTCACGGTGGAAAAGCACACGCGCGGCTGGGAGAAGCCCTCCGATCACGTGCCGGTCGTTGTCGATCTGAAGCTCAACCCCGCCTGAGGCAAACGCCCCGTATCCTGCCCCTTGGGGTGCTGCCCCTCAAAGCCGCTTGATGGCCCGCGCCGCGCTTGCGTGCTATCATTTGCGGGTTATGGGCATGTTCTGGTCCTTCCCGGTCGTCGCACTGGCGACAACACTCTGCCTGCCGGTCGCAGCATCTGCTGCGCCCGAATGTGCGTGCCGCGCCAATGGCAAGACCTTCGCGCAGGGCGAAACGGCCTGTCTGGCAATGCCGGACGGCCCGCGCCTCGCGCGCTGCGAGATGGTGCTCAACAATTCTTCATGGAAGGTTCTGGATCGCCCCTGCGTTGAGACGGCAAGGCTTCCAGAGAAACTGTCTTATCCGACAGCCACGCGGCTCAGCGCCGCAACCAGCGGGAAATAGCCCCGCCGGGTTTCATGCTTCAGTCGAAGCCGTTTTCGCGCAGATCATGCGCCAGTGCGATTGCCGTGCGGCGATCCGATTCGCCGGCCAGCGCAAAGGCCTGCTCCTGCATACCGCGGATCCAGCCCACATCGTTTGGTGCGGCATGGTCGAGCGCAGCGGTCATCATCGCCAGCCCCTTCACCACGCGCCCGCTCTCGAACAGGATGTGTCCGAGCATCGCCTGCGCGCCGGAATGGCCCTTTTCAGCAGCCAGCTGGAACCAGCGGGCGGCCTGCTGCACGCTCTGTGCAACGCCCTCGCCGTTCAGGAACATTCTGCCGACCTGATACTGCGCCTCGGAATTGCGATAGGTCGCAGCCGCACGCATGAAATGTTCCTGCGCGGCCAGCGGATTGGCGCGGATCGGGCTGTCGGGAATACCAGCCTTGAGATATTTGCCAAGCGCCACAAGCGCATCGGAAATGTAGGTCTCGTCGGGGCTGCCCGGACGCACTTCCTGCTGCGCAACCGCAGAGAAGAACTTGAAGGCTTCGTAGTCGTTGCGCGCAACGCCATCGCCTTCGGCATACATGCGCGCCAGTTTCCAGCGCGCGCCGACCTGACCGTTTTCAGCGGCGTAGCGGTAGGCCTCGACGGCTTCCTGCTTTTCGCCGCGCTTGTAGGCAGAGAAGCCGAAGCGGAACACGGCCCACGGGCTGCGCTTCTCCGGCTCCTGGATCACGGCGTTCTCGTCGAGCGCGTAAGCGGCTCCCGGTAGCGCCACGAAGGACGCTACCAGGCCGGCAAGAACAGCTGTTTTCCCTGCTTCAAATATCCGCATAACAGTGCGTTTCTTTCTTAGCCCCGGGATGGGTCACCGCGCCATCGCGAGCCGGACCAACCGTCTGGGCATACTTCCAGATCGCGCCCGACTGATAGTCTGTCTCACGCGGTTTCCAATCCTTGGCGCGCTCTGCGAGTTCTTCATCGCTGAGCGCCACGTCGATCGTGCCGTCAACGGCATTGATCGTGATCATGTCGCCATCCTTCAGCAGACCGATCGGTCCACCGACCGCAGCCTCAGGCCCGACATGGCCGATGCAGAAGCCGCGCGTTGCGCCGGAGAAACGGCCATCGGTGATGAGCGCAACCTTGTCGCCCATGCCCTGACCGTAAAGTGCGGCCGTGGTGGCAAGCATCTCGCGCATGCCGGGTCCGCCCTTCGGGCCTTCATAACGGATGACGAGCACTTCGCCTTCCTTGTAGTTCCGGTTCTGAACGGCTGCGAAGCATTCCTCTTCGGAATCGAAGCAGCGCGCCGGGCCCGTGAACTCCAGATTCTTCATGCCGGCGACCTTCACGATTGCACCTTCCGGAGCCAGATTGCCCCTGAGGCCAACCACACCGCCGGTCTTCGTGATGGGGTTATCCGCCGAACGAACGACGTCCTGTTCTTCATTCCACGGAACATGCTCCATGTTTTCGGCAATTGTGCGGCCAGTCACCGTCATGCAATCACCGTGTAAGAAGCCATGCTCCAGAAGCGTCTTCATGAGGAGCGGAATACCGCCGGCCTCGAACATGTCCTTGGCCACGTATTTGCCGCCCGGCTTCAGGTCGGCAATGTACGGGGTCTTCTTGAAGATCTCGGCAACGTCAAACAGCGTGAAGTCGATGCCGACCTCGTTGGCAATCGCCGGCAGGTGCAGCGCGGCGTTGGTCGAACCGCCCGAAGCGGCAACCACGGCAGCGGCGTTCTCCAGCGCCTTGCGGGTAACGATGTCGCGCGGGCGGATCTGCTTGGCGATGAGTTCCATCACCTTTTCGCCTGCCGCGTAGTTGAACCGGTCACGCATCTCGTAGGGAGCCGGCGCACCGCAGGAATAAGGCAGCGCCAGGCCGATGGCCTCGGCAACCGTCGCCATGGTGTTGGCGGTGAACTGCGCGCCACAGGAACCGGCCGACGGGCAGGCCGCCTGCTCGATTTCGGTCAGGTCGGCGTCGGAGATCGAGCCGACGGAGTGCTGGCCCACGGCCTCGAACACGTCCTGAACGGTGATCTGGCGACCACGGTAATTGCCGGGAAGGATCGAACCGCCATAGATGAAGACGGACGGCACGTTGAGGCGCACCATCGCCATCATCATGCCCGGCAGCGACTTGTCGCAGCCGGCGAGGCCCACGATCGCGTCATAGCAATGGCCGCGCATGGTCAGCTCGACCGAGTCCGCGATGACCTCACGCGACACCAGCGACGACTTCATGCCCTGGTGGCCCATGGCGATGCCGTCGGTCACGGTGATGGTGGTGAATTCGCGCGGCGTGCCATGGGCGGCTGCAACGCCCTTCTTGACCACCTGCGCCTGGCGCATAAGCGAAATGTTGCACGGCGCTGCCTCGTTCCAGCAGGTGGCAACACCCACGAGCGGCTGCGCGATCTCGTCCTCCGAAAGCCCCATGGCGTAAAGATAGGAGCGATGCGGCGCCTTTGCCGGGCCCACCGTCACGTATCGGCTTGGAAGTTTGTCTTTCGAAATTGCTTTAGCGTCCATAACTACCCCATCCGCAGCGCGCGGCATTCTCCTGAACATTCGGTTGTATCCCGAGCGCCATCGAGCATTTTCGATGCGCCGGGTTTATGGCGGGAAATTGACGTTCCGTCCCACGCTAGTCTTAGCCGAATGCTTATTGAGAAACTGTTGCCAAATGGGCACAGAAGTCTGTGCGTAGACTTCGGGGTGTCGGACAGGGCGAAAACACGCCCTGCCCCGGAGCATCAAATCAGGACTGAGCCCGTTGTTCTTCGCGCTTGCGCGCAAGGATGGAGATCACGACCGACCCGCCGATCAGGAGCGCCGTGACAGAGAGTGCCACCGGCGACGGGATCTTGATCCAGTGCGCGATCAGCATCTTGAAGCCGATGAACATCAACACGAGCGACAGGCCCGTCTGAAGGTATTTGAAATTGCGCATCATGCCCGAAAGCACGAAGAACATGGCGCGCAGCCCCATCACCGCAAAGACGTTGGACGAGAAAACGATGAAGGGATCGTTCGAGATCGCCAGCACCGCAGGGATCGAATCCACCGCGAAGATGAGATCGGTGAACTCCACCGTGACCAGAACCACGAAAAGCGGGGTCATGTAGAGAAGGCCGTTGCGCCGCGTCAGGAAGCGCGAGCCTTCATACTCTTCCGTCACGCGTCCGGTGCGCATCAACAGCTTCACGATCCGGCTTTCGCCGGGGTCCACCATTTCGTCGTCGGACGTCATCATCTTGAAGCCGGAGAAAACCAGCAGCGCGCCAAGCGCCATGCCGATCACCATGAACTGATCAACGAGCTTCACGCCCGGCACGATCAGCGAGAGACGCATCACGATCGCGCCAAGAATGCCGTAGAAGAGAACCCGGTACTGGGCCTCCGACGGCACTTTGAAATAGGTGAAGATGAGCGCGATGACGAAAATGTTGTCGAGGGAAAGCGCCTGCTCGACCAGATAACCGGTCAGAAATTCGGCGCCGCGGTCCTTGCCGCCGAAGTAGAACACGCCTGCTGCAAAGACCATGGCGAGCGCCACATAGCCGGCAACGGTTTTCATCGCCTCACGCGTGGTGATCACGTGATCGCGGCGATGCAGGACAAAAAGGTCGAAAAAGAGAATAACGGCCACAAAAGCTAGAAAGCCGGGCCAGAGCCAATCATGGGTTGTCATTGGAAGGATACGAGGTTTGCGCCGCGTTTGCGCGTTGTCGTTCGATCCGACATCACAGGCAACGCCTTGCCTGCCAGAGGGGCCCGGACCGGGTGACTGCCTCTTATGTGCTGCAAAATCCGGCGCAGTACAAGCCTTCGGATCCGCCGAACTGCCCAAGCCATGCAAAAATGCATGGCATTTTCACCCCTTCCCCAAACAAAAAGACCCGGCCGAAGCCGGGTCTCGAAAAACAGTCTGCGCGACGCGTTACCAGCGCACCTTCATGGAGGCGGAGAGCGCGCCAACCAGATCATTGCCGAAGGTGTAGGAGACGTCGTTGCCGTAGACCCGACCGTCATCGCCCACGATGGCGCCGGATTCGCCAGAGGTCAGAATGCCGAGCGCTCCACTCAGGCGCATCTCCACATTCTCGTTGGGCGTATAGGCAACACCGCCGCCAAGCGTCCAGGAATCGGCCTGATGACCAAAGCCCTTCGAGGTGCCGCGATCCCAGGTCAAGCTCGCCGCAGCGCTCCACTGCTCATTGAACTTGTGGCCAAGACCACCGGAAACCGTCCAGCCGTCCCGGTACAGAAGATCAAGCGACGTCGCCCTGTTGCTTGTGGTGGTGCAAGGCGAGCCGCGTGTGGATTCCGGGCAAAACGGGATGGACTGAAGAATGCTCCAGTTCACCCATTTGACAGAGCCGAAGGCCAGCCAGTTGGGCGCGATACCGGATTGAAGCTTGAGTTCCACGACCTCTGGCATTTCAGCCGAGCCATATACCGGGGTCACCTGACCGAGAAGCGGCCCAATGGGGGGATTCCGGGAGAGATCCAGCGTACCGGTCACGTCGTCCAGCTTGACCCGAGAGTTATAAACCAGGCTCGCGCGGAAGGCGATTTCCGGAATTTCGTAGGCCGCACCGACGCGCCAGCCCACGCCGCTCCCCTCAAGATTAAGACGCCCAACACCGTTTCCGAACGGAGTCGCGGGCGTAACAAGACGTTCCTTGAAACCCTTGAGCTGCTGGTAGAACACACCGCCGAGTACGCGGAATTCGCCCTTCCCTGCCTGCATCTTGTAGGAGCAGGTTCCGCCAAAGCTGTGGCTGTTGACCTTGGTCTCAATGTTGTGATTTGCACCTGCCCAGTTCGCGCCAGGATTGGTGTGCACGCCCCATGGCTCCGAATAGTCGACCAGACAGTCTACCTGCTCGCCAATGCCGACCTTGAGGCCAAGACGCGGGGAGAAATAACTCTCCGTATCCTTCACCCCCTGCGACGGCCCTGCCGGCGTGCCATCCAGCGGATTCGTATCGACAACATTGTCGAGCTTACGCTGAGGCATCACATAGGTGCCGGTCGCCTCCGCAGCGAACGGTGCCGAATTGAACAGTAGATCAACATTGTAACCACCGCGCTCCAGCCCGCCGGCCTGAGCGGCGCCCACCGCTGCCGAAGACAACAACGCTGCCGAAACAAAGCGAACAAAACCCATGAGAACCCTCTCCTCCAATTGTCCGATGGGAGGATAGCAGCGCCATGCCCCACCACAATTGGCCTTTGTACAGTTTGTCGCACCTCACGCTTACGTCAACGTAATACGCCTATTGAATAGGCAGGCGACAGCGGTTGCGGTTAGCCTGAGTCTTGCCGCCCATGCCTTAAAAAACCCCTGAATCTGACACATTCTGACATGGTGAGCATCACAAATGACGCCAGTGTTGCACAGGCGCAACACAACCTTGAGTTCTTCACGAAACTGTCACGATCCGCTTGTTGAAAGCGTCGCGCTTCTCCTTGTGGACTTCCCATTCAGGCGAATCGCAAGCGGACATACAAAAGCCGCGCCCACCTTTCGGCGGACGCGGCCCTGATTGTCTTCACGCTGACGCCAGCCCTTTAGAGAGACTGGCGCAGTTTCGTCACCCGGCTTCCTTCACGCGGGCGAGCGCCACTTCCAGCCTGCCCTTCGCATCGGCGAACTCGGTGAGCTTTTCGCGCTCGGCGGCAACGATCTCCTGCGGCGCATTGGCCACGAACTTCTCATTGCCCAGCTTCTTTTCAAGCCGCTGCATCTCGGAGGACGTCTTGGCGATCTCCTTCTCAAGCCGCGCGGCTTCCGCCGACAGGTCGATCAGATCGCCCAGTGGCAGGCAGAAAGTGGTATCGCCAAGCACGATCTGCGCCGAGCCCTTCGGCGCTTCACCGGCAAAGCCAAGCTCGCCGACGCGCGCCAGACGGCGAATGGCCGGATCATGGCGGGCGATGCGCGCACGCATGGCCTCATCCGCACCGACCGCAACGAGCGGAGCCGTCGCAGACGGCGGCACGTTCATCTCTGCGCGCACCGAACGGATGCCCGAAACGAGGTCGACAAGCCAGTTAATGTCGGCTGCCGCATCCTCATCCGTGAAATCGGGAGCCGGCCAGCGGGTCAGCGCCAGAACGGCGTCGCGCCCGGCGTCACCGCCGGTATGCGCCCACAGCTCTTCCGTCATGTAGGGCATCATCGGATGCAGAAGCTTGTAGGTCTCGTCGAGCACATAGGCCGCACAGGCGCGGGCCTCGGCCTTGGCCTCCTCGTCCTCACCGGCAAACACCGGCTTCAGAAGCTCCAGATACCAGTCGCAGAACAGGCTCCACACGAAACGATAGGCCGTGCCTGCCGCCTCATTGAAGCGGTAGGCCTCAATGCCTTCCGTGATGCCCTTTGCCGCCCGCGTCAGCTCCGTCAGGATCCAGCGGTTGATGGCAAGCTTCGCGTTTTCGGGACGGAAGTTCTCGTCCCGCTTGACGCCGTTCATCTCGGCAAAACGCGTCGCGTTCCAGAGCTTGGTGCCGAAATTGCGGTAGCCCGCCACGCGCGCCGGGTCGAGCTTCACGTCACGGCCCTGTGCGGCCATGATGGTCAGCGTGAAGCGCAGCGCGTCCGCACCATATTCGTCGATCAGCTCGAGCGGGTCGATGACGTTGCCTTTCGACTTCGACATCTTCGCGCCCGACTTGTCGCGCACCAGCGCATGGACATAGACCGTGTGGAACGGCTCTTCTTCCATGAAGTGCATGCCCATCATCATCATCCGGGCGACCCAGAAGAAAATGATGTCGAAACCGGTCACCAGAACCGAAGTCGGATAGTAGCGTGCGAGCTCCGGCGTCTTGTCCGGCCAGCCGAGCGTCGAGAACGGCCACAGCGCCGAAGAGAACCACGTGTCGAGCACGTCCTCGTCGCGGGTCAGGATCTCGCCCGGCTTGAAGTTCTCCAGCTTGTCCTCAACCCAGGCCTTCCAGGGGCCTTCATGCGAGATGTAGTGCTGGATCGCGGCCTCGAGCGCCGTCTCCTCGTCCTTCTCGACGAAGACCTGCCCGTCCGGGCCGTACCAGGCCGGGATCTGATGGCCCCACCAGAGCTGACGGGAAACACACCAGGGCTGGATGTTCTCCATCCACTCAAAATAGGTCTTTTCCCAGTTCTTCGGCACGAACTTCGTGCGGCCCTCGCGCACCGATGCAATCGCCGGCTTCGCCAGCGTTTTCGCGTCGACATACCACTGGTCGGTCAGGAACGGCTCGATCGGCACGCCGCCACGGTCGCCATGGGGCACCATGTGCTTGTGCGGCTCGATCTTCTCAAGAAGCCCGGCCTCTTCCATCATCGCGACAATCATCTTGCGCGCGTCGAAGCGGTCGACGCCGTCAAGCTCCGCGATCGTGCGGGCGAGCGGCGCATCAGCGCCTTCCAGCCCCTCGAGAAACGCCTCATTGCCTTTCAGCGTGATCGTTGCGTCCGTCGCCATCACGTTGATCTGCGCCAGATCATGCCGCTTGCCGACCTCGAAATCGTTGAAGTCGTGCGCAGGCGTCATCTTCACCGCGCCGGTGCCCGCTTCCGGGTCCGGATATTCGTCGCCAACAATCGGAATGCGGCGGCCGACCAGCGGCAGGAGAACGTTCTTGCCGATCAGATCCCTGTAGCGCGGATCGTCGGGGTGAACCGCAACACCGGAATCGCCCAGCATCGTTTCCGGACGCGTCGTGGCGACCACCACATAGTCGCGCGTCTCATAGCCATCCGGCTGCCCATCCGAAGGCCGCCAGATGACGCGGTTGCCCTCGTCGTCCAGCCTGTAGGGATGCTCATAGGTCAGCCCGTCGGCGAGCGGATAACGGAAATGCCAGAGATTGCCGTTGGTCTCGATCTGCTCGACTTCAAGGTCCGAAATCGCCGTCAGAAGCTTCGGATCCCAGTTGACGAGGCGCTTGTCCTTGTAGATCAGCTCCTGCTTGTAGAGCGAGACGAACACCTCGACCACGGCCTTCGACAGGCCCTCATCCATGGTGAAACGCTCACGTGACCAGTCGCAGGACGCGCCCAGCCGCTTGAGCTGGTTCATGATCGCCCCGCCGGACTCCGCCTTCCATTCCCAGATCTTGTCGACGAACTTCTCGCGGCCCATGTCGCGGCGGTGCTGCTGCTTTTCCATGAGCTGGCGCTCGACCACCATCTGCGTGGCGATGCCCGCATGGTCCATGCCCGGCTGCCAGAGCACGTCCTTGCCGCGCATGCGCTCGAAGCGCACCATGATGTCCTGCAGCGTGTTGTTGAGCGCGTGGCCCATGTGCAGCGAGCCGGTCACGTTCGGCGGCGGAATGACGATGGTGAAGGGATCCGCGCCAGGTTCTGCACCGGCGCCGGCCTTGAAGGCCTCGGCCTCTTCCCAGCGTGCGGCGATTTTGGGCTCGACGCTTGCTGCGTCGTAAGTCTTTTCAAGCATGAGGGTTTCCGCGCTAGAGCAATTCCGGAAAAATTGGAAACCGGATTTTCGCCCGGAATTGCATGGAGTCAAATGGTCAGCCCGCCCCGCCGCTTCATGAAACGGAGAAACGCACTGTCGAGACAGTAAACCAGAAATCTGGTCCGTTCACAGCAGGGTGTAAAGCCGAAGGGTCAGATCAAGTCAACCGGCAGTCGGCGCGGCTTATCCGCCGCGCGCGATCCGTTCGATCTCTTCGCGCACCAGGCGCTCGACAATCGTGGGCAGATTGTTGTCGAGCCAGTCCTGCAGCATGGGCCGCAGCATTTCCTCGGCCATCTGGTCAAGCTGACGACGACGGCTGGCCTCGAAGGCCTCGTTCAGTTCGCCAAAGGCCGCCGCAACCTTGCGTCCGGTGTACTCGGAGAGGATGCCCTGTTTCGCGCCCTCGCCCTCATCTGCAGAGGCCTTCACCTGAGGAAGTTCCTCCGTACGAACATCTTCATGAGATGCCGCTTCGGGCTCCTGCTCCTCAACGCTGCGGTAGGAATAGACATCCGACGCATCATCGACGTCAGCCACATCCTCAACGACAGGAGCAGCAGCGGGCCGCGCCTCGGCAAGGCGCTGCATGAGACCGTGATCCACGGCCGGCTCAGGCTCGACAGGCTTGGAGTCAAAACCGTTTGCAGCCCGCCCCTCGTCGCGCTTTTCGCTCACGGATGGCCGGAAAGGCTCCTCGCGCAATCCTGCACGAAAACTCTCGACGTCAGGCGCAGGCTGAAATGGCGCAGCGCGCTCTTCAACGGCTGCGGCCGGCGCGGCGTCAGGCTGCTGCGCCTCCACGGGCTGCGCAGCGCGCTCCTGCGAGCGCTCATCCGCAGAAGCACCATTGGTCACGGCGCCAACCGCATCTGCCGCGCGCGCCACAGGCGCATCATTGTCTTCAATGATCCGTCGGATCGAAGCGAGAATCTCTTCCATGGAAGGCTCGCGCTGGCTTCCATTCGAAGTCAGCGCTTCTACCGCTGCTTCCATTTTGTGCGCACCGAAACCCTGTGACATAGTCAAATTAGCCGCCTCTAGCCTGTGTCCGTTTCACCGACTTTGTCCGGAGCGACATTCCCATTCCAAGTCCGGGCGCCAGTGCAGACGGTCGAATCACTAAAAAAGGGTAACGCAGCGTCTGCGGTATGAGAATCCCCGCGCAGCACCTGTTTCAGGTTGCACACAAGAATGCCGGGCGCAAAAGCAAACCCGGCACACGAGACTTTATGAAAAATGCGTTAAACACGCCGCCCTGCGGGACCGGCGCTGGATACGCTTGCGGTTTCAGCGACCGTCCGGCGTGCGCAGTCCGTACCACTTGTCCTTGACGGCCTCGTAGTGTTCCTGCGGCCGGTATTCGGCAACCTGCAGACCGAGACGGTTCGCAGACAGATTGCCCGTGGCAGAAAGAATGGCGTAGCTGGCGACCACGATGTCGCGCTCGGCGCTGACACGGTCCACCTTCGCGGCAATCACGTCGGCCTGTGCGTTGAGCACGTCCAGCGTGGTGCGCTGTCCAACATTGCGCTCTTCGATCACGCCGTTCAGCGCCAGCTGTGCAGCCCGCACCAGTTCATGGTTGGCGGAAAGAACGCCCTGCGCGGCCTGATACTGGCTCCATGCGGAAACCACGGCAGCGCGAACCTGGTCACGCGCCACATCGAGATTGATGCGCGCCTGGCCGAGCGATTCCTTGTTCTTGCGCACCTGCGCAGAAGCCTGACCGCCCTGGTAGATCGGCACGGTCAGATTGATGCCGACACGCGCGCTGTCGCGCGAACCGTCGCTGGGAATGCCAGGCGACGTGTCCTGATAGCTGTGCGAGAGCCCGACCGAGCCATTCACCTGCGGCAGGAAAGTGCCTTCGGCAGACTTCACACGGAACGAAGCCGCATCGATCTGATGCTGACGGCCCTTGATGGCCGGGTGGGCTGCAAGCCCGGTTGCCAGTGCGCTGTCGAGGTTCTTCGGCAGAAGCTTGACCAGCGGGTTGGCGGTTTTCAGATTGTCCGGCGCATCGCCGATGAGCTGACGATAGACGGCAGAGCTCGACGTCACCGAAGCGCGCGCGGCGCTTAGCTGCGCCAGAGCCGCCTGACGGCGCGCTTCCGCCTGTGCCACGTCGGTGCGCGTGCCCTCGCCCACATCGAAGCGCGAACGTGCGGAGCGCACCTGCTCTTCAAGGAATTCGAGGTTTTGCGCGCGCAGCGCCGCGATCTGACGATCACGAATCACGTCCATATAGGCGCTGGCAGCGTTAAACAGCGTGTTGAGCTCCTGGTTGCGCAGCCCTTCATTCGCGGCGCGCACGCCAGCCTCGGCCGCACGCACATTGTTGCGCGTCTGGAAACCGTCGAAGATCGGCTGCGTCAGCGAAACGCCAAACTCACCGGTCCTGATATCCGTGCCGTCATTGTGGGTAAGCGCGAAGGACGCCGTGCCCTGAATGCGCGGGCGCATGCCGGACTTGGCAATCGCAACGTCTTCATCCGTCACCCGTACGCCGGCGCGTTCCGAGTTCAGGGTGGAGTTGTTCTGATAGGCTTTCGCCAGAGCGCCGAGAATGGTTTCGGCGGAAGCAATGGCCGGCGCGGCAATGAGCGCGGACGATGCCACCAGAGGGATCAGGAAACGACGGTAAAAGGACACGATCTGCCAACCTCGGACTGTTTTCGGCAGCCGCGCCGAATCGACACCACCACCTCTAATATCAATTCCGGCCTTTCGACCGGCGTCCACGCCCGGGAGACCAAACGGTTAGCCTGTCCCCCACCCCCAAATCCAGGCGCTCTTTATATAGACATTACATCAAACTCTTGATCAATTCCGTTGCAGGAAAGCAACAAGTCACTGATCAAAAGACAAATTCCGGTGCATTCTGGAAGCCGGGAAGCGGCTTCACGGCCAGATTGAATGCAACGCGGCTCGAAACAATGCCGTCATCCTTAACATAAAGCAGCGCCTGCGCAGCGTTGCCTTCACCGATCACGGCGACGAGTCGCCCGCCGTCGCGCAGTTGATCGATCAGCGTCTGCGGCACAGAATCCACCGCGCCGCCGATGAAGATCACGTCATAAGGCGCATCGTCGGCATAGCCGCCCTGCAGAGGTCCGCTGACCACGGCAACATTCACGCAACCGAGTTCGCTGAGCGCATCCGTTGCCTTGGCGGCCAGATCCTCATCGCTCTCCAGCGCAACCACAAAGCTTGCAAGACGCGACAGAACCGCAGCCGAATAGCCCGAGCCCGCGCCCACATTGAGCACCACGTCGCTGGAGCGCACGTCGGCGAGCTGCACCAGCTTGCCAAACGCTGCCGGTTCCATGAGATAGCGCGCCGCGCTCTCATCCGTTGCCGGCGCGATCTCAAGATCCTCGTCAAGATAGGCGAGAGCCTGCTTGCGGCCGGGCACGAACGCCTCGCGCGGAATGTCACCCATGGCGTCCAGAAGAGCGCTCGCCGTCACGTCCGACGTGCGCAACTGTCCCTCAACCATATTGGCGCGCTGCTGGGAAAAATCGATTGTCATGCGTCTGGTTCCCGATGCCTGTTTTCGCGCCGCCCTCGGGACTGTGTTCCCAACGCGGCGAAAACAACGATTTCACGGGTTTGCTAGCGGCTGCCGCCGCCCCTGTCAATTACTCCGCCCCGCTGCGGCATATTGGCGGTTGATAGCGCCCCGGCGCCCCCGAATTCCCGGCGCCAATTGTGTCAAAGGCCGGATACCCCTTCACCCGGGCAGCGGAATGAACTCCTGATCGTCTCCCGTGGGCAGATCGAACAGTCCCGCACCCCAGCGCGCGCGCTTCCAGTCTTCTTTCGCCGCTTCGATCCTGTCTTTCGAAGAGGCGACGAAGTTCCACCAGATATAGCGCGGGCCGTTCATCGTTGCACCGCCGAGAAGCATCATCCGTGCCCCTTCGCTTCCCGCCGCCACGGTGATCGAATCGCCCGGACGAAACACCATCATCCGCCCGGCCCCGAAAACCTGGCCCGCAACGGAGATCGCCCCGTCCGTCACATAGATACCCCTGTCCTCATGATCGTCCGGCAACGGGAAACGCGCACCCGGCTCCAGCATCACATCCGCATAGAACATGTCGGAATACACCGTCGCCAGCGCAGTCTCGCCATAAGCCCGTCCCAGAATCAGACGCAGCGCGATGCCGTCATCGACGATCTCCGGCAGCGTCTCCTTCTCATGATGCTCGAATGCCGGAGCCGCGTCTTCCATCGCTTCGGGCAGCGCCACCCAGGTCTGGATGCCAAACAGGCTGTGCGGCCCCTTGCGGGCTGCCTCGCTGGTGCGCTCCGAATGCGAGACGCCACGCCCGGCAACCATCCAGTTGAGCGCGCCCGGATGAATGACCTGGTCCGAGCCGATGCTGTCCCGGTGATGAAAATCGCCGCGGAAGAGATAAGTGACCGTCCCCAGGCCGATATGTGGATGCGGCCTGACATCAATCCCCTGCCCGGTCAGAAACTCGGCCGGCCCCGCCTGATCGAAGAAGATGAACGGACCAACCATCTGGCGGCGTGGCGCCGGCAGCGCGCGGCGCACCTCGAACCCGCCAATGTCACGGGCGCGCGGAATGATCAGCGTCTCGATGGATTCGGCTTCAATGTCATCCGGACAGCCGGGTTCGAGTGCGGGGTTCCAGCTCATCGACGCCTCCATACACGGGACAGCTCATCCCCAAACAGTACCATCCGCATGGTCGGCACAAAAGAAAAACGACCGCCGAAGCGTGCTCCGGCGGTCGATCTTGAACGGGTTCGTCCGTTACTTCTTGCTCATGCCGTCATACATGGCGTGCAGCAGATGATGCGATGCCTCGCCATCCGGGCCGACCGGCCAGTTCAGGAACTCGGTCTTCTGCATGCTTCCGTCCGCCTCATAGACCACCCTGTCATTCTTGATCGTCGCCTGGACGGTCAGGCTGGACAGGGTTTCCGGGTCGATTGCGGTCGGATCGTCGGAGAGAATCACGAAATCGGCCAGCTTGCCGGTTTCGATCGAACCCTTGTCGTCCTCCTCGAAATGCTGCCAGGCCGGCCAGATCGTCATGGCCTTCAGCGCCGTCGGCACGTCCACCCGCTGGCTCGGCCCCAGAATGTCGCCCGAGCGCGTGCGGCGGGTCACCGTCGCAGAGAGAATGCGCATGCTGTCTGGCAGAGCCACCGGCGCATCGTGATGCGAACCGAACATCATGTCCCGCTGACGCACCCAGCCGGTCGGCGAGATATTGTCTGCCGCCACCGGTCCGACCGTGTGATCGCGGTGCCAGTCGCCCCAATAGAAAGTGTGCATCGGGAACAGCGACGGGAAGACGTCAAGCCGCTTGATCGTGTCGACCTGATCCTCGCGCAGGAACTGGCCGTGCACCAGAACCGGGCGATTGTTCGCGTCGCTGTATTCCTTCTGCGCCACCTCGATGGCAGTCAGAAGCATGTCCGAGGCCGCTTCGCCATTGGAGTGCGTGATGATCTGCAGACCGTTCTTGTAGCAATGGTTGACGGCGTTTTGCACGACATCCATCCCGATCACCGCATAACCCGAATATCCGGGCGGATAATCGCCAACCGGGTTGTAATAGGGGCGGTCACGCAGCGCCGTAAAACCCTGCGGGGAACCGTCAATGGTCAGCTTGCAGCCGCCCACGCGGACACCGTTCGTATAGTCCTGCGAGAAATTCTCAACGATGTAATCCGGCGCTTCCAGAACGTCGGGAAACGCCACGACATCGATCGGCAGATCCCCTTCGGCGCCAAGCTTCTTCAGAACCTCCACGATCGATGGCGCAGAACGCCCGTCCTGCGCGGTCGTGTAGCCGAAGCGCGCCCAGAGTTCGGCGCCCGCACGCGCAAATGCGTGCATGCCCTCCTCACCGAGGTCACCCAGCATCTTACCAAGAGCGGTAAAGAACGCATACTCTTCCAGCACGCCGTTCGGCTCACCGTTCTCGTCGCGCCGGATCACGCCACCTGACGGGTCCTTGGTATCGGCCGTAACGCCCGCCAGTTCCAGCGCCTTGGAGTTCACGACGCCCAGATGCCCGGACTGATGGACGATCAGGATCGGCAGCTCCGTCGAAACGGCATCCAGTTCTTCACGCGTCGGATGGCGCAGTTCAGCCAGCTGCGCATTGTCATAGCCGAAGCCGATGACCATCTGGACCTTGTCGACGGTCTCGGCGTTGTCTTCGATCCACTTTCGAAGCGACTCCTGCAGGCTGGCGATGTCAGCAACGCCGCCATCCGGCGGCGGCAGAAGGTTTGCCGAGAGCGCCTGAAGGCCGCCAAACACCACATGACCGTGACTGTCGACGAAGCCCGGCACCATGGCGCGGCCGTCCAATTCGAAAACGGTCGTCTCATCGCCCTTGTGGGCCTCAATGTCGGCCAGCGCGCCAACGGCGAGAATACGTCCGTCCTTCACCGCAACCGCTTCAGCGGTCGGCTGCGCATCATTGATCGTCAGGATCGGGCCACCACTGTAGATCGTGTCGGCAATTTCCTGCGCGCAAGCCGCTCCACCGGCAAACACGGTGCCCGCCAAAAGCAATGCACGTAGTGCGTGAAAATTCATCATAAGATCGCCCCTGTGTACTTCCATACAAATACCGTCCCCGCCCGCTTTTCCTTTCACGAATCAAAGAAGAGCGGAACGCGAAGCAGTCTCGCCCCTTCTAAGGGCGAGCGCCAGTTTCAGCTTACGTTAGGGCAGGAATATGGTTATCAGTCGACTAACGGCTTCCCCCTCCCCCCTTGCCAGCGGGCGGAGCACTCCAAGAGGTGAAGAAGGACGGGGCTGGATCGAGAGACAATCTGCTCTCACAAGCCCCAAACAGCTGGCTTACGCCAGCCGGTGCGCCCACGGCAGCCAGCACCAAAACGATCTATATTCATGAAGAAAGAGAATTTGGAGGCCTCGCCCGGAATCGAACCGGGGTGCAAGGATTTGCAGTCCTCTGCGTAACCACTCCGCCACGAGGCCATGCTGGCAAGCAGCATCGAGCAGTTCAATAGGTTGCGACTATTTCCCCGTCAAGCGGACAATGTCATTGATCCGCAATTTATCGTCATAGCCCCTTATAAGAGCCCTTTCTCACCGCCTGTTCGTCCTGTCGCCGCCCCGGCGGCTCCACCAGACGGTCATCTTGCGCCGTTTCCGTCGCACCACGGCGATGTCATAGGACAGAATCAAAAGACCAAGCGGAATCATCCAGAAGCCCAGCACGGGCAAAAAGCCGAATATGCCCAGCACCACGAGGCCCGACCCGCCCGTGATTCGTGCCAGACGCGACTGGGGAATCGGGATTCGTTTCCCCATCAGCGAAACCGAAGGCTTCGCGCGCTTGTCGTCGTCCTGCCTGTCTTCCTGTTGTTCCATCGCCCGTTCCGTCGCCCGTTCCGCACATTTCAGCGGTTTTGCTGCACAAACGCAGATGCTTCATATGCGTTGCAAATTGGATCCAAGGAATGGCGCTTGTGAAAAAAAAGACAAAAAACACATTTGCCTCTTTGCAAAGCTGAATTCGGTTTGCTATAGGCACGCTCACTCGACAGAGCACAGGCGTTCCCCGGTAGCTCAGTGGTAGAGCAACCGGCTGTTAACCGGTTGGTCGCTGGTTCGAATCCGGCCCGGGGAGCCACTTCTTTTCCAAACACTATACGCCGCCCACCCCTTCAGCACCTCCGCTGGAGCAGCACCAGTGTGCCCGACATCCATCCGGCGCGACACTCCGTCATCACCCCTCCCCGCTTAAGTGCTTCCTCCTTCAACACCTTGACGCTAGGGTGACGCTTGACGTTCCTGAAGGAGTTGCGCCTGTGTCCGAAGTCGAGTTGAAACTCCTGCTGGACAGACAACAGGTCCCCGCTGTCCTCGCCCGCATTGACGAGCTGCCTTCGCAGGCCTGCACGAAGCATGCCTCCCGCCTCCTGCGCAGCATCTATTTCGACACGGCAGCGCGCGATCTGCGCAAGAACGGTATTTCCCTGCGCCTCAGGCGCGATGGAAAGCGCTGGCTTCAGACGGTCAAGCTCAACGGCACGATTGCAGGCGGGCTGTCGAAGGTCAGCGAGTTCGAGCGCCCCGTGCCGAGCGGTCAGGTCTCCATCGACGCCATCGAAGATGCAGACGTGCGCGAACGACTCAGGAAGCTCATAAGCGACAGGCCGCTCAAGACCATCGCCGAGACCCACATCAACCGCACCCAGATCGACCTTAGCCTGGATGACGGTGCAAAGGCGGAGCTCGCCGTGGACAGCGGCGCCATCAAGGCGGCCGGACGCAGCGAAAACCTGCACGAACTCGAAATCGAGCTGGTCGAAGGCGCTCCCGCCGACCTCTACCGAACCGCCCGGATGGTTCTCCCCAAAGGCAGCCTGCGGTTTTCGCGCTTCTCAAAGGCGGCGCGCAGCGTTCTTCTCGCCGAACAGGGGCATATAGAGCCGCCGGCGACGCCACGCAGAGCCGAGACGGTTCCCCTCAAACCCGGATACGCGACCGGTGAAGCGGCCCGCGCCATGCTGCACGAGTGCCTCAGCCAGATCGCGGCCAACATTGAGGCGGTGCAGCAATGCGACGATCCGGAAGGCCCGCATCAGTTACGCATCGGGCTCCGGCGACTGCGCAGCGCGCTTGCCCTCCTTGCGCACGAAATTGCCTCGCCGGAAGAAGCAGCCCCCGGCCTCAGCGAGGAAGCCCGCTGGCTTGGCCGCGAGGTCGGACGCCTGCGCGATCTGGACGTCGTCCTCAACGACATCGCACGCCCCTATTTCGCGCTCGATGGCCATGCCCATGGCGCTGCCCCCGTGCTTGGCACACTGGAGCGCCACGCCAAAGAAATACGCAACGATCTGCGCCAGATACTCTGCGGCGAGCGCGTCGGCGACTTCCTTCTGTCCCTCTCCGAGTTCATCGAAACCGCCAGATGGAAGGATGACCATCGCAAGAAGCGAGAGCACCGCAGGCTGACGGACTTTGCCGGCAAGATACTCGACAGGCGATGGGCCCACGTCCTGACCAAAGCAAAAGGGATCGAGCGCTTCGATCAGGAGCAGAAGCATGCGCTGCGCAAGGAGCTGAAAAAGCTCCGCTACACGATAGAGTTTCTTGGCCCGCTCTTCCCCAAACGCGATGTGAAGCGCGTGACCGAAAGGCTGAAGACGCTTCAAACCGTGTTCGGAAGCCTGAACGACGCCACGGTCGTCGAAGCCGTTCTCAGCAAACCGCCGCTTTCCTCGATCAACGACCTCGCGGCCCAGCGCGCCATCGGCCGGCTGCTCGGCGCATGCGAGACACGGGTGACCTATGACTGGACAACGGCGCAGGCCCACTGGAAGGCGCTGAAGACCTGTCACCTGTTCTGGAAGCGAAAACACAAATAGGCCACAGAGCGCATCCCTCCACCCCACCACCAGCCCACGCCGCGAACACAGTTCCGTGACCATGTTTCCGGCGCGGAACCAAACCGGCTTTTGCAGGTTGTGCTACGACAATCCCCAAGGGGCCAGAACGGGCGGGCACAATGAAACGGGAAAACGAAAAACAGGAAACCTTATCGGTCACGCTGCCGGCAAACATCATCGCCGCGCTGGACCGCTACGTCTCCACGCAGGATCAGGGCATCACGCGCGAGGACGCGCTGATTTCGGCCCTGCGCGACTGGGCCATGCAAAATGGCCTCCTGCAAAGCGGCATGAATGGCGATGAAGGCTTGCGACCGGACCAGCTCAACGCCACAAACGACGACTGAACCAAAGCCGCACGGATAATCACATGCCCAATGAGAATGACCGGAACACGGTTCTGGTGCTGTTCCGGCACGATCTGCGCCTTTCCGACAATTTGGCGCTGTGCGCCGCCGCCAATGCCGGCAGGCCGGTCGCCGCCGCCTTCATTCTGGACGAGGAGAGCGAAGGCGCGCGCCCGCTCGGTGGCGCGCGGCGCTGGTGGCTGCATCACAGCCTCACGGCCCTCAGCAAGGATCTCAAGACGCTTGGCGTAAAACTCATCCTGCGCCGCGGCCCGATGGCGAAGACCGTGTCCGCCCTTGCAGAGGGAACCGGAGCCGCCACGGTCTACTGGAACCGCCGCTACGACCCGCCCGGCATCGCCGCCGACACACAGATGAAGTCCGCCCTGCAGGAGGCCGGCATCGAGGCGGAGAGTTTTGCCGGCCACCTTCTGCACGAGCCCTGGCGCATCAAGACCGGCTCCGGCGGTCCCTACCGGGTGTTCACCCCCTTCTGGCGCGCGCTGGTCGAGCATGTGCATCCGCGCGCACCCGCCGACCGCCCCGGATCGCTAAAACCGTTCGAAGGCGACGTTACGGGCGATGCGCTCGAAGACTGGCAGCTTCTGCCCACCACCCCGGACTGGGCGGGCGGCCTGCGGGAAACCTGGACACCCGGCGAAGCTGGCGCCAGAGACCGCCTCATCGCGTTCCTCGATGGCGGCGGTGATGGCTACAAGACGCGCCGCGACCGGATGGGAGACGATGGCACCTCCGGCCTCTCCGCCCATCTCGCCCATGGCGAGATCACGCCCTTCCAGATCTGGCAGGCGCTTGACGGCACGGACGAGCTTGCCGGCGAAGACATGCTCACCTTCCGCAAGGAGGTCGGCTGGCGTGAATTCTGCTGGCATCTCCTGTTCCACAACCCGGATCTTGCGACGAAGAACTTCAACAGCGATTTCGACGCCTTCCCCTGGCACAGGGACGACCGCGCGCTTGCAGACTGGCAGCGCGGGCAAACCGGCTATCCGGTGGTCGACGCGGCCATGCGGCAGCTCTGGCAGACCGGCTGGATGCACAACCGCGCGCGCATGATCGTCGCCTCCTTCCTCGTGAAGCATCTGGGGCTCCACTGGCGCACCGGCGAGGAGTGGTTCTGGGATACGCTGGTGGACGCGGACCCCGCCTCCAACCCGGCCAACTGGCAATGGGTGGCGGGCTCGGGCGCGGACGCCGCCCCCTTCTTCCGCATCTTCAACCCCGTGCTTCAGGGCGAGAAGTTCGACCCGCAGGGGCGCTATGTGCGCGCCTTCGTGCCGGAGATCGAAAACCTCTCCGACAAGCACCTGCACCAGCCCTGGAAAGCGCCGGTCGAAGCACTCAGAAAGGCGGGCGTCAGCCTCGGCGAGACCTATCCCCGCCCCATGGTCGACCACAAGGCCGCACGGGAGAATGCGCTCTCCGCCTACAAGTCGATCAGAAATGCAGACTGACGGGGCGCCCGTCAGTCCTTCTTTTTGGAAACGAAATCCGCCGCCATGCGAATCTCGCGCATGGGCCGCACCTTCGCCGTGCAGGCGTCGTAGACCGGATGGGCCTTGTAGGCCGCCAGCGCCGCCTCGTCGCGGAACTCGCCATAGACGATCACATCCACCTCGGTGCCGATCTGGTCGACCTTGCGGTTGATGCCGATCTCGAAGAAATCCGAATGCGGAATCTCGGCAAGCATGCCGAGACCCTCGGCAATCCGCTCCACATCAGCCTCATCCTTTGCGCTGAAAAAAACGATGTGTCGAATCACGGGCATGTCTCCTGGAAATTGCGCCCGCAAATCGCGCCGACCGCCCGAAAAAGTCAATGCGCCCCAGCGTCACGCAAAGCGCGAACCGCCTGAATCACTTTATCCGCCGAAGCCGGCAAACACTTGCTTCAAAAGAAGAAAGGCCGGGCAAAGCGCCCGACCTCTCATCACCGATCATTATATTTAACCGACTACCGTTCAGAGCGTTATGCGGTAGAGCGCGAAACCTTCCTTGCCCTCGCCCGCCGGCTCGATGGAAACGCCCTCGACGCTCGAAGCGAACACCGCGCCCTTCGGCCCGGTCTCGAACAGCACCGAGGTGTTTTCCAGCGGCTTGAAGTTCCAGTTGGCGTCGGCGGACGGGTTGATCGTGCCCTGTTCCACGATATAGCGCACAATCACGTCGCGGTTCGTGTCGGGCGCTTCGAAGATCACCTTGTCCGGGCCGATGCCGGGGAAATTGCCCCCGCCCCCGCCACGGTAATTGTTGGTCGCGACGACGAACTTCTGCGCCGGATCGATGGCCGCGCCCTTGAACTGCAGATCGACGATGCGGTTCGAATCCGCGTTCAGAAGCTCGCCCTTGGGCGAATATTTTGCAGGCTGCGAAAGATCGATCCGGTAGGTCACCCCGTCGATCACATCGAAATTGTAGGACGGGAAGGTCGGATCGAGCAGTGGCTGGTCGGCCTTGCCCGGCTCCACCTGATTGAAGATGCCGGCCGACATTTCCAGCCATTCCTTCACATCCGCCCCGGTCACCAGAACCGCCTGCACCGTGTTGGGGTAGAGATAGAGGTCGGCGACATTCTTGATCGCCACATCGCCTGCCGGCACGTCCGTATAATAGTCGGGTCCGCCGCGTCCGCCGGCCTTGAAGGGGGCTGCCGCCGAAAGCACCGGCACATCCCTGTGCGCGCCATCCTTCAGCATGTCGGTGATGTACCAGGTTTGCGCCTGGCTCACGACCTGTACGGACGGATCGTCCGCCACCAGCGCGAAATAGGAGTGCAGCGGCGCGGAGGTCTTGCCCACGGCGGTGCGCACATATTTCAGCGTCGCCTCGTGGTCCTCGCGCACCGCGTCTTCCACCTTGGCCACGCTTTCCACCAGCGGTTCGGCCTTGCGCTCCACGCGCTTGAAGATCGGCCGTGCCTCCGAGGTGGAGTTCACCACCATCCAGCGATTGCCGTCGCGTTCAAGCATCAGGTCGATCAGCCCCAGATGCGAGCCCCAGAAGCCGCCCATCACCGCCGGCTTTCCGGCAATCGTGCCCTTCGCATTGTCGACGCCTTCCAGCCCCTCGAATTTCGGGCCGGGGAAATCCAGATGGCTGTGCCCCGTCACGATGGCGTCAACGCCGTCAACACCGGCCAGAAGCAGCGAGGCGTTTTCGAGGTTCTCCTCATACTTCGCCGGGCCGATGCCGGAATGCGACAGCGCCACCACGATGTCGGCGCCCTCTTCGCGCATCTGCGGCACCCAGGCCTCTGCGGCCTTCACGATGTCGCGCGTCATGGCCTTGCCGGCCAGATGCTTCGAATCCCAGTTCATGATCTGCGGCGGCACGAACCCGATCAGGCCCACCCGGATCGGATGCTCTTCGCCATTGCCGTCCTTCACCTTGCGATCAAGGATCACATAAGGTTTCAGGAAAAGCGCGTCATCGCGCGCGTTGGCAGCGAGCTCGCCCTTGGTCACATTGGCGCAGACGAAGGGGAAGTTCGCGCCATCGAGCACCTTGAACATGAAGTCGAGCCCGTAATTGAACTCGTGATTGCCGAGCGTCGAGCAATCATAGCCCAGCGTGTTCATGCCCTTGATCACCGGATGAACATCACCCTCGCGCATGCCGCGCTCATAGGCGATGTAGTCGCCCATCGGGTTGCCCTGCAGGAAGTCGCCATTGTCCACCAGGATCGAATTCGTCGCCTCCGCGCGAATGCCATCGATAATCGCGGCCGTGCGCGCCAGACCCATCGTGTCGTTGGGCTTGTCGGCATAATAGTCATAGGGAAAGACATGCACATGGAGATCGGTCGTTTCCATGATGCGCAGATGCGCCTGATTGCCGGAAGCGCGTGCGGAAAACGGATGCATGAGAACCAGCGAACCGGCAGCAGCCGATCCGGCGAGGAAGGAGCGACGGGAAAGCAGGGCGTGCGGTCGGGTCATGGTCATCTCTCTTTCAATCTTTGAAACGGAAACAGCGATCAGTCATGATTGCGCTCTCGTGGCGAGACTTCCAGCAAAAACTCGTGACGCCCGGATGACAGGGCCATGGCACAAACGGCGCTTCACATGTCGCAGCGAGAAAAGCGCCTCAGCCGCCCGCCCCGCAGTCTTGATAAGCGCTGCACGAACAAAGCAGAGGGAGAGAAAAGAGATGAACACTTCTTCCGGCGACCGGGATTACGCGTCACCGCCCTGCTTCATGCATGAGCTGGCAAGCGGCGCACAGGCGGCCGATGCAGACCACTGGCCGGATGTCCGGCGCTGGCGCAAGGCGGCCCGCGAGCGCCTCATCGCCGAGCGGCTTGCCGTGCCGGCGAAAACCCGAAGCGAACTTGCAGAAGACATTGCCAATCAGCTCGACCGTCTCATCGGCGATCCCACCGGCCGAGTGATCGGCCTCTACTGGCCGTTCCGGGGGGAGCCGGATCTACGCCCGTGGCTTGCCCGATGCGCAGCGCGGGGAGCAGAGACCGCGCTCCCCGTCGTCATCGAAAAGGGCGCACCGCTCGTCTTCCGGCCCTACCGGCCCGGCGACACACTTGAACGCGGCGTGTGGAACATTCCCGTTCCCGCAACGCAGGCGGAAATCGCGCCTAATATCGTGGTTTCACCGCTGGTCGGCTTCGACGCCGCGCGCTACCGACTGGGCTATGGCGGCGGTTTCTACGACCGCACCCTCGCCGCACTGGCGAAGAAACCGCTGGTCGTGGGCATCGGCTATGCCTTCTCGCAATTGCCGACCATCTACCCGCAGCCCCATGACATTGCGATGGATCACATAGTGACTGCCGGCTGACTGCGGGCGAGAAGATTTTGCCGTCAGGCGTCCCCGCCTGCCCCCGGATCAGGACATTTCAGGCTTCAGCCCCAGCGCGGTGCGGTCCACCACTTCGCGAAGCGCAAAGGCCGAGTTGATCTTGATGACATGCGGCATGCCCGTCAGCCATTCCTTGTGAACGCGCTCATAATCCTGCAGATCCCGCGCAGCGACCCGCAGAATGTAGTCATATTCGCCCGCCATCAGATGGCATGAAACCACATTCGGGCAGCGCTGCACCGCCGCCTCAAACTCGCTCAACGTGCGTTCGAACTGGCCCGACAAGGAGATATGGACTATCACCGTTACACCATGTCCAAGGGCTGCATTCGAAAGCCGGGCATGGTATCCCTTGACCACGCCGCTCTTCTCCAGATTGTCGAGACGGCGCGAGCAGGCCGATTGCGACAGTCCGACCTTCTCGGCAAGCGCGGAATTGGAGATCCGCCCGTCCTGCTGCAACGCATCCAGAATGGCGATATCAATCCTATCCAGGGCCATTTTTCGAATTTCCTTCTGCGAACGCGATATTTCGCGCAAGGAATAGCGAAAATCGCCAGATACTGCAAACGAGTTCGCAAAGACGTTCGGTCTTTTTTGTGGTCTCATCGATTGAGCCAGAAGATTCGCACACATGTTGGAGGAGACAAGGATGCGTGTCGGCTGTCCGAAAGAAATAAAGAATCACGAATATCGCGTCGGCCTTACGCCGGGGTCCGTACGCGAATATGTGGCGCATGGGCACGATGTGCTCGTGGAAACCGGCGCAGGCGCAGGCATCGGCGCCGATGACAACGCCTACCGCGCCGCTGGCGCAACCATCGCCAAAACCGCTGAAGACGTCTTCGCCAAATCCGACATGATCGTGAAGGTCAAGGAACCGCAGCCCTCGGAATGGGTCCAGCTGCGCGAAGACCAGATCCTCTACACCTATCTCCACCTTGCGCCCGATCCGGAGCAGACACGCGGCCTGATCGCATCCGGCGTCACCGCCATCGCCTATGAAACCGTGACCGACGCGCGCGGCGGCCTGCCCCTGCTCGCCCCCATGTCCGAGGTTGCCGGGCGTCTCGCCATTCAGGCCGGCGCAACCGCGCTTCAGAAGGCCAATGGCGGCTGCGGCGTGCTGCTTGGCGGCGTGCCCGGCGTGCTGCCCGGAAAGGTCGCCATCATCGGCGGCGGCGTGGTCGGCCTCAACGCCGCCAAGATGGCCGTCGGCCTCGGCGCGGATGTCACCATCATCGACCGCTCGCTCCCGCGTCTGCGCGAGCTGGACGACATCTTCAATGGCCGCGTCCATACGCGCTACTCCACCGTCGAGGCGCTCGAGGAAGAATGCTTCTCATCCGACGTTGTGGTCGGCGCAGTGCTCATCCCCGGCGCAGCCGCGCCCAAGCTCGTCAGCCGTGAAATGTTGTCGGGCATGAAACAGGGCGCCGTGCTTGTCGATGTTGCCATCGATCAGGGCGGCTGTTTCGAGACCTCGCACGCCACCACCCATTCCGACCCCACCTATGAGGTGGACGGCATCATTCATTACTGCGTTGCGAACATGCCGGGCGCGGTTCCCGTCACCTCCGCCCATGCACTGAACAATGCCACGCTGCATTACGGGCTCCAGCTCGCCGACAAGGGCCTCAAGGCGCTCGTCGACGATCAGAACCTGCGCAACGGTCTCAACGTCCACAAGGGGCGGATCACCAATCAGGCTGTCGCCGACGCACTGGGCTACGAGATGGCCGAAGCCCGCTCCGTGCTCGCGGCCTGAGCCCGGCAAGACTTTCCTCCTAAACTTGCCCGCCGGAAACGGCGGGCTTTTTTTCGTCTGATCCCCAGAACCACACTTCAGGCGCGTTCAATGCGCGCCTGATAACAATTGTACTTTGCCGAGCGCACATGCAGATAAGCGATGTCATCGCGCTGCAAAAGTTCATGCGCCCGGGTGCAGATATGCTGCTGCGGAACAACGTCACCCGTCCCGTAGACGATGCGGTCATCATCTCCGTAGCCGCGCAGAAGCCATTGCGTTCCAGCCCGCAGAAGGTCGGGCATCACATCGCTCTCCTGCGCCCGCTCACAGTCCTCCGCACACAGAAAGACCGGCCCCGTTTCAGCGTAAGGCTGCAGATCGGGAAACGGCCTGTAGGCCAGAATGAGATAGGGTTTTCCTTCGGGAACGGTGCGCAGGCAATGGCGGCAGGGAACCCCGCTGCCCGTGGAAATCCGCCGTTCCGGCCTCCGCCCATAGGCATCGGGCACACCATTGCGATACGCCCGCGCAACATCGCTGTCCATGGCGACAAATCTGATCAAGCCCATCATTGCTCTCCTTCAAAGGTGTTGGAGAGCAATGTGCCGGGCGAGACCGGGGCTTCCCACCCGATTCCCGCCCAATGCGCCTGTCAGCGCAGGAAATCGTCGATGCGCCGCAGGGTCACACGCCGGTTGCGCCAGTTCTCCTGGCGTGTCGGCACCAGCAGGAACTCCTCGCCATAGCCCACCGTTTCCAGCATGCGCGAGGGCACGCGGAACTCACGCACCAGAACCCGCCTCAGCGAATTGGCCCGGCGCTCCGAAAGCTGCTGATTGTAGGCGAACGACCCGACCGCATCCGTGTGGCCTTCAAGCAGCACAACCGTTCCCGGCCTGCGACGACGCAGGCGATGCAGGGCGTCTGCAATCTCTTCCACCTTGCGGAACTGCGAATAGGGTATCTCGGCTGAATCGAAGCCGAAATTGATGGCCTGAATGTCGATGGATGGCGCGCGCCGGCGCAGCTCCGGTCGCCGCTTCAGCTCCCGCACCGTCACACGGTCCTGCGGGCGCACGCGCTGCGCGGGCGCGGCTTCGAGACTGCGCTGGATGCGAGAGGCCGAAGGCATCTGGGATTGCGCCATGGCAGCGCCCGGCATCAATGCGGCGGCAATGGCCGCTCCCAGCATCTGGCGACGGTTCAGCATGGAAAATTCCTTTCAAAGACATGCGTCATCATTGCGCACATCTTCATCGAACCCCGCTGAATTTGCGATGAACGCCCCGTTGCGAAACGTTCAGCCGCTTCACATCCCGGATCGTCAGGCCTCTCCGGTCTCCACCGGCGTGTCTGCGCGTCCGCCCCACTCGCTCCACGAACCATCATAGAGCCGGTGGTCGGAATGGCCGACCGTTTCGAGCGCCAGCGAGATAACAGCCGCCGTCACACCCGATCCGCAGGAAGTCACCACGGGCCGCGAAAGATCGACGCCCGCCCCTTCGAAAAGTGCGCGCAGCTCGTCCGGCGGCAACAGGCGTCCATCCCGCGAAAGTGCGGAGGCGGGCACATTGCGCGCGCCGGGCATGTGGCCCGAACGCATGCCTGCACGCGGTTCCGGCTCTGCACCGGTAAAGCGGCCTGCCGGACGCGCATCGGCGATCTGCGCCGTCGCATCCTCCACCAGTTGAAGCATCGCCTCAAGGCTCGCCACCCGCTCTTCGTCCAGCTTGGCGTTGAACACCGCCGGAGCCGTCTGGACCGGCTTGTCCGTCAGGGGCCGTCCCTCGGCGCGCCAGCCATCGAGCCCGCCATCCAGCAAAAGCACATTCTTTGCGCCCATCACGCGGAACATCCACCAGACGCGCGGCGCGGAGAAAAGACCCGGCCCGTCATACACGACGATGGTGTCGTCTTCGGAAATCCCCATGGCGCTCACATGGCGCTGGAAGGTCGCGGCATCCGGCAGCGCATGCGGCAGGTCCGTTTCGGGATGCACCACAGCGTCCTGATCGAAGAACACAGCGCCGGGAATGCGCCCCGCCTCATGCTCGGCGCGCCCATCCCTGCCATGCGCCGGCAAATACCAGGACGCATCGACGATGGAGAGGCCCGGCGTCTCCAGTCGTTCTTCCAGCCATGACGGCGATACCGTGAAGCGGCTTTTCTCGCTCATTTTCTTCTCTCAGTCTCAGTTTGCTGGAATTGGTCCGAAGCGCAGGCGGAAACGACGGTTTTCGCGCCCTTTCTTCTCGATCTTGCCGATATGGATTTCGCCCACTTCCGACGTGCGGGCCACATGCGTGCCGCCACAGGGCTGGCTGTCGACCGACGCCTCGTCGCCAATGCACACGAGCCGGATGCGCCCTGCCCCCTGCGGCGGACGCACATTCTTCGACTTCACCAGATCCGGATTGGCTGCAAGCTCCTCCTCGCTGATCCAGCGGGTGAAAACCGGATGATCTCCGTTCACCAGCTCCATCAGGCGGGCGGTCACGTCTTCCTTGGTGACGCTCGCATCGGGTAAATCGAAATCGACGCGCGAATCCGTTTCGCTCACCGATGCTCCGGTGATCGGGAAAGGGCAGACCACGCTCAGAAGATGACAGGCCGTGTGCATGCGCATCAGCCGGAACCGCCGGTCCCAGTCAATGGCCAGCTGCAGCGTCTCGCCTACTTCCGGCAGGGCCTGTTCGGCGGCCGGCACGTGAATGATCTCGTCCTTGGTCTCGCCCGTCACCGTCGCCGCCACATGAATCAGCGATCCATCCTCGCGCGTGAACCTGCCGGTGTCGCCCGGCTGCCCGCCGGACGTGGCGTAAAACATCGTCCGGTCGAGCAGAATGCCCCCACGGTCATTGATGCCCACCACCCGCGCTGCGCCATCGCGCAGATAGGCGTCTTCGCGGAAAAGCGTCTCGGTCGGCGCCATCACGCGACCTCCTCGAAAGGAATGTCGATTTCCGGCGCTCCTTCCATCCAGCCCGGCGCCGGCAGTCCCTTTTCACGCAGGAACGCGGGATTAAAGAGCTTCGACTGGTAGCGCGTGCCATGGTCGCAGAGCACCGTCACGATGCGGTGTCCCGGCCCCAGTTCGCGCGCCAGACGCATTGCGCCCGCAATGTTGATGCCGGTCGAGCCGCCAAGGCAAAGCCCCTCCTCCTGCACCAGATCGAAGACGATGGGCAGCGCCTCTTCATCGGGAACCTGGAACGAGAAATCGGGCGTGAACCCTTCAAGATTGGCGGTGATGCGTCCCTGCCCGATGCCCTCCGTGATGGAGGTGCCTTCGGACTTCAGCTCGCCCTGCGTGTAATAGCTGTAGAGCGCGGCCCCCATCGGGTCGGCAAGCGCCACTTTCACGTCCCGGTTCCGGCCGCGCAGGCCATCGGCCACGCCGGCCAGCGTCCCACCGGTTCCAACGGCAGAGACAAAGCCATCCACCTTGCCGCCGGTCTGCTCCCAGATCTCGGCAGCCGTCGTGTGAATATGGCCATCGCGGTTCGCCACATTGTCGAACTGGTTCGCCCAGATCGCGCCGTTCGGCTCGGTCCTGGCAAGCTGCGCTGCAAGCCGGCCCGAAACCTTCACATAGTTGTTCGGGTTCTTATAGGGCACCGCCGGAACCTCGATCAGTTCCGCGCCAAGCACCCGCAGCGCATCCTTCTTTTCCTGGCTCTGCGTGTCGGGGATAACGATCACGGTGCGATAGCCAAGCGCCTTGGCAACCAGCGTCAGCCCGATGCCGGTGTTGCCGGCCGTACCCTCCACGATCACGCCGCCCGGCTTCAGAAGCCCGCGCTTTTCCGCGTCGCGAATGATGAACAGTCCGGCCCGGTCCTTCACCGACTGGCCCGGGTTCATGAACTCGGCCTTGCCGTAAATCTCGCAGCCCGTCTCCTCCGAGGCCCGCTTAAGGCGGATCAGCGGCGTGTTTCCGATGGCGTCCACAACCGAGTGCTTCATGTCGTCCTCTTTGAATTTTTGCGGAGGTTAAGAAGCCCGTTCCTGCCTTGCAAGGAGGGATTTTTTACAAGACGCCGAAAGCACGCAAAGCTATCGCGTTTGGTAATTGCTTCACGAACGAACAAATTCCGACAATAAGTTGAGGTTTTTCAGCGATTTCTAGCCCTGATACGCTTTTCAATCCATCACCCGCCCGTTAAGTCTTGCCTGCGAGAAAGAGGGGATGGGATGGCGCTTTATCGGGCCAGTCCAAATGATGGCATTGCGTGGGTCACCGGTGCGAGCACCGGGATCGGCCGTGCGCTTGCGATTCATCTTGCCCGCAATGGCTACACGGTCGCCGCCACGGCGCGCGCCGAAGACGGCCTCGCTTCCATCACCGACGAGGTGGAAAACCTGAAAGGCCGCATCTTCGTCTTTCCGTGCGATGTGATGGACGAAGCCGGCATGGAGCGGACCGTCGCCAATATCGAGAAGTCTCTCGGCCCCATCGTGCTCGCCGTCTTCAACGCCGGCACCTATCTGCCGGTTCGCGGCGACCGGCTGGAGACGACCAATTTCGTCCGCAGCTACCAGATCAATGTTTTTGGCACGCTGAACGGGCTCGTTCCCCTGTCGGACCGCATGCGCGACCGTGGTTTCGGGCAGATCGTGGTGATGGGATCGGTCACCTCCTTCTTCGGCATGCCCTCTGCCTCGGCCTATGGCTCCACCAAGGCCGCCCTTAACAATCTCATTGAGGGGCTGCGCTTCGATTTCGAGAAGCTGAACATCCGCACGCAGATCATCAATCCGGGCTTTGTCGCCACGCCGCTGACAGACAAGACCAGCTTTTCGATGCCCGCGCTTCTCACCGCGCCGGATGCCGCGCGCCGCATCGCCAATGGCATCAGCCGGGGCGGCTACGAGATCACCTTCCCCAAGCGCCTTGTCTGGCCGCTGAAATTTCTGCGCATGTTCCCCAAGCCCGTGGTCTTCTTCGTCATGTACCGCCTGACAGGCTGGAACAAGCGCCCGCTCGGCCCCCGCAAAAAGCGCAGCAGGGCCGCCGGCTGATCCGGGTCAGGCCCGCACCCGCTCCACTTCCGGCGGCGCATCCCTGCATGCCAGATAGATCGCCAGAGAAAGCGCAATCAGCACCGCATAGAAGATGAACAGCGTCTGGTAGGCCGCCACCGGGTCACCCGGCACGACCGATGCCGCCACAACGCCACCGGTCAAAAACTGCATTACGCCCGCGCCGCCGACGGAGAAGAAGTTGAGCAGCGTCACGCCGCGCCCCGTCAGATGGGCCGGCACAAAGGCCCGCCCATGCGCCATCAAGAGGCCATAGCTCGCACCACACACGCCGATCACCACGAACACGACCGTCGTGATGAAGATCGTCGAGACCGGCATGAAGGCAAGCAGCACGATTGCCATGAGCCCGATCAGATTGCCCCCGACCGCAACCCATTTCCGGGTTTTGAAGAACACATCCAGCGGCCCGTAGACGAAACTGCCCGCCGACATGGCAAGCGCCATGAACAGCGTCACCTGACCGATCAAGAGCGCATCGGCGTTGTAGACATCGGCCAGATACGGCCCGGCCCAGAGCCCGCGTATGCCGGCCGCCGGCGCATAATTGAGCGCGGTCAGCGGCAGGATCGGCCACAGGACGCGCAGCTTCAAGAGTTCCGCATAACCACGAAAGCCAAAGCCCGCTTCTCGCGCAGCCTGTGTGTCGGTCTCCGGATCGCGCACCAGAAACTGAATGGCGATGCCGGTCAGAATGGTGAAGCCCCCCAGCCCCGCCATCACACCGCGCCAACCAAAGGCTTCAGCGGCAGCGGCCATCGGCGCAGACCCCACCACATTGCCCATCGTGCCGAAAGCGATCAGCCAGGAGATCAGAATGGTCAGGCGCGCCGGCGAGAAGGTTTTTGCGAAAATGAAAACGGAGGCCATCAGCACGGCGGAGCAGCCAGCGCCGTTGAGCACCATGGCGAAAATGATTGCCCACGGCCCCGGCGCCATTGCGAACAGCAGCGCGCCACCGCCGCCGCAAACCGCCAGCAAAAACGCCGCCGTGCGGCGCGGGCCGTAACGGTCGAGCGAAACGCCGACCACGAACTGCATGAGCGCGAAAGACACAAACCATGCGCCCGACGCCATGGAAAGCTGGGCTTTGGTGGCGCCCAGCTCGCTGGTCAGTGCAGGTGTGAGAACGGCCAGAAACGACCGGTAGAATTGCGACAGGACGTATCCTATCGCCAATGCCGCAAGACCGGCCATGCTTTCGCTGCTCCCTCCTCCGTCTGGCTAAACCGCCAGATGTTTCTGGCCTAGCCGAACGATGCCGGAGGGACAATTGGGCCAGACCGGCCTATCGGCCGATCAGCCCTTTTGAAGAAGCCCGAATGCCGGGCTTATGCCGCGTGCGCGCCGGGGCGTTTGCCGCGGGTGCGGCGACGGCGACGGACCGGCTTGTCGCCTTCGGACTGACGCTGCTCGCCCTGCTGCGCCTGCGGCTTCGCACCGTGACGCGGCTTTGGCTTACGGTTGTCGCCGGCCTTGGCAGGCTTCTGCGCATTGCGGCGCTCACCGCCATTGTTGGCAGGCGCGGGGCGCGGTGCCGGGTCAGGCTCCGACGTGTGGTCCGCCACCAGCGGAAGGCGCATGCGGATGATCTTCTCCACGGCCTTCAGCTTGTCAGCCTCGGCCGGATCACACAGCGTAACCGCCTCGCCGGACGCGCCGTTGCGGCCGGTGCGGCCAATGCGGTGCACATAGCTTTCCGGCTGGTCGGGAAGGTCGAAATTCACCACATGGCTGATGCCCGGAACGTCGATGCCGCGCGCGGCAATGTCGGTCGCCACGAGAATGCGCACCGATCCGTCACGGAAACCGTTCAGCGCACGCTGGCGCGCATTCTGCGACTTGTTGCCGTGGATCACCGCCGCCTCGAAGCCGTCACGGCCGAGATCGCGGGTCACGCGGTCCGCGCCATGCTTGGTACGGGCGAAGATGATAACCGAGCGCATGGCTTCGTCGGCCAGCATGTCGGAGAGGATTTTGCGCTTCTGCTTGGTGCGCGCCATCACCAGCCGCTGGGTGATCTCGCCTGCCGTGGTGGATTCCTTGGCAATCTCCACCCGCAGCGGATTGTTGAGCAGGCTTTCGGAGAGCTTTTCCACTTCCTTGGGCATGGTGGCGGAGAAAAGCGCCGTCTGCCGTTCGGAATGCGTGGCGCGCGCAATGCGGCGCACATCGTTGATGAAGCCCATATCCAGCATGCGGTCGGCTTCGTCCAGAACCAGCCAGCGCGTTTCCGACAGCGAAAGCTCGCCCGAACGCACGATGTCGGTCAGACGGCCCGGCGTCGCCACCAGAACGTCGACACCCTGTGCGAGACGACGAACCTGGCTGTTGCGCGAAACACCGCCCAGCACCAGCGCCGTGGAGAGATGGGCGTGGCGGGAGAGTTCACGCACCACATCATCGATCTGAACGGCCAGTTCGCGCGTCGGGCACAGGATCAGCGCCCGCGCCGTCTTCGGCTTGCGCTTGGTGCCAAGCGCGATGATCTGCGAGAGGATCGGCAGCGAAAAGGCTGCCGTCTTGCCCGAGCCCGTCTGGGCAATGCCCAGAACGTCGCGTTTCTCGAGCATGGCCGGAATGGCCTTTTCCTGAATTGGCTTGGGCGTTACGAACCCCACCCCTTCGGCCGCCTTCAACAGGTTGCCGGAAATTCCAAGATCAGCGAAACCGATCTGTTTCGCATTGTTGTCATTGGTCACTATGCAATCTTTCCTATGCCGGCGTCCGATGACGCCGCAATGATACGTGGCAGGGCGCAACCTGCCGAATAAATGTTTGAATGAACGACGTGACGAGGGGTGTCTCACCCACACGGCTGCGCTGTCGCGCCGGCTTTGCCGGCTTGAGCCTCACCCTTGGGTAAAGGCTTCAGACGCAACCAGTCTTTGAAGAAAGCCGGCATAACCAGCCCATGCGTCTGCGCGTCATATGGGGCATTGGCGGCAAAAGTGCAAACGCTATTTTGTGCACCGCAGTATCTCACTCGTCTCTGGCAAGTTTCGCCAGCGCCAGCATACTCCGCCAGTTGCGCCCCGTCATCGACAGTTTCAGCGTCGGCTCCATTTTCGGCACGAAGCGCGACTGCCCCATGCCGTCGGGCGTGTGGAGATAGAGCGTGCGCCCGCTGACGCGAACCTCTTCCGTGCCGGTGATCTTCGCCTGAAGCGCTGCCACATCCGCTGCCGCCGGCTCCCGCTCCAATGCATAGACATGCACCCTGGTCGGCTCGTCAGCAGCCTGCGGAAACGGATTTGCGGCAATCATCGCATCCCAGTCGTTTAGACTGCGCACCATGATCGCCTTGTCGAATCCCATCTTCGCACGCACCAGATCGGCCACCTGCGCCCGCACCGCCTCTTCCCCGGACGGGGCGGTCAAAACCGCATTGCCGCTGTTGATGTAGGTCGCCACATCCTGAAAGCCGCCCTCGCCCAGCACCGCGCGCAGCTCCTTCACGGGAAGCTGCGTCGCGCCGCCAACGCCGCGAAAGAGAACGATGTATCGGGTCGCGGCCATGTTGCGTCCTCAGATGATCAGCCCGGCAATCGTGTCATTGTTGGTGATGTCCTGATAGGCCCAGCCTGCCGCGTCGAAACGTTCGGTCAGAACATCGAAATTATCCCGGTTCTTGGTCTCGATCCCGATCAGGACGGAGCCGAAATTGCGCGCCGACTTCTTCAGATACTCAAAGCGCGTGATGTCATCCTCCGGCCCCAGAAGGTCGAGGAAGTCACGCAGCGCGCCCGGCCGCTGCGGAAAGCGGAAGATGAAATACTTCTTCAGTTCCTCGTAACGCAGCGCCCGCTCCTTCACATCCGGCAGGCGCTCGAAATCAAAATTTCCGCCCGACACGACGGCGATCACCGTGCGCCCTTTGAGAACCTCCGGCGAGAAGTCCTTCAGCGTGTCAATCGCCAGCGCGCCCGCCGGCTCCAGCACCACACCCTCGATGTTCAGCATCTCGATCATGGTCGCGCAGAGCCGGTTCTCCGGCACCAGATGCACGGCCTCCGCATCGAATGTCTTCAGATGCGAGAACGGGGTTGCGCCGATCTCGGCCACCGCCGCGCCATCGACGAAATTGTCTACCCGGTCGAGCCGCACCGGCCGGTCCTGAACCAGCGCCTGCTGCAGGCTGGCCGCCCCTTCGGGCTCCGCAAAGGCGAAAGCGCCCGCCTGTCCCGCAGTCCTCAGATAACGCGTCACACCGGAGGCAAGTCCGCCACCGCCCACGGGCAGAATGACGAGGCTGTCATCCATCCGCACGCCGTCAAACGCCTTGATCTGCTCGGCGATCTCGCGGCCAACCGTCGCCTGCCCCTCGATGATGTCGGGATGATCGAAAGGCGGCACCATCGCGCCGCCGCTCTCCTCGGCAAAATCCAGCGCCGCGCGAAGGCAGTCGTCAAAGAAATCGCCGATCAGGCGGATTTCCACGAACTCGCCGCCGAAGATGCGGGTCTTGTCGATCTTCTGCTGCGGCGTCGTCACCGGCATGAAGACCACGCCCTTGCAGCCAAAATGCCGGCAGACATAGGCAAAGCCCTGCGCGTGATTGCCTGCCGATGCGCAAACGAAGGTGCGCTCCGGCCCGCCCTCGGCCATCGCCTTGCGGAAGAAGTTGAAAGCACCGCGGATTTTGTAGGAACGGACCGGCGTCAGATCCTCGCGCTTCAAGAAAACCCGCGCCCCGGTCTTCTTCGACAGATAGTCGTTCTCCTGAAGCGGCGTTGCAGCAAACAGTGACCGCAGGGCCTCTTCAGCCTCCGCGACAGCCTCAACGAAGTCGGTCTCGTTCGTTCCTGCACTCATGCGTCTCTTGCCTATCCAGTCCGTGTGTCCTACGGGCTATTGCATATCAGGGCGCGTGACGCCACTCTCGCGCCAGGGAGGGGACCGTTTCCCGGATACAGACGCTTATACCGAGCAGCCTGAGGTTCACCACTTGCAGTATCTCGCCGTCCGCGCCGCGCTCCACATTGCGGCGGTTTTTGCCATCTATCTCGCGGCTGCCATGCTCATACCGGCGGCGGTCGATCTTTATTACGGCAATGACGACTGGCGTGTCTTCGCCTTCTCCGCGCTGTTCACCGGCGGGCTCGCCATCGGCGTTTCGCTCGCCACCCAGGGCCGCCCGCCCGTCATTTCCTCCCGTTTCGGCTTTCTGGTCGTCAACCTTCTGTGGATGACCGCCTGCATCGTGGGCGCCGTGCCCCTGCTCGCCTCCTCGGTGGAATTCAGCGTTACCGACGCCTTCTTCGAATCCGTCTCGGGCGTCACCGCAACCGGCGCAACCGTCATTGTCGGCCTGGATGGCATGCCGCCGGGCCTTCTCCTGTGGCGCTCTATCCTGCAGTGGATCGGCGGCCTCGGCGTGATCGCGCTCGGCCTGTTCGTCCTGCCGTTCCTGAATGTCGGTGGCGTTTCCTATTTCCGCATCGAATCCTCGGACATCGCAGACCGCCCCTTCGACCGGTTCTCCACTTTCGGGCTCGGCCTTGTCAGCATCTATGCGCTTTTGACGCTCGCCTGCACCATCGCCTATGCGGCAGCCGGCATGCGCGCCTTCGACGCCGTCAATCACGCGCTCACCACCATCGCCACTGCCGGCTTCTCCACCCATGACTCCTCCATGGGCTTCTATGCCGACAACCCAGCCATCCTGTGGATCAGCACGTTCTTCATGTTCGTGGCGGCGCTGCCCTTCTCCATCCTCATTCTGTTTGCCCTGCGCGGCAGGCTCGATGCACTTCGTGATCCGCAGATCCGTGTCTTTGCCGGATATGTGGTCGTGTTCGTGCTGGCGGTGGCCATCTATCTGCGCATCGTCCACGACCACACTTTCTTCGCCGCACTCACCCATTCGGCGTTCAACTTCGTGTCGATCATCACGACCACCGGCTATGCCAGCTCGGATTATTCACAGTGGGGCGCGTTCGCAGTCGCGGCCGCCTTCGTCGCCATGTTTCTCGGCGGCTGTTCCGGCTCCACGACAGGCGGCATCAAGGCCTATCGCTTCCTGATCCTGTTCAAGCTGATGGCCAATGGTCTGCGCCGCTTCGTCTATCCAAACACCGTCGTCACCGTGCGCTATGGCGACCGCACAGTGGATGATGACCTGCAGCGCGCGGTTGTTCTCTATATTTCGGCCTTCTTCGTCATCTGGGCCGTCATCATTCTCATTCTCGCGGCCACCGGGCTCGATTTCGTCACCGCCATCTCCGCCGCCCTCACCGGCCTCACCAATGTCGGCCCCGGTCTCGGCCAGGTGGTCGGGCCCGCCGGAAGCTTTGCGCCCCTGCCGGATCTGGCCAAATGGGTCGTCGCTTTCGCAATGCTCATGGGACGGCTCGAAATTCTCGCCGTGCTGGTCATTTTCGCACCGGTTTTCTGGGAGAAGTGACCTCCACAAGACGTCGCTTTCCCGCTAAGGATAGCGACGTCGAACTTTCCGATCCTCAGGGCAAGCAAAGACCGTATCCAATGCCGTTTCGCAAGCTTCAGCGCCCGTTCGCGTTTTTGTTCATCCTGATGGTGGTCATGGGCTGCGCCAACCAGAAGCCCTCCCGACTGATCGCGCAGACCATGGCGCCAGCGCGCACCGATCAGATCGAAGCCACGCACGAGATTTTCATCGCCACCAACCGCGCTGCCGCCGAGGAACCGGGTGAACTCTTCTCCGGTCGCCGCCTTGCGCACCAGGGCGCGCCAAAAGCAGCCTTCGCCCATGTCGACGTGTCCATCCCCAAGGTGCACGAAACCGGCAAGCTGGAGCTTTCGCCCAATCCCGATGTGGCCGATCCGGCGCGTTATTTCACGGCGCAAAAGGCGGTCCTCTATCCGGATGCCAGCGATTTCGAGGCGGCCCTGAAGAAAAGCATCGCCACCCATGACGGTCGCGCGCTCGTCTTCATCCACGGCTACAACACCGGCTTCGACGACGCGGTCTATCGCGCAGCCCAGATCTTCAACGATGCCGATTACAGCGGCACGCCGATCATGTTTTCCTGGCCATCCGCAGGCCGCATGCTCGATTATGTCTACGATCAGAACAGCGCCACCACCGCCCGCGATGCGCTGGAAGAAACGCTCCGCCTGGTGGTTCGCGCCGGCGCAAAACGCATCGATATCGTTGCCCATTCCATGGGTAGCTGGGTCACGATGGAAGCCCTGCGCCAGCTCGCCATTTCCGGTGACCGGGATCTGGGCGGACGTCTCGCCGACGTGGTTCTCGCCTCTCCCGATCTCGACATCGATGTCTTCAAGTCTCAGATGCGTCGCTATGGCGTGCCGAAAAAGACCTTCCTCATCCTGACATCGCAGAACGACCGCGCTCTTACACTGTCCGGTTTCATCGCCGGCAATCAGCCCCGGCTAGGCGACTACAGCGACGCCAAGGAGCTGACCAATCTCGGCGTGGTCGTGGTCGATGTGACCAAAGTGTCTTCAGGCGACTGGCTCAACCACACCAAATTTGCCGAAAACCCGATCCTTGTCCGCCTTCTGGGCGAACGCCTTTCCAGCGAAGGCAATCTGAACGCCAGAGATCACGACGCCGTTGCCGGCAAACTGGAAACGCTGGTGCGCGGTCTCGGCCAGACGGTCGGCACTGCCGCCGATATCGTCATCACTACACCGCTCACGGTCATCGATCTGGCCACAAGTCCGGTCCGGCGATAAGACAAAATGAGAAGCGCGTAAAATCAAGAGATTAGACGCGCTTCCAGACTCAAGACGAGAAGCATTTGAAGGGCATTCATCGCGAAATGACGCGCCCTTTCAAAGGAACAGATCGACCTTCTGGAAGCTCGTCACGTCGATGATGCCGGTATCGGAGATCCTGAGTTCCGGGATCACCACCAGCGCCAGAAGCGAGTGCTGCATATAGGCGTTGTTCAACGTGCAGCCCATGTCGCGCATGGCGTCGGTCAGCTTCGCCGCCTTCTGCGCCACCACTTCCGCCCGCTCATCCGACATCAGCCCGGCAATCGGCATCTCCACCAGCGCCAGCTCGCGCCCCTTCGAGAACAGCACGACGCCGCCGCCCACTTCGCCAAGACGGTTGGCCGCTTTGGCCATGTCATCCTTGTTGGTGCCGACCACGATCATGTGGTGTGAATCATGCGCCACCGTCGAGGCCATGGCGCAGTCCTGCATGTAGCCGAAGCCCGAAACGAAACCGTTCGTCACATTGCCCGTGCCGCGATGCCGCTCCACCAGCGCGATCTGACAGACATCATTGCGCCGGTCCATGGCGACGATGCCATCCTCGACGCCAAGCTCTGCCTCCAGCGCCCGCGTCGGCGCCTGGTTCTCGATCACGCCGATCACCCGCGCCCGCACATGGTTTGCGCCCTCGGGCGCAGCAATGTCGAAATCCTGCGCCGCAAGGCTTTTGCCAAGCCGCACCGTGTTCTTGGCCTTTGCCGGATAATCATAGGCCGGAATGTCCGCTTCCAGCCGCCCTCCCCGCGCCAGCCTCACGCCCCGCGCGAAGACGTCATCGATCACGAGTTCCGCCAGATCCGAAACGATCAGGAAATCCGCCCGCCGTCCGGGCGCGATGGAACCCAGCTCCCGCTCCAGCCGGAAATGCTCTGCCGTGTTGATCGTCGCCATCTGGATCGCCGTCACCGGCTTCAGACCCTGCGCGATGGCGTGGCGCACCACGCGGTCCATATGGCCGTCATTCACCAGCGTTCCCGAATGGCTGTCATCGGTGCACAGAATGAAATTGCGCGGATCGAGCCCCTGCTCCGTCACCGCCTTGATCTGGCTTGCCACGTCATACCAGGCAGAGCCCAGCCGCAGCATGGCCTTCATGCCCTGACGCACCCGCGCAATCGCGTCCTCGGCGCGCGTGCCCTCATGGTCGTCTTCCGGCCCGCCGGCCACATAGCCATGGAACGGCAGTCCCAGATCGGGCGAGGCATAATGCCCGCCCACGGTCTTGCCCGCCGCCACGGTGGCCGCAATTGCGCCCGTCATGGTGGCGTCATTGGCCGCAACGCCCGGAAAATTCATCACCTCGCCGAGCCCGATAATGTTCGGCCAGCCCATCGCCTCGGCCACGTCCTCGGCGGTGAGTTCGGCCCCGGCATTCTCCAGACCCGGCGCGGAAGGCACGCAGGACGGCATCTGCACGAACACGTTGATCGCCTGCGCCATCGCCTCGTCATGCATCAGCCGCACGCCATCAAGACCCAGCACATTGGCGATCTCATGGGGATCGATGAACATGGAGGTGGTGCCATGCGGGATCACGGCGCGGCAGAATTCCGTCACCGTCACCATGCCGCTTTCCACATGCATGTGCGCGTCGCACAGGCCCGGCACCAGATAGCGCCCCATTGCGTCGACCACCTTGGTCTTCTCGCCGATGGCGTGGCTCGCGTCCGGCCCGCAATAGGCAAAGCGGCCTGCAACAATGGCAATGTCGGTCGCGGGGATCACCTCGCCCGAATGCACATTCACCCAGCGGCCATTGCGCACCACAAGATCCGCGTTCTGGCGCCCCATGGCCACATCCACAAGCTGCGGCGCGACCGCCTGCCAGGGTTTGAGATCGGTGGAAGGCACGGGCTTGGTGTCGGGCATGGATATCCTCCTGATGGAGAGCGCACTTTCGCAAACCCGCGCCGCGCGCGCCAGCCCTCACGTCAAACAGTCAGCGGAAAGAATGGGAATTGCGTCACCGGGACCGTCATATGCCCATGGGGACGGTCTCGCACTCGCCGAGCCCCTAACGCGCAATGGCGTCCCAGGCGGCAATGGCGCTGTCCACCACCCGCTCCAGCGCCGCGCATGAGGCCCCGTCGCGCGCCTGGATCGAAAGCCCGTGCAGGACCGTCACATAGAAAGCCGCAACCCGCGCCGGGTCAGCGCTCTCGGGCACGTCGCCATCGCTGATCCCGCGTTCCACACGGCGGCGAAAACAGGCCTCGTTTTCACGGCGGTTTTCGGTCAGAAAGCGGCACACGGGGCTGTTTTCCGGTGCGCCGGCCAGCGCCGCCGTCACCACCATGCAGCCGCGGGGATTGTCAGGGGCGGTGTAGCAGCGGGCATTCACACGCAGCGCCCGTTCGATCGATCCGCGCGCCGTATCGCCTTTCTCCAGCGCCTCGCTCACCGGTGCGCTCTGTTCGCGCCCATACAGCTCGATCGCTTCGCGAAACAGCGTCTCCTTGCAACCGAACGCCGCATAAAGGCTGGGCTTGTTGATGCCCATGGCCTGCGACAGCTCGTTCATCGAAGCGCCCTCATAGCCGCACGACCAGAACACCCGCATCGCCTGATGCAGTGCTTCGTTCCTGTCAAATGCTCTGGGCCTGCCGCGTCCCGCCATCTCGAATACCTTTTGTACCAAGCCGTAAATAATTACGTCCGCTCGATATCTCAAGGCATGAGTCTGTTTCGACAGCCCGCGCCTTGCATCTCGCCGGCGCACGGGGCCGGATCATGACGCAGAAAACAGGCGCATTGCATGCAATCGCAGCGCTGCAGCGCATGCCGTCATCTGCGCTTTCGAACAAGGCTCACAATTGCCTTTGCCAGCAGCATTGAAGAGAAAAACAGCACGAGCTGAGACGCGTTCATCCCGAGGACGTAATCATTTCCCGTAATCGTTGCTACAACTGAGATTACCATAATAAGCGCAACCAAAATGATGTCGTGCACAGATCGGACTCCGGTTTTTCATGAAGCGCACATGCCCCGACCGAAGCCTTTCCATCTACGTCCACGAATGCGATTTCAAATAATTATTCAAATAAAAACAACACCATAAATGGATTTTGACCTCTGCTCCGCCGGATTGTCAATGATCCATCCGGGTTCCATCCGGTCCCCGCGCATTTCGCGTTGATGGCAAGGCGAGACCACCGCACGCCATCACCCCGCCTGCCCGGCGGCGACTCGCCCCGCAGCGCCGGCGCCCCGCCGCAACAGGATCACAATGGCGGCAATCACCATCACGCTGCCCGGCAGCCAGTGCCAGCCGATCAGGCCGGGTCGGGTCACGAACAGAACCAGCATGGAAACGAATGGCACCAGATAGCTGTAGGCGGTCACCGCGCCCGGCGTCAGAACACCCGTGCCACGCTGCATGAGCCAGAAGGTCACGCCGCTCGAAAACACGCCCAGATAGGCAACCAGCAGGAAATCGCCGATCTGCATCCGCGTAAGCCCGTCAATCGGCTCCAGAACGAGCCCCGCCGCCGCAATCAGAACGCCGCCGCCGGCAAGGCTCCAGAAGGTGCGCGCCGCAGCATCGCTCGACAGCATGTTGCGCGCCATCCCCCATTTGGAAAGCACGGGATAAAGCGCAGATGCGATGCAGCCGACGAAGAACAGCGCCTCGTTCCAGCCGAACTGCAACTGCGCGAGATCGCCACCCGTCTGCGCCATGGCAAGCGCCAGCGCCCCGAACGCGCCAAGTGCGAGAATGGCCAGAAGCCCGCCTGCCCTCGGCTCCACGCCAAGCACGCGCCCCAGCCCGTAGGCGATGAGCGGCATGGTCACGAACAGCGCCGACATGGAAAGCGCCGTCACCCGGTGCGCAGCCCAGAACATGATGCCGAAGAACCCCGCCAGACAAAGCCCCATCACCGCATAGAGCAGAAGGGCTGAAAGTTCCGGCCGCCAGTCCTCGCGCGCCCGCACCATCGGGGCCATGGCCAGCGCCGCAATGGCAAAGCGCAGCGCCGTCAGAAGCAGCGGCGGCAGACCATCGGACAAAAGCCCCACCGCCGGAAAGGAAGCCCCCACGATCAGCGCCCATAAAAGCATGCCCAGATGGGCCTGCACCGCGCTCTTTTCCCTGTCAGCCCTGTCAGCCCTGTCAGCCATCGGTGATCCGCCTTCCACATTTCCTGCAAGCCCTGAACATGAAACCAAAGCTAGTTCATTGCGGATCGATTGATAATGTGCGACTTCGCTCAATAACCATTCACTCAGAGTGTTGAATAATGGACCGTTTCACCGCCCTGAACGTGTTCCGCACGGTCGTAGAGCTGGGCAGTTTCGCCGGGGCAGCCCGGCGGCTTCGGCTTTCGCCCGCCGCCGTCAGCAAGAACATCCGCGAGCTCGAAGCGCATCTCGCCGTCCGTCTCATCAACCGCACCACGCGCCGCATGAGCCTGACAGAAGCGGGCGCGCTCTACCACAGGCGCATCGCCGGCATTCTCGATGATCTGGAAGACGCCGACGCCACGCTCGGGCCGCTTCAGCAGGAGCCGCGCGGCCTGTTGCGCGTCAGCGCTCCCATGGCCACCAGCCTCATCGCCCTTTCCCCGGCAATCCCGCAGTTTCTGGAACGCTACCCGGAAATCACGCTCGACCTCAGGCTGGATGACCGCCGCGTCAACATCGTCGAAGACGGGTTCGACCTCGCCATTCGCGGCAGCGACCGGCTGGAAAACTCCAGCCTGATTGCCAGAAAGCTGCTGGTTCTCGATCACGTCCTGTGCTGCGCGCCGGCCTATCTCGAGCGTGCCGGGCCGCTTGAAACGCCCGAAGACCTGCGCCGCCACGAATGCGTGCAGTTCAGCCTGTCCGGCCATGCCGACGAATGGACCTTTCACAGGGCGGGCCGCAGTGTCACCGTGCCGGTCAACGGGCGCTACAAGGTCACGTCCAGCCTCGCCGTACGCGACGCGCTGCTTGCAGGCTTTGGCGTCAGCATGACCCCGCGTCTCTATGTACGCGAGCATCTTGCCGCCGGCGCGCTTGTCCCCCTCATCCCGGACTGGACGCCCATGGACACCACGCTTTACGCGATCTACCCCTCCGCCCGCCATGTGCAGGCCAAGGTGCGCGCCTTTCTCGATTTCCTCGTCGAAACGCTCAGTCCACAGGCGCATTGACGCGCACCGGGCCACAAGCCCGCCATCCTCTGCACCCGGCCCGCAAACCTGTTAAGAGGAAACAACCTTCCGATTCCCCTGACAGGCCTGCCGTGACCGCCGATCCCACGCATATCCTCAAGACCGTCTATGGATACGAGGCCTTTCGCGGCCGCCAGGCCGAGATCGTCGAACACGTCATTGCCGGCAACAATGCTTTCGTGCTCATGCCCACCGGCGGTGGCAAGTCGCTGTGCTACCAGATCCCCGCGCTCTGCCGGCCAGGCCTCGGCCTCATCATTTCGCCGCTCATCGCCCTCATGGCCGATCAGGTGGCGGCGCTGAAACAGGCTGGTGTCCGCGCAGCCGCGCTCAACTCCAACCTGCCGCTCGAAGCCCGTCAGGCCATCTGGCGCGCCATGGGCGACGGCTCGCTCGACATGCTCTATGTGTCGCCGGAAACCCTGCTGCGCCCCGCCGTCCTCGACCGGCTGAAGCAGGTAAACCTCTCGCTCATCGCCATTGACGAGGCACACTGTCTCTCGCAGTGGGGCCATGATTTCCGCCCCCATTACCGCCAGCTCGACGCGCTGGTCGAAGAGTTTCCCAACACGCCGCGCATGGCGCTGACCGCCACCGCCGACGCCCCCACCCGCGCCGAGATCATCGCGCATCTGGGCATTGATGAGCGCGACAGCTTCGTTGCCGGCTTCGACCGCCCGAACATCCGCTACGCCATCGAAGAAAAGGACAGCCCGCGCCGCCAGCTCGCGCGCTTTCTGGAAAAGCACAAGGATGAGAGCGGCATCGTCTATTGCCTCTCCAAGCGCAAGACCGACGAGACCGCCGAATGGCTCCGGTCGGAAGGCTACAACGCGCTTGCCTATCATGCCGGCATGGACCGCGAGGCGCGCGAGGCAAACCAGACCCGCTTCCAGCGCGAGGAAGCGGTGGTCATGGTCGCCACCATCGCCTTCGGCATGGGCATCGACAAGCCGGATGTGCGCTTTGTCGCGCATCTGGATCTGCCCGGCAGCATCGAGGCCTATTATCAAGAGACCGGCCGCGCCGGCCGCGACGGCCTGCCGTCGGAAGCCATGATGCTCTACGGCTTCGATGACATTGCGCTGCGCCGCCGTTTCATCGAGGAATCGGACGCATCCGACCAGCGCAAACGCATGGAGATGCAGAAGCTCGACGCGCTTCTCGGCCTTGCCGAAACCGCCCAGTGCCGCCGTCAGGTTCTGCTCAACTATTTCGGCGACCATTGCGAGCCCTGCGGCAATTGCGACACCTGCGCCAATCCGCCCGAACGTTTCGATGGCTCCATCGCGGTGCAGAAGGCGCTTTCCTGCATCTACCGCACGGGCGAGCGTTTTGGTCAGGCCTACATCGTCTCCGTGCTTCTGGGGGCCGAAGACGAGCGCATCGCCCGCTTTGGCCACGACCAGATTTCCACCTATGGCATCGGCAAGGAATACGATCAGCGCGTCTGGCGCTCGGTCCTGCGCCAGATGGTGGCGCACGGCCTCGTGGATGTGGATTTCAGCGGCCATGGCGGCCTGTCCATCTCCGAGCGCGGCGCGCAGTTCCTGCGTGAAAAGCCCACGCTCATGCTGCGCGTTCCGCGTCCGGCGGCAAAGGGCAAGAGCCGGCGCTCTTCCGGCAGCGAGGCCGCCAGTGCGCTTGATCCCGAAGCCGCAGCCCTGTTCAAGGCGCTGCGCGAAAAACGCATCGAGATCGCCCGCGAGCAGAACGTGCCGCCCTATGTCATCTTCCACGACCGCACGCTGATCGAGATGGCCTCCGCCCGCCCCGGCTCACGTCAGGCCATGGCCGGCATTTCCGGCATCGGCGAAGCCAAGCTCGACCGCTACGGCGAAGCCTTCCTGGATGTCATCGCAAATCACGACTGAAGGCGTGGGATAATCCGGGACGAAACCGTTGCGGGAAACAGGCCCGCTCAGTCCAGTTCCTGAACGCCGCCACCGGAAACGGTCAAAATCTGCCCGCTGACCCAGCTTGCCGCGGGCGAGCTCAAAAACAGCGCGGCATTCGCCATGTCGGCCGGCTCGCCCAGTCGGTTGATCGGCGTATGCGCCAGCATCTTCTTTTCGATCTCGTCGTTCAGGACAGACTCCAGCGCTTCCGTGCGGGTTGCGCCGGGCGCGATGCCATTCACGCGAATGCCCCTTGGCCCGAGGTCGAAGGCGATGTTCCGGATCAGGTGGTTGGTGGCCGCCTTGGACGCACCATAGGACGCCATGCGCCTGTTCTTGTTCTCGCCGGCCATGGAGGTGATGGCGAGAATGGAACCACCGCCGGCCTTCTCCATTTCAGGCGCGGCAAGCTGCGCCAGTCGAAACAGCGAGAAAACGTTGAGATCGAAGGCCCGGCGGAAATCCGACATGGGCATGTCGAACGGCTTGGGTCCGCCACCGCCGGCGTTCGAAACCAGAAGCGTCAGCTTTCCAAGCTGGCTCACCGTCTCGCGCACCGCGCGGGCAAGATCATCTTCGCTGGTCACGTCACAGGCGACACTCGCCGCCCTTGCGCCCGTCTTTCCGATGTCATCCGCAACCTGCCCGGCGCGCTCCGCATCGAGATCGGTCACCATCACCGAAGCGCCGGCGCCGGCAAAGGCCTCGGCAATTGCCCGCCCGATCCCCGCGCCAGCCCCCGTTATCAGCGCGACCTGACCATCCAGCCTGAAATTCTGCGGATCATACATTCAAAGCCCTCCTTTTGAACAAGCCACGCCAGAGAACCTGGCCTTAAGCGTGGCATTGCCCAGTACAATCTCATCACGGAGTCTGTCGGATCGGAGTTTCCATCGCCCCCGGCTCGTCAAAGCTCTTTCGTCAAAAGCACCCAGTTCTGAATTTCGGTCTGCCAGCCATCGCTGACACAGCGCCGCCGCGCCTTTTCGGCGTATCCCACGCGCTCATAGAGCCTCCGGGCTCCGTGATTGTCATCGGAGACGATCACGCTCATGCGGGAGATGCCGCGATCCGCCGCAATCTTCTCTGCAAGGGTGAGCAAATGGGTTCCAATTCCCCGCCCCTGCGTTTCGGGAAAGCAGGCCAGCACATTGACGTACCAGCTGTTCAGGGCGAGGTTTTCGAGTTCCTGAAGCGGGTGAAAGAGCGCCGGCAATTCCGCGCCGATTGGCTCGGGCGTCGGACCAATCGCATATCCCGTCAGGCTTGCGACCGCGCCCTCTCCAAAATCCACGACATAAATCTGGCCATCTCGCGCCTTTTCGGCCTGCCGCTCGCGCCCCACCTCCCAGGGATCCTGATCCGGCGCTGCCATCGTTGACCAGATGTGAAGCGGAAGCCCCTCGCCTGCAAGGTTTACCAGCCGAGCGAGCGGCAGGGCATCTCCCGCCTCGGCAATACGGGTAAAACGCTCAAGCTCCATGAAACGCCTCCCCCTCAAAAACCACGCACAAGGGTTGAGAGCCAATATAGCACTGCCTTGGAAACCTGTCTGTAAGGGCGCTCACGGGCATACAGATGGCGGTGTACCCTCTCGCGCCAGAAACCGATGTGGCAATCCTTCTTGGCCATGACAGGCATCGGGCGCGAATGCATCCCCGCCAGTGAAGACGGCAACCGCATTCTCGTCGGTAGAGAATCGCAAAGCTTCCCAAACGGAAAAGCTGCTGCTTGGTGTTGTTCAGAAACTCTGGTGCGGACGGCGCGCTGCCCTGCCCCGCGAGCGCCCTGCCATGCCGATACCTGAAATACGTGAAAGTCACTCATTTTGTATCTCAGTTTGTATCTCTAAAACCGCAAACACAGCAATGGCAAAAAATCACCGCCAAAAATACCCCCTAAAAATCAAATAGTTAAATTAAATCTTGGGAGGAAATTATGGTGCGGACGGCGGGAATCGAACCCGCAAGCCCCAGGGGCGGCAAATTTTAAGTCTGCTGCGTCTACCAGTTTCGCCACGTCCGCATCGCAACAACGACTAGCGGTAGAAATCCCGGCAATCAAGCAGGATACGCATGTTCTTCAGAAAATACGCATGTTCAACGCCTGCGAAACAGGCCACCGCCCCGCTCCATCCGCCGCCAACCCGCCGCCCGCCACGTTCAACCATTGCCCTCCCAGGGGCGCGGGTCTATCTCTCCCCACATCAACAGGGATCACACTGAGATGAGCGAACTCGTAACGGCCGCAATGGTTGTCATCGGCGACGAAATTCTTTCCGGCCGCACCAAGGACAGGAATATCGGCCATCTGGCCGACATGCTCACGGCCGTGGGCATCGATCTGAAGGAAGTGCGCATCGTCTCCGACGACGAGGCGGCAATCGTCGAGGCGGTGAATGCGCTGCGCGCGCGCAACACCTATGTGTTCACCACTGGCGGCATCGGCCCCACGCATGACGACATCACCGCCGATTCCATCGCCCGCGCCTTCGCTCGCCCCTGCAACTATGACGACAGGGCCTATTCCCTGCTCGAAAAGCACTATGCCAGCCGCGACATCGAATTCTCGGACGCCCGCAAGCGCATGGCCCGCATGCCCGAGGGAGCCGAGCATATCGACAACCCCATTTCCATCGCCCCCGGCTTCCGCGTCGAAAACGTCTATGTGATGGCCGGCGTGCCGGCGATTTTCCAGGCGATGCTCGACAATGTGATCCCCACGCTCAAAACCGGCGCGAAACTCATCTCCGAAACCATCCCCTCCAGCCTTCCCGAAGGCGCAATCGGCGGCCCGCTCGGCGAAATTCAGGCAGCCCATCCCGAAACCATCATCGGCTCCTATCCAAAGTATCAGGATGGTTCCTTCTGGACCGAAATTGTGGTTCGATCCCGTTCGAAAGCGGCGCTTGAGGAGGCGGTTGTGGCCATCCGGTCCATGCTCGAAGATATCCCGCCCAGGCAGGTCGCAAAGGGTTGATCTGGCGCAAAACGGTTTGGCCGCAGATGCGCTAGAAAAGAAAAAGCGCACTGCATCGCAGCTCAAGGAGGCTGACATGAGCTACAAGACCATTCTCGCAATTCTGCAAAGCGAGGCTGACGCCCCGCGTGTCCTCGATCTGGCGCTGCCGCTTGCAGCCCGCCACGACAGTCATGTGATCGGCCTGCACGCCGAAGCGCTTCCCATGGTCATGGCCTCGCCCATGGGCGGCCCCGTGGTCGATCTCAGCATCGACATGCAGGAAGAGACGACCCGCCGTCACAAGGTCATCCGCCACCTGTTCGACGAACGCGCCCGCGTTGAGGGCGTCGCCAGTGAGTGGCGCGGCTTCGACAGCGTGTCGGGCGATTCGGCCGTCTCCGGCATCGAAAGCGCGCGCAGTGCAGATCTGGTGATCGCCCAGCAGACAGACCCGGACGCAACCGCCAGCATGGATGCCAATATCGAGGCCCTGCTTTTCGAGACCGGACGCCCCGTCCTCCTCGTTCCCTATATCCGCAAGGCCCGAGAGGCCGAGTTCAAGAAGATCCTGCTCGCCTGGAACGGCAGCCGGCAGGCAGCGCGTGCAGCCTTCGACGCCCTGCCCTTCATGAAGGAAGCCGACAGCGTGGAAGTGTTCTGTATCGACCCGCAGGATACGCCCCGCCGTGACGCATCCATGGCCGGCACGGCCATCGCCGCAGCCCTTGCCCGCCACGGCATCGACGTCACGGTCAAGGTGGAGCAGTCGGGCGGCGTCTCCCATGGCGAGGTGCTCGACAATCGCATTTCCGACACCGGCGCGGATCTTCTCGTCATGGGCGCATTCGGGCGCTCGCGCCTGCGTGAATTCGTGTTCGGCGGAGCCACGCGCACCATCCTGCAAAGCATGACGGTGCCCACCTTCCTCGCCCACTGAGGCGGGCCACGCCCACAGCCCGCATCCAAACTGTTGGGAAAATGCGGGATGAACCGGATGCCGGGCTTGCGCTCGGCATCCCTTTCCGGCTAATTCACCGCGCATTCCAATCAGCAGCCGCGATGCGCCCATGGAGTGCGAAGCCGATGTCTCTTCCTGAAAAAGCCTTTCCCGTTTCCTGGGATCAGTTCCACCGTGACGCGCGCGCGCTCGCCTGGCGTTTGTCCGGCGTCAACGGCGAATGGAAAGCCATCGTCTGCATCACGCGCGGCGGCCTCGTGCCCGCAGCCGTCATTTCGCGCGAACTCGGCATCCGCCTCATCGAAACCGTGTGCGTCGCCTCCTATCACGACTACACGTCGCAGGGCGAACTGCGGGTGCTCAAGGAAATCAATCCCGAGCTCCTCAAGGATGAAGGCGAGAACGTCCTCATCGTCGACGACCTCACCGACACCGGCAAGACGGCAGCCATCGTGCGCGCCATGATGCCCAAGGCGCATTTCGCCACCGTCTATGCAAAGCCCAAGGGCCGTCCGCTTGTCGATACCTTCGTCACCGAAGTCTCGCAGGACACCTGGATCTACTTCCCCTGGGACATGGGCTTCTCCTACCAGAAACCCATCGCCGAAGGTCAGCCCGACTGATCGCAACGCGCAGCGCTGCCCTTCCCGGCCGCAGCACGCCCAGGAGCAACTTCATGTCGCGCAGCGACGACAGGCCCGAACCGACGGACGGTCTCACGTCCGGCGCGCCCTTTGACGTTGCCGGGCGTGACGCCGTCTATCGGGCCATCGCCACCCGCCGCGACGTGCGCGGCGAGTTTCTGCCCGATCCGATCGACGAGGCCGCGCTCGCCCGCATTCTGGACGCCGCCCATCGCGCACCCTCGGTCGGCCTGTCGCAGCCCTGGGACTTCATTCTCATCCGCAGGCCGGAGACCCGCCAGCGGATCGCCGACATCTTTGCCGATGCCAACGCGCAGGCCGCAGAGCGCTTTCCTGCCGGGAAGCGGGATCAGTACCGCGCCCTGAAACTCGCCGGCATCACCTCGGCTCCCCTCAACATCTGCATCACCAGCGACCGCGAGCGTGGCGGGCCGGTCATTCTGGGCGCAACCCACATGGCCGACACCGACCTGTTCAGCACGGTCTGCGCCATTCAGAACCTGTGGCTTGCCGCCCGCGCAGAAGGCATTGGCGTCGGCTGGGTCAGCATCCTGCATGAAGACCGCGTCAAGGCGGTGCTCGGCATCCCCGAGCGCCTGCGCCTCGTCGGCTATCTGTGTGTCGGCCACGTCAAGGGCTTCTTCGACAGTCCCGAGCTTGAAAAGCGGGGCTGGAAGCGCCGTTCGCCACTCGCCTCCCATATCCATGAAGAAGGCTGGCGCGAAGAAGACTGAAGCGTGCAACGCTCGCCTTCATATCCGACAAGCGACGCATGATCATTGCGCCAACCTCTTGATTCTCTGCGTAAATTGATTATGTCTGCGATCAGGCTTTCCGCGCGCCCTGATTCGAGTCCGAAAGCTTGAGTGGCAATTGTTCCGCCACCCGGCGCGCAAATAAGCGTAGAAACAGTAACTTACAGGAAAAACATGAATCTGGGCGCGATGTGCCCGGTTGAGGAGAAGTACGATTTTCACGCACGGCACACGTTTGCGGCTGACCGAAACGGTTCGGCGTCTGTTCGGTGGCAATCCCCGCCGCGTTCAGGCAGCAGCGCTGCCGTGGCGCAACGCGGCGAACGGCAGCGGCATCGAGATCATGCTCGTGACCAGCCGGGGAACCGGTCGCTGGGTGCTGCCCAAGGGCTGGCCCGAAGGGCTCGAAACCCTCGCCATGGCCGCACAGCGCGAAGCGCGTGAAGAGGCCGGCGTGCGCGGCAGGCCCGCAGCCGGCGAAATCGGCCGTTTCTACTACCACAAGGAAGACGGCACCGGGGTCGAGTGGCCCTGCGAGGTTGCGGTCGTCCCGCTGGAAGTGACCGAGGAGCGCGCCAAGTGGCCGGAGCGCAAGCAGCGCACCCGCCAGTGGTTCTCGCCCCAGGAGGCGGCAGCCGCCGTGAAGGAGCGCGATCTCGGTGAGCTTCTGATCGCATTCAGCCACAATCCACGAGAAATCGCCGCCTGATCGGTCTTTTTTGCCGTCGGCGCTTGCCGCGCGCGGGTTTGTTTCCTAACCCGGTGCGGAGTTTTTTCCGCACACTTTCACCATCGTGAAGCCAGGGCACGAGATGGATATCGCATGAGCGAAAGCAGCAATCCACGCAAACAGACGCTCGACAAGGATCTAGACAAGCTCGTCTATGTCGAGGAAGCCACCACCACCGTGGCGCGCGGCCTGGTTGCCCCCGGTCTTGCCCTGTTGTTCCTCGCGCTCACCGCCATCTTCGCCGCCACCTACACGTTCGGCGAGCCGCGCGCGGTGATCATCGTCGCTGCCGCCGCCATCGGCGCCTATATGGCGCTCAACATCGGCGCGAATGACGTGGCCAACAATGTCGGCCCGGCTGTCGGCGCAAAGGCCATGACGCTCGGCGGCGCGCTCCTGATCGCAGCCGTCTTTGAAAGCGCCGGCGCGCTGATCGCCGGTGGCGATGTGGTTTCCACCATTTCCAAGGGCATCATCGATCCCGCCGCCGTGGGAACGCCCGAGGCCTTCGTGCGCGCCATGATGGCCGCGCTCATCTCCTCCGCCCTCTGGATCAACCTGGCGACCTGGATCGGCGCCCCCGTCTCCACCACCCACTCGGTCGTCGGTGGCGTCATGGGTGCGGGCATCGCGGCTGCCGGCTTCTCCTCCGTGGACTGGGCCACCATGTCGCAGATCGCGGCAAGCTGGGTCATTTCGCCGGTTGTCGGCGGTGTCATCGCCGCCCTCTTCCTGGCCTTCATCAAGACCGCCATCATCTATCAGGATGACAAGATCGCCGCCGCGCGCCGCTGGCTGCCGCTGCTGATCGCCATCATGGCCGGCACATTCTCCGCCTATCTCACCCTCAAGGGGCTGAAAAAGGTTTTCCCGGTCACCGGCGGGGGCGCAGCCATCATCGGTCTCGCCTTCTTCGCAGTCACCTGGTTCCTCGCCCATCTCTTCGTGCATGCGCAGTCGGAAGGGCTCGAAAACCGCAATCAGTCGCTGCGCAGCCTGTTCAAGGTGCCGCTGGTCATTTCGGCCGCCCTCCTCTCTTTTGCCCATGGTGCAAATGACGTGGCGAACGCCGTCGGCCCGCTGGCCGCCATCGTCTTCACCGTGCATGAGAGCACCGTCAACACGACCGTCGCCATCCCGCTCTGGGTCATGGTCATCGGCGCGGCCGGCATTTCCATCGGCCTCGTCCTATTCGGCCCCAAGCTCATCCGCATGGTCGGCGAGCAGATCACCAAGCTCAACCCGATGCGCGCCTTCTGCGTTGCGCTTTCGGCAGCCATCACCGTCATCATCGCCTCCGGTTTCGGCCTTCCCATCAGCTCGACCCACACCGCCGTCGGCGCCATTTTCGGCGTCGGCTTCTTCCGCGAGTGGTACACCGCCCATTCCAAGCGCCGCCGCGCCTATCTGGAGCGCAAGGGCGTGCGCCTCAAGGCAGACAATGGCATCCAGTCGAGCGACGATGACGATCTCGAAGTCGAACAGCAAAAGACCTCGCGCGAGGAAGTCGCCCGTCGCAAACTGGTGCGCCGCGCCCATGTGCGCACCATCGTTGCCGCATGGGTCACCACGGTTCCCGCCGCCGCCATCCTTTCAGCCGTCATCTTTCTGGTGCTCGACCTGATCGCCTGACCCGGAAACTGCACAGGCCCTCATCGATCAAAGCGCACAGCCCCTCCGGCCTGTGCGCTTTTTTCTGCACACCCCTCCTCCCGAGACGCCGGGAAAGATGGGTTTTTCAAACCGCAACAGCTGGCGTGCGACTTCCCCATAATTCACACACCTCACACACTACATGTAGTGATTGCCTGTCATAATCCGCCGACTTCTTGACGCCACGGTACGAGTCGCATTTTATGGTCCGGCACTCGCGTTCGTACGGTGCGGTTGGTCGGCGCAAAGCCGGTCGATTTTCCAATTCGTTTGAGTTTCCAGCATCTGCCCGGACATCTGTTTCGGGCGGAACGGCATCGTTTGCGCCGTGGAAAAAGCAGGCGGGGGCGTCGGCTGCCGTGAGGCATCAAGAATCTGTTAACACTATATTTAGTGATTTCGGAAATCCTACGCACCATATAATGTATCAGTTCTGTGACATTGACGTCGCAGTCGCATCAGGTTGGGGGCGGTTTCGCACCTGCGAAACAAGACCTAGCGGTTTCCGGATTCCGGGCCGCATAAAGGAACCAACCTTCGGTATCTAGGCGTCGCGCGCTTCAAGCGCCCGGCATGGCGGACACGGTGTCCGCGCAGTGAAGATGTGATGAGCCATTCGCTGCGCAAGACGCTATATATGGATTAGGGGCAAAGAGGACAAAATGCGCATCGAACGCCGGTTCACAAAGCAAGGCCAAAGCCCATATGCGGAAATCGCGTTCCGCAAGGCCACGAGCGAAATCAAGAACCCGGACGGCTCCATCGTCTTCCGGCTGGAGAACATCGACGTTCCGGCGCAGTTCTCCCAGGTCGCCAGCGACATTCTCGCGCAGAAATATTTCCGCAAGGCCGGCGTGCCCGCGCACCTGAAGAAGGTCGAGGAGAATGATGTCCCCTCCTTCCTGTGGCGTTCGGTTGCCGATGAAGAAGCGCTGAAGGATCTGCCCGAAGACGAGCGCTATGGCTCCGAGACCAGCGCCGCGCAGGTCTTCAACCGTCTCGCCGGCACCTGGACCTACTGGGGCTGGAAGGGCGGCTATTTCGATGGCGAGGAAGACGCCCGGACCTTCATGGACGAGCTGTGCTACATGCTCGCCACCCAGCGCGTTGCCCCCAATTCGCCGCAGTGGTTCAACACCGGCCTGCACTGGGCCTATGGCATCGATGGCCCCGGCCAGGGCCACTATTACGTCGACCCGTTCACCGGCAAGCTGACCAAGTCCAAATCGTCCTATGAGCACCCGCAGCCCCATGCGTGCTTCATCCAGTCGGTCGGCGACGATCTGGTCAATGAAGGCGGCATCATGGACCTGTGGGTCCGCGAGGCGCGCCTGTTCAAATACGGTTCCGGCACCGGCTCCAACTTCTCTCATCTGCGCGGCGAAGGCGAAAAGCTCTCCGGCGGCGGCAAGTCTTCGGGCCTCATGTCCTTCCTGAAGATCGGCGACCGCGCTGCCGGCGCCATCAAGTCGGGCGGCACCACCCGCCGCGCGGCCAAGATGGTCGTTGTCGATGCGGACCATCCCGATATCGAGGCTTACATCGACTGGAAGGTGAAGGAGGAGCAGAAAGTCGCCGCCCTCGTCACCGGTTCCAAGATCGCCAAGAAGCACCTCGAAGCCATCATGAAGGCCTGCATCAACTGCGAGGCCGACAATGATGAATGCTTCGACCCGTCCCAGAACCCGGCGCTCAAGCGCGAGATCCGTGCTGCAAAGCGCAATGCCGTGCCTGAGAACTACATCAAGCGCGTCATCCAGTTCGCCCGCCAGGGCTACACCGACATCCAGTTCAAGACCTACGACACGGACTGGGATTCGGAAGCCTATCTCACCGTTTCGGGCCAGAACTCGAACAACTCCGTTTCGCTCAAGGACGACTTCCTGCGCGCCGTGGAGACCGACGGCAACTGGGATCTGATCAACCGCATTGACGGCAAGGTCGCAAAGACCCTCAAGGCGCGCGACCTGTGGGACAAGATCGGTTACGCCGCATGGGCGTCCGCCGATCCGGGCCTGCACTACAACACCACCATGAACGACTGGCACACCTCGCCGGCAGCGGGCCCGATCCGCGCCTCGAACCCGTGCTCGGAATACATGTTCCTGGACGACACGGCCTGTAACCTCGCCTCGATGAACCTCCTGCAGTACCGCAATCAGGACGGCACCATCGACATTGCGGCCTACGAGCACACGGTGCGCCTGTGGACCATGGTGCTGGAAATCTCCGTGATGATGGCCCAGTTCCCGTCCAAGGAGATCGCAAAGCTCTCTTACGAGTACCGCACGCTGGGTCTCGGCTACGCCAATATTGGCGGTCTGCTGATGACCTCCGGCATCCCCTATGATTCAGCGGAAGGCCGCGCTATTGGCGGCGCGCTGACGGCGATCATGACCGGTGTCGCTTACGCAACCTCGGCAGAGATGGCCGGCGAGCTCGGCGCGTTCCCCGATTATGAGCGCAATGCCGAGAACATGCTGCGCGTCATCCGCAACCACCGCCGCGCCGCCCATGGCCAGAGCGACGGTTATGAGGGCCTGTCGGTCAATCCGGTGCCGCTCAAGGCGGACGAGTGCCCGCATGCCGATCTGATCGAGCATGCCCGCGCCGCCTGGGACCGCGCGCTTGAGCTGGGCGAAAAGCACGGCTACCGCAATGCGCAGGCCACCGTCATCGCGCCCACCGGCACGATCGGCCTCGTCATGGACTGCGACACGACCGGCATCGAGCCCGACTTCGCACTGGTGAAGTTCAAGAAGCTGGCCGGCGGCGGCTACTTCAAGATCATCAACCGCGCCGTGCCGGAAGCCCTGCGCACGCTCGGCTATTCCGAAGCCCAGATCGCCGAGATCGAGGCCTATGCGGTCGGTCATGGCAATTTCGATCAGGCTCCGGCCATCAACCCGACCAGCCTCAGGGGCAAGGGTTTCGACGACGAGAAGATCGCCGCCGTCAACGGTGCGCTCAAATCGGCCTTCGACATCAAGTTCGCCTTCAACAAGTGGACGCTCGGCGAGGATTTCTGCAAGGAAACGCTGGGCCTCACCGACGAGCAGCTCGACGATTTCTCCTTCGACATGCTGGCCGCACTCGGCTTCACCAAGAAGGAAATCGAGGCCGCCAACATCCACATTTGCGGTGCCATGACGCTTGAAGGCGCACCGCATCTGAAGGAAGAGCACCTGCCCGTCTTCGATTGCGCCAATCCGTGCGGCAAGGTCGGCAAGCGCTACCTTTCGGTCGAAAGCCACATCCGCATGATGGCTGCCGCGCAGCCCTTCATCTCGGGCGCCATCTCCAAGACCATCAACATGCCCAACGAGGCGACGGTCGAGGACTGCAAGGCGGCCTACCTCCTCTCCTGGAAGCTGGCGCTCAAGGCCAACGCGCTCTACCGCGATGGTTCCAAGCTCTCGCAGCCGCTGAACTCCGCGCTCCTGTCCGACGATGAGGACGATGCCGACGATCTGGCCGAAGAGCTGGTCGCCGCACCGGCTGCCGCGCAGGCCGCCGTCGTCTCCGAGAAGATCGTCGAACGCATCGTGGAAAAGGTTGTCCGCGACGAACGCGAGAAGCTCCCCAACCGCCGCAAGGGCTACACCCAGAAAGCGGTGATCGGTGGCCACAAGGTCTATCTGCGCACCGGCGAGTTCGACGATGGCCGCCTCGGCGAGATCTTCATCGACATGCACAAGGAAGGTGCTGCCTTCCGTGCGATGATGAACAACTTCGCCATCGCCATCTCGCTTGGCCTGCAATACGGCGTGCCGCTCGAGGAATATGTGGAGGCCTTCACCTTCACCAAATTCGAGCCGGCCGGCATGGTCATCGGCAATGATGCGATCAAGAACGCCACGTCGATCCTCGACTATGTGTTCCGCGAGCTGGCCGTGTCCTATCTCGGTCGTTCGGATCTCGCCCATGTGGACACGTCCGACTTCACCAACACCGCGCTCGGCCGCGGCATCAATGAAGGCAAGGCGATCCCCTTCTCCAAGGGCCTGACCCGCGGCGCGACCCCGTTCAAGCTGGTTTCCGGCAAAAGCGGTGAGCCCAAGGGCGAAGCCGGCGGCCCGTCCGTCCGCGCCATCGCCTCGGGTGCAACCGTCCACGCGCTGAAGCCTGCCGTTTCGGAACTGCAGGAAGAAGCCACCGCCTTCCGCCGCGACTATGAGGAGCGTGCGAAGGAGCTGGCAGAGGAAGCCGCGCAGGAAGGCGAAACCGACGCCCTCTTCACCGAGGCAGCCGCTCAGGAAGCCGCCGAAGCAAAGAAGGTCGAGAGCCACCGCCGCCAGCAGGCGATCATGCAGGGCTATACGGGCAATATGTGCTCGGAGTGCCAGAACTTCACCATGGTGCGCAACGGCACCTGCGAGAAGTGCGACACCTGCGGCGCAACGAGCGGCTGTAGCTGAAGCAAGGGTCACATTGAGGAGGGCAACATGGTTTGTCCTCCTGCACCCTGAAATGTCCGCAATGGCAGTTTGGTAATTTGCCGGCGCCATGCGACGACAGAACCAGAGAAAATCCGGGTCCATCGGCCCGGATTTTTTCGTTTCAGGCGTTATCGGAAGCCTTCATTCGACCGGACCCGCAGAGAACTCAGCGAGCGCCGATTGAAGGTGCTCCAGGAACGCCTTCACCCTGACCTGCGGATATTTTCTGCCTGAGTAAAACCCATAAAGCACCAGATCCTCTGGCGCGGGCTCGAGATCAATTTTGATGAGGGAGCCGGCATCGATGTCTGACTGACAGGCATGAAGGGGCAAAACGGCAAACCCCAGCCCTTTCAGCGCCGCCGCCCGCGCCATCTGACCGCTGTTCACCCTGTAGCTGGATTGCACCTGAACGGTCTGCTCCTGTTTGAAACGCCAGGGCATTCCCTGAAGCACCGACATGCTCGTAATACACGGGGCCCTGCTCAACGCCTCCAGCGATTGCGGCGCCGGGTATCGCTCCAGAAGCTCTGGCGCAGCCACCACACAGCTCGGCCAGCGCAGGATTTCCCTTGCAACCCAGCCGGAATTCTCCAGCGGTCCGCGTCCAAAGCGCAACACCAGATCGAACCCTTCCAGCAATCCGTCCGTCGGGTCCAGCCGGGTGTCGCAGCTAAGCTGTATCTGCGGATGCCGAACGCAGAAATCCGCGAGGATTTCGGCCATGAACGGGAGGTCCGGCGTGATGATCCGCAGGTGACCGGACAGGGAATCCCCGAACAGGGACACCTCTTCCAGCGCATCATCCATCGCTTGCGTGAGCGGTGTCATGGACCGGTAAAGCTGCTTGCCTGCCGCCGTCGGGATCATCTTCCGCGTCGTGCGTTCCAGCAAACGAACATTGAGCTGCCGCTCCAGCAAGGCGACATGCCGGCTGACATTGGATGTCGGCAACTGAAGCTGCTCCGCCGCCAGCTTGAAGCTCAGCTTGTCATAGACCGCCTGGAAGCAGAGCAACCACTGAAGTTCGATTTTTTCCAGCATCCATTCGCCCAAATAACGGGATTAACAAAGCAACAAAGCCAGATTTATCGCCAATCAGGAGCTCGATACAAGCTGCATCAGATTTCTTGATCAGGAGAGAGCGGATGACCAGTGCAAAGCGAATTGCCATCGTGGGCGCCGGTGTCGCCAGTATGGCGCTCGCCATTTTCGCCACCAGACAAGGCCATCAGGTAAGCCTGTTTGAGCGTGGCAGTGCGGTTTCCTCAATGGGAGCCGGGGTCACCCTGTGGCCGAATGCCGTCTTCGTTATGGAGCAGATGGAGCTGGCAGACGCCATCAAACGCAAGGGCGGCGCGCCCCGCTTCATGCGCCAGTTCGATCAGCACGGCATCCAGAAGGCCGAATTTGATATCCTGGAAGTGAACAGGCTGTGCGGCTTCCCGAGCGTGACCATATTGCGTCGCGATCTCATGCGCATTCTGGCCGGGGCGTTGCATGCACTGGGCGTCGACATCAAGTTCAATCGCTCAATTGCCGCGCAGGATATCGAGGGGCTCAGGACGCAGTATGATCTCGTCGTCGGTGCAGATGGCCGCATGAACTCGGCGGTGCGTCAGGCGATCCATGCAGAAGACGTGCTTCCCCGCTATCAGGGTTTCATCAACATTATCGGCATCAGCCAGCCGGAGCGTGGCGTCATCGATGCCGCCATTCACGATTTCTGCGGGGCGGGAGAACGTTTCGGCATCGTCCCTGTTGGTGATGGTCTGTGTTTCTGGGCAGCCGCGTGGCGCACCCCGATCGACAGGACGCGGCCGTTGCCCGCCTGGTACGATGAGATGGACCAGCGTTTTCGGGACTGGCCCGGCCCGGTCCAGAATGTGCTGCAATCGCGCAACGAAATATCGCTCAATCGCATTTTCGTCCATGACCTCGATCCCCTGCCCCATTGGCATCGGGACAATGTCCTGATCATCGGGGATGCAGCCCACGCTCCCCTGCCCACCTCCGGCCAGGGCGCCTGTCAGGCGCTGGAAGACGCGTGGCATCTTTCCAGAATGCTGGAGGAACATGATCGTCTGGAGACCGCGCTTTCGCGTTTTTATGAGACGCGCATCGTGAAGACGTCTGCGGCGCAGTCTGCAGGGCGACAGGTCGCACAGCGAATTTTTGGAGACCAGTCGAAGTCCAGTCCCCCTGCCCCCGGGTTCTCCGCCGGGCAGTTGAGCCGTCTCTGGATGCAGGGTCTCGAAAAGGGATCAGGGTAATCGCAAATGGGCAATCAGCCTCATCGCCCTGATCGTAATTCCGGGGCTTCTGCTCGATTGCATACTCGCAGGCTACCCAAAGCCCGGCCATGTGTCGGCTTATCTTCTGGGCGCGGCTTTGGCATGGCGTTTGCAGTCCATGGGCACAGGGCACAGAGCGCCGCGCCCGCGCCCCAGAGAAAACAGGCGGGAAACCCCGCCTCTTTCAGCCTAAAGCAGCCCCTGCCCGCCCTCACCGCCCCGCCGAAACCAGCAGCATCATCGGCCGCTCCAGCTCCTCGGCCAGATCCGGCATTTCCGCGATCTGCGCCCTGGTCGGGGCGAATTCCCTGATCTCACGCAGCGCAAACCCTGCGCCGACAAGCGTGTTCAGCGTCGTCGCCATGGTGCGGTGATATTTGAGCACGCCGCTTGCGAACCAGTCCGTTCGCCGCTCCCCCTCCAGCGCGTAGCAATTGACCGGCCAGGTCTTGTGCCCGTCCTCTTCCGGCAGCCAGCGCGGCTGTGTGGCGGCCATGAAGATCGGATGCTCGATGGTGAACACGAAGTGCGCACCCGGCGTCAGCGCCGCATGGATCATCCGCACCAGCCGGTCGAAATCCTGAATATAGTGGAAGGTCAGCGCGCTGAAGGCGAAATCGAACGCGCCCTGCGGCAGTTCCAGCGTTTCCAGATCGGCAATGCGGTATTCGATGGCCGCATCATTCGTGTCGGCGCGCGCGCGCTCGATCATGTTCTGCGAGACATCGAGGCCAAGAACGCTCCGCGCCCCGGCCTCGCGCAGATAGCGGGACGCCCAGCCAAACCCGCATCCCAGTTCAACCACCCGCCGATCCGTCATATCCGGCAGCATGGCCTTGATGGCCGGCCATTCCGGCGCGCCCGCCAGACCATGCACCTGCCTGGGCAGCTGGCTGTAGCCTTCGAAGAACTCCGGGTTGTCGTAGATGTTCTGTGCCATTGAAAGTCTCCATTCCTTGAAAAAGAACGGGGCGCAGCTTCACGCACAAAACCCCGTCCGCACTGCGGCGAGGTTGCAGGATCATGGACCGCGTCTGGTTGTCAGCGTGTCTTAAACCCCGGCATCTCGCCTGAAGAGATGCCGGCCATCCGGGAAACGATGTGGGTGTCCTGTCCGATCATGACGCCATATTCTCCGCCATGGCGGATCTGTCAAGCTGCGGCCTCAGCGCCCGGAGCGCGCCAGCGCCACCGCTTCCACGATCTCGTCCGCGCTCATCGGCCGGCGATAGAGCCGGTTACCGATCAGGAAACTCGGCGTTCCGGCAAGCTTGAGCGCCTTTGCATGGGCCTCGTTTCGGCCAATCAGCGCATCGATTGCCTTCAGATGCACATCCAGCATGTCACGCACCGCGCCGGCGTCCGCCCCCACGCTGCGCAGCGCATCGTCCACCTTGCCATGCGTCAACCCGCCCTCAATGGCGATCACTTCATTATGCGCCGCCTCATAGACGCCCAGCGCCGCCGATGCATGCACCATGCGCGAGGCATACCACGCCACATCGCCATTGATCGGCCAGTCCTTCATCACCAGCCGCAGATTGCCGTCAGAGCGCACGATCTCCTTCAGCGCCGGGTGGATCGCCTTGCAGGAGGGGCAGAGATAATCGAAGAACTCCGCAATGGTCACATCGCCCGCCGGATTGCCCAGCGCCTGAAGCGCCGGGTCGCGCACCATGTCATTCAGGCTGGGCGCGGCGCGTGCCGCCAGCGGCGCAACCGCCAGCGCGCCGGAGGCTCCAGCCAGAAAGAAACGTCGGGAAATCATGCAGCCGCCTCCGCCTTTCGCACGGTCAGAATGGCGCGCAGACCACCACCGTCGCGGTTTTCGAGCGCCAGCGTTCCGCCCATGCGCGCCATCGCCGCCTGTGCAATGGCAAGCCCCAGCCCGCTACCGGTTGCCGAGCGGTTTCGCCCGCGCACGAATTTCTCCACCACCTGCGAAAGCTCTGCCTCGGGAATGCCCGGACCGCGATCTTCCACCACAAGGCGTACGCCATCATTCGCCTCGTCCACCCGGCACACCACGCCCGTGGTCTCCGGCGCATGGTTCAGCGCGTTCTCGATCAGGTTGCGCAGCGCCAGCGAGAGGAAATGCGGCTCGACAAGAACCCTGTCCGCGCCTTCGCCATCCGCCTCCACGCTCAGCCGCGCCGCGCCCTGCGGCAGCGGCAGCTCCGCCGCCACACTGCGCATCAGCGCCCGCGCGCTCACGGGTTGCAGGGTCGGCTCACTGTCATTCGCCTCAAGCGCGGTCAGGTCGAGAAGCTGCTTCACAAGCCGGCTCGTTCGATCCACGCCCATGGTGATCTGCCGCAACGCATTGGCGTGCACGGTCGGGTCATCGCTCGCCAGCGCAATCTGCGCCTGCGTTTTCACGCCGGCCAGCGGCGTTTTCAGTTCATGAGCGGCAAAAGCCGTAAAGCTGCGTTCGCGGTCGCGCGCATCTTCCACCCGCTTGAAAAGCCCGTTCAGCGCGTTCACCGCCGGCGCAATCTCCTTCGGCAGACTGGCCGCCTCCAGCGGGCGCAGATCATTGGCCGCGCGCGTCGAAAGCGTTTCGGCCATGTCGCTCAGGGGCGAAAGGCCGCGGCGCACCGAAACGAGAATGACCCCGGCCAGAAACGGCAGGATCAGAAGCGCCGGCACCACCAGCCCCTTGATCACATCGCTCACCAGGCTGTCGCGGATCTGGAGGCTGTCGCCCACCATCACCCGCACGCCCAGAACCTCGTTTTCCACGGTGAACACGCGCCAGCGCTCGCCACCCACTTCGGTCTCTGAAAACCCGTCCTGAATTTCCGTCAGCTGGGCTTCCGGCGCATTTTCCGAGCGCCCCACAAGGCTGCCTTCCAGCGTCCAGATCTGGCAGGAGAGCTGGCGTTCATAGGGGCGATTGCTGAGTTCGAACTCCCCCATCGCCTTGCGGGCGGCATTTTCCTCCAGCCCCACCTCGATACGGTGGTCGGAAAGGAGCGAATTGACCATCCGCGCCGCTTCCATCAGCCGCGCATCCAGCACCCGCTCCACCTCGGCCTGCGTGCTGAGATAGATCCAGCCGACCGCGAGCAGCCACACGAGCCCGGTCGAGCCCATGAGGATCAGGATCAGCCGTGCGCGGATGGATCTCATGCGCCCGCCTCCCGGAGCCGATAGCCAACCCCGCGCACGGTTTTGATGAAATCGGAGCCAAGCTTGGAGCGCAGCTTGTGGATGTGCACCTCCACGGCGTTGCTCTCCACCTCTTCCTGCCAGCCATAGATCGTTTCTTCGAGCGCCGGTTTGGAAAGGATGCTTTCCGGCCGCTCCATCAGCGCCGCCAGAAGCGCGAATTCGCGCCGCGTCAGGATCACCGGATCACCGTCGCGGCTCACCGACTGGTTTGCCGGATCGAGCGTCACCCCGCCCCATGCAAGCGTTGCGCTGGAGCGCCCCTTGCCCCGGCGCACCGCCGCGCGCACACGCGCCGACAATTCGTCGAGATCAAAGGGCTTTCCCACATAGTCGTCTGCGCCGGCGTCCAGCCCGGCGATCCGGTCGGGAACCTGATCGCGCGCCGTCAGAAGAACCACCGGCGTGGCGTCACCCCGCCGGCGCAGATCCGAAAGCACGTCGAGGCCAGAGCCATCCGGCAGCATCAGATCGAGCACGACCCCTTCATAGGCCTGTGCGCTGAGCGCGGCGAAAGCGTCCTCGCAGGTGGCCACGGCATCGACCGCAAAGCCGGCAAGCCCCAGCCCCACGGTCAGCCCGTCCAGAAGCAGCGGATCGTCTTCAACCACCAAAAGTCGCATCGCACGCGTCTCATTCGATCAAGCATTCAGACCCGAAGGCCCGCATCAGGTCACCAGAAGATGTTCCATCTTCGGATCGGGAATGACAACAATCGGGCTGCCGTCCCTTACATTATCGTGCAGGTGAATCACATCCTGGTTGATCAGGCGGATACAGCCGGACGACACCGCCTTGCCGATGCTCCACGGCTCCGGCGTGCCATGAATGCGGTAAAGCGTGTCCTTGCCGTTCAGATGGATATAGTGCGAGCGTGCGCCAAGAGGATTGCGCAGGCCCGGCGGCATGCCGCCATTGGCGATGCTGTAGGGCTCCAGTTCCGGCCGCCGCGCCACCATCTCGTTCGGCGGCGTCCAGCGCGGCCATTCACGGCGATAGGCCATGATCGCACGCCCCGCCCAGGAGAAGCCGTCGCGTCCGACGCCAATGCCATAGCGCGTCGCGCGGTTCGGTCCCGTCACGTGGTAAAGATACCTGTTCGGCGTATCCACGATCAGCGTGCCCTTGCGCTCGCTGGTGGGATAATCCACATCCTTGCGCCACCAGCGCTCTTCCAGATGGCTGACATCCACTTCGGGAATGGGAAAACGCTCATTCGGCATGGCGTAATACATCGGTGGAACGACGCGCCTGGGCTTGGGCGGCTCAACCACTTTGGGAGCCTCGGGCCTTGGCGTCGCAACGCAGCCCGAAACCGCCAGCGCGCTTAACCCGGCCAGAAAGCCACGCCGCCCCAACCGTCCTGAACCGACAGAATGTCCATCGTCGATATGTTCCTCGTCCGGTCGGTCGGACGCCCGCATCCGGGCGCTCATGCCCGTGCGAAAATGCGCCATGCTGAAAACTCCTTGCTGCATTGAGCTGTTTGCCGTCTGCCCAAACAACACCCACCTTAAGGCTGCCTTAAGTTGAGGCGTTCAATTCGCTCTCCAGCATCCCGCCATGAGGGTACGAACCCGGCGGTCCACACAATTTGAAGTGACAGAATGAAGACGATCCTGATCGCGCTTATGGCTTTCCTGTCCGTCAGCCTTGCGCCCGCCCCCGCCTCGGCCCAGACCGCAAAACCGCTGCCGGTCGAAGACGCCTTCACCCTTGAGGTCACCCGCACCCAGGACGGCACGCTTGCCCTCAACTGGCAGATCGCCGAAGGCTATTATCTTTATCGCGATCACATCGGCGCTTCGCAAAACGGCGCGGAACTGCCACTGGAAACCAGCCCCGGCATCCGCAAGGACGATCCCACATTCGGCCTCTCCGAAGTCTATTACGATGCGGCGAGCGCACACTTAGCCGAACAGGTCTTCGGCACATTCGACGTCACGTTTCAGGGCTGTCAGGATGGCGGCATCTGCTATGCGCCGGAAAACCGGCAGGTAAACGCCCTGTCGCTTGCCGTCACCACGCCGGCGGCCCCGCAGGCCGCAGCGCCCGTGGAATGGGTCACGGAAGAAGCGCCGACCGCCGCATCACCCGCCGCCCCCGCAACCAGTGAAGACACCGGCTTCGCGCTTGCCGAAGATGACGGGCTCATCCAGTCGCTGCTCGGTCGCGGCGGCGTTCTGCTCGTTCTGGTCAGCTTCCCGCTCTTTGGCCTGCTTCTCGCCTTCACCCCTTGCGTCTTCCCCATGTATCCCATCATGGCCGGTGCACTGGCGCGCGAGGGCGACCGGCTCACCGCCTGGCGCGGCTTCGAGCTTTCCTCGATCTATGTGATCGCGCTCGCCTCGGCCTTCGCGTTGCTGGGCGCTGCCGCCGGCTGGTCCGGGCAGAACCTGCAGCTCGTTCTGCAGTCGCCTGTCACGATCGGCATTCTGTCAGCGCTCTTCGCGGTTCTGGCGCTTTCCATGTTCGGCCTGTTCGAGCTGCAATTGCCCACTGCATGGACAAGCTGGGTGGCAAACCGCACGGGCGGCGTCGGCGGCTCACGCCGCTCGGCGGCCATTCTCGGCTTCTCGTCAGCCCTCATCGTCGGCCCCTGCGTCACCGTTCCGCTCGCCGGCGCACTCCTCTACATCGCCCAGACCGCCGATGTGGCGCTGGGGGCGGCAGCCCTTTTCGGCCTTGGCATCGGCAAGGGCATCCCGCTCATCATCATGGGCACGCTTGGCGGCAAGGCCCTGCCGCGCGCCGGCGCATGGATGGAAAGCGTCAAGCGCGTGTTCGGCTTCGGCTTCCTGGCCACCGCCATCTGGACGGCGACACCCCTCCTGCCCGCCGGCCTTGATCTCGCGCTCTGGTCAGCCCTTCTCATCGCCATCGCAAGCTTCGCCTTCAGCGCAAAGATCGCAGAAACGACGCCGCTCGCCGCCGTCCGCTCGGTTGGCGCGCTGTCGCTCATCTACGGCATCATCCTGATGCTGGGCGCGGCGTCCGGCGGCACCGATCCGCTCAAGCCGCTGGCCCAGATCGCCCAGCGCAGCGAGGCATCCGCCCCCGCCCGCGAACTCACCTTTGGACAAACCGGCTCGATCCCCGAGCTCAAAGCGCAGCTCGCCAGCGCCGGCGATGCGCCCACCCTCGTCTATTTCACCGCCGACTGGTGCGTCACCTGCCGCGTCATCGAGCGCTCGGTCCTGCCGGATGCCGGCGTGATCGACGGTCTTGGCGGTTTCCAGCTCATCAAGGCCGACCTGTCTGACTTCAACGACGAGAACGCAGCTCTCATGAAAGCCCTTGAAGTGGCAGGCCCGCCCACCATGCTCTTCTTCGATCCCGCAGGCCGCGAGGTCGCCGGCACCCGCCTCGTCGGCTCCGTCACGGTGGAAAACCTGACCGGCTCGGCCAAAACCGCAGAGGCGCTCTGATCATGAATGCCGTATCTCTCGGGCCGCTCGTGCTTGCGGCAGACCGCTTCGCGGTTGTACTCGCCATCTTCGTCTTCCTCATCGTCACCGGCATCATGGCCCGCAAGGTGGACGAACGCTTCAACGCCTGGTCCTGGTGGGCGTTTCTCGGCGGCATCATCGGCGCGCGCCTCGGCCATGTGCTCATCAACATGGAAAGTTTTGTGGCCGACCCGCTGCGCATTTTCGCGGTGTGGCAGGGCGGCTTCTACTGGCCAACCGGTGCAGCCGCCGTCATCGTCAGCCTGCTCGTCATGCTGCCCACAGGCCGCCAGCGCCTCTGGGCGGTCCTGCCGCTCGCCCTCTCCCTCATCGTCTGGAACACGACATGGCAGCTCACCGGCGGCACCGACCCGCTCGCCGTCCCGGATCAGGCCTTTGAAACGCTGGAGGGCAATGGCTACCGCCTCGAAGAGCACAAGGGCACGCCGCAGGTGGTCAATCTGTGGGCGACGTGGTGCCCGCCCTGCCGGCGTGAAATGCCCATGATGGCCGACATCGCCGCCTCCACGGACGACGTCACCTTCGTCTTCGCCAATCAGGGCGAAGGCCGCACCGCCATCCAGCGCTATCTCGCCGCCTCCGGCCTCTCGCTCGACACGATACTTGTCGACCAGTTCAGCGATCTGTCGCGCTTCTACAGCGCCCCCGGACTGCCCGCCACGCTGTTCATCGACGCCGACGGCGTCCTGCAACACGCACATCTGGGCGAAATCTCACGCGAGGTGCTCGTCGAAAAGATCGAGAACCTCAAAACCAGCATCAGCCCATCAGGAGACACAAGGCCATGATGAACCGCCGTACCCTGCTCGTCGCCGGCGCAGCGACGCTCGTCACCGCCGCCGGTCCGGCCCGCGCCCAGCTTTACCCGACCGTCGAAGAGGTTCTGTTCGACCCCGAAATCCCGGTCATCGGCAATCCGGATGGCGACGTAACCATCGCCGAGTTCTTCGATTACCAGTGCCCCTATTGCAAACGCGGCCACCCCGACCTGCTCGACGTGGTGCGTGAAGACGGCAATGTCCGGCTGGTGATGAAGGACTGGCCCATTTTCGGCGGCCCGTCCGTCCATGCGGCAAGCCTCGTCCTCGCCGCCGGCCCCGATTATGAAGCCGTCCACAACGCGCTGATGGCCACGCCCGGACGACTGACGCAGGACGAGGTCGACGAGACGCTTGCCGCCGCCGGCCATGACCCGGAAAAACTCCTGTCGAACTTCAAGAAGGACCGCCAACGCATTGAAGGGATTCTCTCCCGCAACATGGAGCAGGCCAATGCGTTCGGCTTCAACGGAACGCCGGCATTCCTCTTCAACACCAAGATCCAGTATGGCGCGATGCGCCGCAACGACATTGTTGCCGCCATTGCCGAGGCCCGTGGCTAAAGCAATTCCGCCAAAAACGGGAACCGGTTTTGCGTCCAAAATTGCGCAAAACAAAAACACCGCAAAAGAAAGGGGGGCGTAAAGCCCCCCGAACAAGCGGTCATTTCCGTACAGGCGGTCAGCCCGCCACCTTCCCGACCCAGCGCCACCAGGCGCTTTCATTGCCGTGGAAGACGTTCAGGTCGATCTTGCCGTCAACGCCCTGGCTCAGGCCCGATCCCGAATACTGCCAGAACACCCAGTCACGGCCCGGATAGACCTTCGAGGGATGTTCGGCCACGGCGCGCAGCCAGAACGGATGGTTCGGGAACGCGCCCTTCAGATTGTCCTCATAGAAATCCGGAGCGGTGTAGATGACAGGCCGCTGGCCGTAATGGCGCTCCAGCCGGTCGAGGAAGACCTTCATCTTCTCCAGAACTTCGGCACGCGAAGGCTTCCATTTGCAGCTCGACTGGTGGTTCCACTCCACATCCAGAACCGGCGGCAGCGCGCCCTTCACCTTGGGCACATTGCGAATGAACCACTCGGCCTGGTCAGACGCCTTCCGGCACCAGAAGAAGAAGTGATAGGCGCCCCGGCGAATGCCCGCCTTCGCGGCCCCGTTCCAGTTCGTCTTGAACATCGGGTCGATATGATCGATGCCGTCGGTCGCCTTGATGTAAGCGAAATTCGCGCCACGCGAGCGCAGCTTCACCCAGTCAATGTCGCCCTGCCAGCGCGAAACATCGACGCCATGCACCGCATGATGCTTGGGCGTCACCTTGCCGAAATTGATCGGATGCGCATCCCCGAACCGGCTGCGATACACCTTGCCGGAAGAAGAGCTTTTGGGCCGCACGGAGGGCGCCGGCATCGGCGTGATCATCGCCACCTGCTGCAGTGCAGGCGCGGAAACCCGGTCCGGCTCGGCAATCGCCATCATGCCCGCTTCGCTCGCAGGCTCGGCCATCACATCGGCGCTCCCCGCCCCGGGGACACCGACGCCGGGCCGCACAATGGAGCTCGTCACCTCGTTCGAGGGCGGGTCAATCTTGAGCGCTGTATCGATACTGGGGCCACCGGTGCAACCGGCAAGGCCAAGGGTCAGAACGACAGGTCGAAGGAACGCGGGAAGACGCATATACGATCTGCATGGGTTCGAGGGATCTGGGTCCCCGGCAGCTTTCGCCGGGCGAATAGCCAGTAATAGCCTCAACTTACCAATAAAGTTTGAATCAAGCCGTTAACCACGCCGCAAGGATGTCGGCCCACCTCCGTCCCCATGCGCCGCCCCCAATGCGCCGCCCCCAATGCGCCGCCCTATCCACAAGCTGGCAAATAAAAACCGCGGATTGAAACCTGCCGTTAGGCTGCGAGACGTTACACCGCCCGCTGCACAGGAAAACGGGCGCGCGGTTTTGAACAATTTCACGCTATTTGCGGCAAACGCGATTGTCGTTCTGGTCATGGCTTCGGTGTTCTTCATCGCCGGTCGGGCGCGGCGCGAGCCCTATTGGGACACCTGGGGCGTCGCCAATCTCGTGATCTGTCTCGCGCTTCTTTGCTATATGGCCGGCGCCCATCTGCCCGACGCGCTGCGCGGCGCACTGCCCAACGGGCTTCTCGTGCTGGGCATCAGCCTGCGCTGGCGCGCCGCGCGCCAGTTTGAAAACAGGCACGCCCCGCTGGCGCTCTTCTTCCTGCCGCTTGCGCTCTTCCTTGTCTTGAGCGCGGCACCGCTTGCCGCAGGCTCCTACCCAGCCTTCCATCTGGTCACGAACGTCATTCAGACAGCCATCGCACTGGCTTGCGCCTATGAGTTCTGGCGCGACAACGATGACAAAAGCCTGTCGCGCAAGGGGCTGATCCTCGCCTACGGCATTCTCGCAGCCACATTCATCATCCGCTTCGCACAGGCGTTGCTCGTCGGCGATGGGTTCGTGCGCCAGATGTCCCTCGACACGATCCTGACCATCCAGCTTTACGTCGCCCTCTTCCACTTTCTGGCTTCAAGCGCCTTTGCGCTTACCCTTGCCTATGAACGCGATGCGCAGAAGCTGCATCACCTCGCTTCGCATGACGGCCTGACCGGCCTCCTGAACCGCCGCGCCTTTGAAGCCGAGGCCCGCAGCTTTCTGGAGCGCAATCCCGAGCAGCCCTTCGCGCTTGCGATCTTCGACCTCGACCATTTCAAGCAGATCAACGACCAGCACGGCCATGCCACGGGTGACCGAACTCTTGAGGCCTGCGCAGAGGCGTTTCGTGAAACCTTCGAGCAGTCTGCGATCATCGCGCGCTGGGGTGGCGAGGAGTTTGTCGCCCTCCTGCCCGACCTCTCACCCGTGGAGGCCGCACTCGCCGTCGACAGGCTCCGCGCCAACGTGGCAGCCATAGCGGTGCCCACCCAAAACGGCGTCATGCACCCATCCCTGAGCGCCGGTCTTTGCTACAGCAACGCGAAGCGCACGCGCGATCTGGAAACGCTTCTCTCCGTCGCCGACAGCGGCCTTTACGCCGCCAAGAAGCGTGGCCGCAACCGGGTCGAACAGGTGGCCGTCACGGCCGCCTGACCCGCTGAACGGGGATAGATCCCGCGCATCATCCCCGCACATCCCATAAAGACCGGTCATCGCTTCCCGTTTCGGGGCGCGATTTCTCCCCTCCCGTTCAAACAGGCTTATCCTTCTCCCTGCCCATCTCGTGGGAAAGCAGGTCGCGACGGTGATCTCGCGGAGATGGGACGGTGCCCGGGCCGGTCGCATAACGTGTGTGGTCGCTGCTAGCGGGCGGCTGGTCCGGCGAAGGACCGCATTCAGACGCGGTCTGGTGCGATGGCCCGCCCCAGGGCGAAGCCTGAGCACCCGGTTCCAGGGCGATCCCTGTCGGAAGTTGTCAAGAGCCGGGCGGGTGGCTGAAGGGTCGCACGTTTTACAATAAAGATGAGCGTCGCTTCAGCCGCCCGTCTTCCCATACTCCAGCAAGAACCCGGCGCAGGCGCGGGAGCGTTTCCGCACGCCTGCACTCCACCTGGAAACTGGCAACCGGCAAAGGTTCTAGCTGCTGATATGCGCCCTTGGCATTCCATACATCAACTGCTCGAACCCCTGCCGCGTCACATGCACCAGCGTGCGATGATCGCCGCCCTCGAAATAGACGTCGTCATCGGCATCGAGCGCTTCATCAATCATGCATGCGATGCGGTATGGCGCACCAAACACGGGAACCGCACCCTCATCGCAATCGGGAAACAGCGCCGCCGTTTCCTCCTCGCTTGCGAGCACGACCTTCTCACCCAGAATGTCGGCCACCTTGCCGAGATCGACCTGCCTGGAGGCCGGCACCACGGCCAGCAGATAGCTGTCATCCCATTTGAGCACCACGCCCTTGGCCATTTCGCGACCCGGAATGTGGCTCACCCGCGCCGTCATGGCAGAGCTTGCCGTGCGGTTGTGTCTGGCCACGTCATAGGGCACGTGGCTGTCTTCCAGAAATTCATGCATCGTCATGGCGATACCCATGGTCCCGTTCCTTTCCTGCCTTCGGGCCGGCAGCGGATGCAGACATGGATTGCGCATCGGCCCTGCCCGGTTTCTGACCCATCGGTCAGCCGGCGCGTCGGGCGCGGTTCTGGATATGCGGACAAGGGCGGCGTCATACCGCCGCTTGCGAAAGCCAGCGCCGCGCCAAACCGTCGTCCGGTCGCCTGCTGGTCTCTCATGCTTCAAGAATACACCCGTCATGCCCGTTGGAAAAGCGCCATGGCCCGGCACACCGCTTTTCGGGCGCGCGCAACCTTACGCTGCGTCACTGTGGGAAAAATGCCTCACCCCGCAATCAGAATGGCCAGTCCCATTACGATTCACGCGACATTCGGGCACGATCGCCGGGATTTGCCACAATTTATCAAGAACCGGGTGGCAAGTGCCCCGCAACGCCTCCGCGCAGCCGCGCCTTCGGGGCGAAAGACATCAAAAACCGACCGGTATTTTACACTTAAGGAGAGTTTCCTTGTTCCACACCACTGTTGCACGCGCAGCCAATCGCGGCGCGCGGGTGTTCCTGCTGTTGCTTCTGCCCGCCTTCGCGGCGGCATGCACCACCACCGGCAGCGGGCCCGGCACCTCTGCAAACGCCCCATGGCCAATGCTCTCCTATTATCAGGACATGTATGGCGAGATCGAAGACAACGGCATCGTCATCCCTGCGGTGGACGTGACCAAGATCGACCGCCAGTATCTGCGCCAGATGGTCGACTACCCGACCAGCGAGCCCGTGGGCACGATTGTCATCGATCCCGGCAACCGCTTCCTCTACCTGGTCATGGAAAACGGCAAGGCCATGCGCTACGGCATCGGCGTTGCCAAGGCCGGCCTCGAATACGAAGGCGATGGCGTGATCGGCCGCAAGGCCGAATGGCCGAACTGGGCCCCCACCCTCGCCATGATCGAGCGCGAGCCGGAGCGCTATCGTCCGCTGGCAGCCGGCATGCTGGGCGGCCTCACCAACCCGCTCGGTTCGCGTGCGCTCTACCTCTACAAGGATGGCAAGGACACGCTCTACCGCATCCACGGCACCACCGAGCCGTGGTCCATCGGCAAGTCGGTTTCCTCGGGCTGTATCCGCCTGCTGAACCACGACATCATGGATCTCTACAAGCGCGTTCCACGCGGCGCCCGCATGGTTGTGCTGGGCGCAGGCCAGCCGCAGCCCGGCACGGTCTGAACCTTACGGCGCGACAGATAGACAAAAACCCCTGCCATGTTGCCACACGGCAGGGGTTTTTCGTTGTTTCACATCAACTGCGGCAACACCGCAACCGACATTATCTAAAGCAATTCCAGGAAAAGTGGAAACCGGTTTTCCGTCCGGAATTGTGCAAAATCAGTACATTAGAGCGTTTTCGCGATTCAACGAAAAGCGGAAACGCTCTAGGGGCTGGGATTGCCGATTTTCTGATGCAGATCATCAACGGCAGTCTGCATTTCCTCGGTCCAGCGCACATCGAGCGCATCAAGCGCCTCTTCGAGCTGCTCCATCTTGGTCGCGCCGATGATGTTCGACGTCATGAAGGGGCGCGAATTGACGAAGGCATGCGCAAAAGCGGCCGGCGTCAATCCGAAGGCGCGCGCCATGGTGTTGTAAGCCTTGACCGCATCCTGTGCGCCAAGCTTCTCATAGCGTTTGAGACGGTCAAACAGCGCTTTGCGCGACCCTTCCGGCAGCGCGCCATCGTCGTATTTCCCGGTCAGATAGCCCTGCGCCAGCGGCGAATAGGCAAGCAGGCCCACTTCTTCGCGCTGGCAGGTTTCGGCAAGGTTCACCTCATAGGTGCGGTTGACCAGGCTGTAGGCGTTCTGGAGCGAAACCACACGCGGACCAACGCCCTTGTCGGCTTCGGCGACGTAGCGCATCACGCCCCAGGAGCTTTCGTTCGACAGACCGAAATGGCGGATTTTGCCAGCCTTCACCAGATCGTCGAACACGGCCAGCGTCTCTGCAATCGGCGTCTCGTCGGCCAACGGCTCGTTCAACGCGGTCACCCGTGTGGGGTTGGAACCGAAAGGGTTTTCCCGGTCCGGCCAGTGGATCTGATAGAGGTCGATATAGTCCGTCTGAAGCCGCGCAAGCGACTTGTCGATGGCGTCCATGATATCGGCGCGAACGAGCTTCGACGGACGGTCGCCGCGAAACCATTCATTGTCGGTGCGGCCGATCACCTTGGAGGCGATGATGAGCTGATCGCGGTTGCCGCGCTCTTTCATCCATGTGCCCACATAGCGCTCGGTGCGCCCCTGCGTCTCGGCTTTGGGCGGGATGGGATAGAGTTCCGCCATGTCGAGGAAATTCACACCACGCTCGACGGCGCGGTCCATCTGTTCGTGGCCTTCTGCCTCGGTGTTCTGTTCGCCAAAGGTCATCGTGCCCAGGCAAATCTGCGAAACAAGGAGGTCGCTGCGTCCAAGACGGCGCTTTTCCATCAAAAGTCTCCGGATGCTGAAATCTGGCGCGAACGCGCCAATGCCGGCATCATAAGGCCGTTCAGTGGGCGCGCAAGCATCCGCGCGCAAAGCAGGACGCATTCGCGCCGCTATCAACGCAATCACGTCACAATACAGTGCAAAACAATTGCTCATCCGGAATGTCGGCTAGAGTATAGAGTCGACAACACGTTCAAATTCGAGGTTTCCATGTCCTTTCAACGCCGTTCGGTTCTTCTTGGCCTTGCTCTTCTGTCCACCACGATCTGGAGCGCACCGTCCTTCGCACAGGAGGAGAGCATGCTGAAAATCACCGGTGAGCTGACCTATTTCGCGCGGATCGCGCTGCCGGAAGACGCCCTCGCCATCGTCGAGCTGCGCGAGGCTGACGCAGACGCTTCGCAGTCGGTCGCAGCGGAGACGCGCATTGCAACGGAAGGTCGGCAGGTGCCGATCCCCTTCGCGCTTTCGGTCGACCGGGAAACGCTCGACAAGGACGGAACCTATCAGCTGCGCGGCGGCATTCTTGATGGCCTCCAGCCCGGCTGGATCTCCGAGCCCGTCACCATCGACATTGCCCAGACCGAGATCGATCTGGGCACGCTGATCATGAAGCCCTACGAGGCCCCGGCCCCGTTCGGCGTTGTCGGCATGGACAAGATCACGGGCACCGAATGGGTGGTCGAAGACATTGATGGCGGCGGCATCATCGACAGTTCAAATGTCACGGTGACCTTCGGCGAAGATGGCCGGGTCGCCGGCAACGCCTCGTGCAATCGCTACACGGCCGGATGGGAAGAAGACAATGGCAGGCTGACCATCAGCCAGGCCGCGTCGACCCGCATGGCCTGCGCGGAAGCGCTGATGAATCAGGAACAGAAATTCCTGGAGATTCTCGCAGACGTCACCTTCTTCACCATGACGCCTGAGGGCGCACTCGTCCTCCAGACTGTCGACGGGCGCACGCTCAAGGCCTTCCCGGCCGGCTGATTTCCGATGCCCAGTGCGCTCAGGTGAAGGCGTCGGGCATCGATTCCTTGCGCCGGGCGATGAAGTCCAGAAGCCCCTCCTCGATGCCCGCATCGAGCGGGGGCGCTTCATAGGCTTCCAGCCAGCTGCGGGCGAGCTGGTTCGCCCGCTGATGCGCCGCCCTCTCGCCTTCCGCCGCCCACTGTTCATAGGAATTGTTGTCGGCGATGGAAGAGCGGTAGAAAGCGGTCTGGAAATTGGCCTGGGTATGGGCGCATCCAAGATAATGGCTGCCCGGCCCCACTTCGCGAATGGCGTCCATGGCCTGCCCGTTTTCAGAAACATCCAGCGGTTCGCAAAAGCGCTGCTGCATGCCCAGCTGGTCGATGTCCATCATGAATTTCTCATAGGACGACACCAGCCCGCCCTCCAGCCAGCCAGCAGCGTGGAGCACGAAATTGGTGCCCGACATAACGGTCGAGTTCAGCGTGTTCGCGCTCTCATAGGCGGCCTGCGCGTCGGGGATCTTGGATCCCGTCAGCGAACCGCCGGTGCGGAACGGCAATCCCAGCCGGCGGGCGAGCTGTGCTGCGCCGTAGGAGACCAGCGAGGGCTCCGGCGTGCCAAAGGTCGGCGCGCCCGACTGCATGGAAATGGACGAGGCGAAGGTGCCGAACAGAACCGGTGCGCCGGGGCGCACCAGCTGCGTGAAGGCTGCGCCGGCCATGACCTCGGCCAGAACCTGCGTCAGCGTGCCGATCACGGTTACCGGGCTCATGGCGCCGGCCAGAATGAAGGGCGTGACGATGCAGGCCTGATTGGCCCGCGCATAAACCTTGGCCGCGCCCAGCATGGTCTCGTCAAACACCATGGGCGAATTGGCGTTGATCAGGTTGATCACCACCGCATTCTCATCGACGAACTTCTCGCCGAACAGGATGCGGGCCATCGACACCGTGTCCTCGGCGCGATCCGGCGCTGTTACCGAGCCCATAAAGGGCTTGTCGGAGTAGCGCATATGCGCAAACACCATGTCGAGATGCCGCTTGTTGACCGGCACATCGACCGGCTCGCAGACAGTGCCGCCCGAATGGTGAATGGACGGCGCCATATAGGCGAGCTTCACGAAATTGCGGAAATCCTCGATCGTCGCATAACGGCGCGCGCCATCGAGATCGCGCACGAAGGGCGGGCCATAGACCGGCGCGAATACGGTGGTGTTGCCGCCAATCTCGACCGAGCGCTCGGGATTGCGTGCATGCTGGGTGAAGGTGGAAGGCGCGGTTTTCAGGAGCGCGCGGCAGAGCCCTTTTGGGAAATGCACCCGGTCGCCCTGCACATCCGCACCTGCCTCCTTCCACATGGAGAGCGCCTCGGGATCGTCGCGAAACTCGATGCCAATCTCTTCGAGAACCGTATCGGCATTGGCCTCGATCAAGGCCAGCGCTTCTTCGTCCAGAACCTCGAAGGGCCTGAGCGTGCGGCGAATATAGGTCAGCTGCGGCCCGGGCCCTGCACCGGCTCTCGCCGCCCTGCGGGCCGCCGCACCACCGCGCTCGCCACGCCCTGCCCGTCCACGACGTGGCCGATCCTGTGCTTCGTCGTCTCCAGCCATCACCGTCATCCCACAAGCTCCCTGTCAGGGGTCCTCAAGCAATCGTGCTAATACAAGCCTAGCGTTTGCAGCATGGACTTCCATTCCGCAAGCGGCACGCGGTGTCGCAACTGGTCTGCCGGTCGCAGGGCATGGCTTGTGGAAGTCAGGGCGCATCATCTTTGCCCGGCATCGGTCCAGCCCCCGCTTTCCGACCAGTCTGCCCGGTCTGCGGGCTGGTGACCGATCATCCGCGGATCAAGCCCCTGTTCCAGAAGCTTGACCTCAAGCTGCAACCGCCGCAGTTCGAGTTGATAGAGCCGGTCGCAATTGAGTCGCTTCGGCCGTTCGCCCAGGGGAATGACCAACCGGCCATAAGCCGACAGCGATTTGTCGGGCGAGTTCAGGGAATCGCTGATGACGCCCGTATCGAAATAGCTTCCGCCACTGGATATCGATGAGTGACACGTCGTGCCGTCGGCCGCGCGAACTTCGTCATATCCATTGGGTGAGACGACCCCCGGCAGGGCGAAACCACTGTGGTTCTGCCTGACGGCATAGACCTGATCGCCCGCTCTGGCCCCACCCGCAAGAGAGACCATGCAGACGGCCAAACCGATCACAGCCGGTGTGCAATGAACTTTCCGCATATCTGTGCCTTCATACCAAGATGAGCTTCGGGAAACGGGATGCTTTCCGTGCATATCCGCACGCGACGTTCGCGCTCGCCTTCGAAATTGACCACAACAACAACCGGACGCGACTGTTTTGCTCCGAGCGTAAAAGTCTGAGGCGTCACGCGTGCTTTCACGGGCCGGAATTCGGCATCGTAAACGCGCACGGCGACGTCGATCCGGTGGCTGTAAGGGTTTTGCGGATAAACGCGGACGGCAAAGCTGTCCGTATAGCTACGGACCACACCGCGCATGGGAGACATGGACTGCGAAAACGCAGGTGGCGTCGATGCGGCGAGAGCGGCACCGAACATCATGACAAACCGGAGCATGGCCGTGCCTACTCGCAAACGACCGTGACAAAGGTTTCGTATTTTCCCTTGTGAAAGATCGACTTCTGAGAGACGGCGCGCAGGTTTACAACGACATTTGTCACGCCCATTTCCAGCGGGGTCTTCGTCGCCCCTGAAACACTGGAAGTCGTTGTTCCACCGCTGGTTTTGTAGCTGGAAGTGAATGTCGCAGACGCATCACCAGCGGGCGCGGTGGTGAAGTTCTTCGGGTTGCGCAGATTGACCTTGAAACCAGACGAGGTGGTGTAAATGGCGGCAACACCGGCGCGACCGCCAGACGCTGCAGAATCGAGCGCATAGAAGCCATCGCGCGCCAGTTTGCCTGGGGTCTGAAACTCCACGCTGCATGTATCATCGATCACTGCATTGAACGGAATGTTGGCCTCCAATGCAGAGGCAGAAGTTGAATAGGATAATAATAATAAAGAAAATAAATATTTCACTTTAAACCCCATTTGAAAAATAAATATAAAATTCCTCAAACCATAGGGATCGTCAAATGAAATAAAGGAACATTGCATATCTGCTTTAAAGTAGGCAGGCGCTTTTCAGCGCCTGCCCTTGTTGGTCCAGGAGGCGTCGCTCGCCCAACTGCCCGATGAACGGGAACTCATGCGCGGGTCCAGTCCCTGCCGCATGAGCTGAACCTCAAGCTCCAGCCGCTCGATCTCCAGCTGATAAAGCCGGTCGCAGTTAAGGCGCGTTGGTCGTTCTCCCAAGGGCACAACGAGACGGCCATAGGCCGACACGTTGTCGTTGGCCCCGCCAATGACGCCGGAGTCGAGATACGCGCCGGAACCGGACATGGAAGCGCGACAGGTGGTGCCGTCTGCGGCACGCACTTCGTCAAACCCGTTCGGCATTGTGACACCCGGCAGGGTCACGCCTGTCTGGTTCTGATTGATGATGTACTGATCCTCTGCATGGCTGGCGGCCGCACCAGCCAGCAGGAAACACAGGGCCACGCTCAATTGGCGCGGTAAGCGATGAAGCGTCCACATATCTGGGCTCTAATCCTCGTTTTCTGATCGGGAAAGGGAATGCTCTCCGTGCAAATCCGCACGCGTCTGGTTCTGCTCTCGCCGAAATCGACGGAGACCAGAACAGGACGCGACACATCGCTCCCCAGCATCATTTTCGAGGGTACGACCTTCGCCGCAATCGGTCGGAAATCCTCGTCATAGACCCGCACCGCCACCTCAATGCGATGGCGGTACGGATTGTGCGGGCGAACCCGCACGGCGAAGCTGTCGGAGAAGCTTCTGATCTCCCCGCGCATCGGTGTCATGGATTGTGCTGCGGCAGGCGTGACCGTCGCCAGAACGACGATCGCCGCGACAAACTTCGCCATCATGGCTGCCTCCTACTCGCAGGTGATCGTGACGTCGGCGATGTAGGTGCCGACGGCAAAGATCCCCGTGGACTTCGTCGCCGTGAGGTCGACGCTAGCCATCGTGAGGCCCGTTGAAAGTGGGGTCAAAGTTGGACCAGGAATATCCGTCACGCTGGTCGCGCCCGTCGTCGTATACTTGGATGCAAAAGTTACATGAGCATTGCCGGTCGGCGGCGCCGAGGAAAATGCGGTCGGCGCCGTGGTCGACAAGGAGTATCCCGCGCCCGTCGCCAGAACGGATGCGCGACCGGCTATGCCGCCGCTCAAATCGGAACTCAAGACGGTAAAATCACCGCTGATACCCAGGGTTCCCGGAGAATCCACCGTAATGACACAGGTGGAATTGACCTCTCCACGGAACGGGATAACGCCACTGGCGGCAAAGGCGATGGATGGTGAAGCAAGCACCGTGAGAACGGCACCCGCCACAAGGGACATACGCATATGCGACTCCTACTTGATACGCGTGGGCCGCCCCTTGAAGAAACACTACCATGGGAAGCATTTTAGAGAAGAAGAATGTAATCTAAAGTTGCATTTATTCCTGATCATGGTTAACAGTTTTATCGCTTTCCGAACCCGCGAACGCGCGCCATCCGAAGCGGGGGAAAGATACCAGCCGCCCCTCCCCCGTCGCTTTCCCTGCGCTGCAGGTCGCAAATCAGCCATGGGAACCGGCAGATCGCGCCCTATTCTCCTTTGAGACGCATGTTTGCGAGCAATCCGGAGCGCGGAACGGGAAGCCCTGCCCGCGCAATGTGAGCAGCGGGAGCCAGAGAATGTCCGACGACGAGATCATCCTGTCCGAGCTTGCGGACGACGAACTCGTGCAGCAGATGCATGACGACCTCTATGACGGGCTCAGGGAGGAGATCGAGGAAGGCACGCGCATTCTTCTGGACCGGGGCTGGAAGCCCTATGAGGTTCTGACCGAGGCGCTGGTCGAAGGCATGCGGATCGTCGGCGAGGATTTCCGCGACGGCATTCTGTTCGTTCCCGAAGTGCTTTTGTCAGCCAACGCCATGAAAGCTGGCATGGCGATCCTGAGGCCCCTTCTGGCCGAAACCGGCGCACCCAAACAGGGCAAGATGGTGATCGGCACCGTGAAGGGCGACATTCACGACATCGGCAAGAACCTCGTCAGCATGATGATGGAGGGCGCGGGCTTCGACGTGATCGACATCGGCATCAACAACCCGGTCGAGAACTATCTGGCGGCAATCGAAGAGCACCAGCCCGACATTGTCGGCATGTCGGCGCTGCTGACGACGACCATGCCCTATATGAAGGTCGTGATCGACACGATGAAGGAAAAGGGCATCCGCGACAATTACATCGTTCTGGTGGGCGGAGCGCCGCTCAACGAGGAATTTGGCCAGGCCGTGGGCGCGGACGCCTATTGCCGCGATGCGGCGGTGACGGTGGAAACCGCCAAGGAACTGATCAGGCGCAAGCACAATCTGACGGCCGGCGCCTGACCTTCTTCAAGGCCGGGCGGTGCCCGAAATGTCAGTTGGCGGCGCGCACGACATTGCGACCGGCATTCTGGGTCGCATCGACCGCATTCGCCGTATCCTGACCGACGCCGCGGATCGTGTTGGCGCAGCCGGCTGCAGAGCCTGCGACCAGAACGAGGATCGCCAGACGGGAAAGAGTGGAAAGTTTCATGGTTTATCTCCCTCACGGATAGACCGCCCGAACAGACTGGGCCGCCACGATGAATGAACGCGCAAAACCGGAAAAAGTTCTCAGCCCCGCGAAAGTTCCCGTCCCGGAGCGCGTCCTCGTCATCGCTTGCGGGATGATTGCGCGCGAAATCCTTGCGGTGCGCGACCGCTACGGCTTCGACCATCTGGAACTCACCTGCCTGCCGGCGGAATTTCACTACCGCCCCGAGCGCATCGCGCCTGCCATGGACAAAGCCATCCGGGAGGCGCGTGCGCAGGGCTATCGCCACATTTTCGCGGGCTATGCCGATTGCGGCACGGGCGGCGGGCTCGACCGGGTTTGCGAAAAGCATGGGGTGGAGCGCATAGAAGGCCCGCACTGCTTCGCCTTCTACCAGGGGCTTTCCCGCTTCGAAGCCGTTGCCGAGGCGGACATGCTCTCCTTCTACATGACGGATTTTCTCTGCCGCCAGTTCGACGCGTTTTTCATGAAGCCGATGGGGCTCGACCGGCACCCGGAGCTCATTCAGGACTTTTTCGGCAATTATCAAAAGCTTGTCTATCTGGCGCAAACGGAAGATCCTGCGCTTGAGGCCGTGGCGCAGAAGGCGGCGCTCCTGCTTGGCCTCGCCTATGAAAAGCGGCAAACCGGGTATGGCGACCTGCCGGCAGCCCTTGCGGGGGCGCTGCAAAAGCACTGACGCTTCGGAAACCGCCATGAAATGGTTACATTGGCGGTGCTTTGCTGACCTGCGTTCCGGAGAAACTCATGCACCGTCTCATCACCATTTCACTGGCGCTCGGCCTCATGGCCGGCGCGGCCAATGCCCAGTCGCTGGTTCAGGAAAAACTCGACATGGAGCGGGCCGGTTTTGAGAAAGACACGGTCGTACAGAAGATCACCTATCGCGATGCGGCGCGGCTTGATGCCTATGAGCGGATGCGCGGCGAGGCTTTCAAACAGGCCAGAGCCGGCGGCGCGGCAGAAGACATCGCGCTACTCGACGAGATAGACGGGCGGCAGAAGCGCTCCTTTCAGGGGCTCGACCTCTCCGGCGCGTGGCAATGCCGCACCATCAAGACCGGGGGGCTTGCGCCACTCATCGTCTATGGCTGGTTCGGGTGCGAGGTCAGCGATGACGGATCGGGCTGGTTCTTTGAAAAGCTGACCGGATCGCAGCTGACAGACGGCCATTTTTTCGACGATGGCGATTCGCGCATGATCTATCTCGGCGTCTTTTCGGTGAGCGGCGACCAACCGCCCGCCTATGGCGCAGGGCGCGACACCGATCAGGTGGGCTATGTTTTCCGCGACGGCGAAGCGCAATGGCGCATTGAATTTCCAGCGCCGGAGCGAGAATCCATCCTCGACATCATGGAAATTCGACGGGCGCAATAACATATCGGATGGGGGCGGAAGCTTGCAGCCATTGTCATGAAGGCTTAACGGCATTCGAACAAGACTGTTTGACGTCCCCTTTGGGATTCGCAGGGCGGGCAAGACGAGTACGATGAAAGCTGAGGGAACGGACTTGGACACGGTGTTGGGCGCACCGCCCGCTGAGCTGCCGCCGCGCCGGCTGTCGCGCATTTTCCGCGACCTGGCAAAACGTGCAGAAGACAAGGTTTCCATCGGCGAAATCCGCCAGGCGCTCGGCGATCGCAGCTTTGCGACGCTTTTCGTGTTCTTCGCCTGCCTCAATCTCCTGCCCTTCCCGCCCGGCAGCACGGTGATCCTGGGACCGCCGCTGGTGCTGATTGCGATCCAGATGGTGATGGGCAACCGTACCGTCTGGCTGCCCAACTTCCTGCTCAACAAATCCATCGGGGCCGACAAGTTTCGCCATATGAGCGAGCGCTTCATTCCCCGGCTGATCCTCGTCGAACGGCTGATCAAGCCGCGTTACTGGCCGTTTGCGCGGGACCATGCAGACCGGGTCATCGGCCTCATTGCGCTGGTTCTCTCGATTGCGGTGACGCTGCCGATCCCGCTCGGCAACTGGTTCCCGGCCTTTTCCTGCGTACTGGTGGGCCTCGCGCTTTCGGAGCGTGACGGCATCCTTCTCAGCATCGCCATCACATGCGGCGTGCTTTCGCTTCTGGTGATTGCCGGCGTCGTGGTCGGCGCCAGCATGATGGCCGGCGCCGTGATGCACTAGATCGCCCTGCGTCCCACAGGACGCACAAGGGACGATCCGGACTATTGCCGTTCCACCTTCTTCCACGTCGCATTTGAATGCGCGCGCGTCGCCCGCCAGCAAGCGGGCGCGCAATGCATTCGGCAATGCTGAAAACGGAGGAAGGAACAAGCGCTTATGGCCAATCTGATCGTGGTATACTGGCGTGATATCCCCGCGCAGGTGATCGTCCGGAAAGGACGGCAGAACGCCAGGCGCGAACTGCCGATGCGTTTTACCGAGGCGATAGACATGTGCGCCATGCGGGTGGGCGCGCGCGACAGCGACGCCTATCTGGCCGAGTGGCGGCGCGGCGATCCGGTTTCCGTCAGCGACGATCTGGAGGCGGAAGCCGACAGAGCACTCGAAACCATTGAGCGTGATTATGACAGGGCGCGCCTCGTGGCGCTCGTCAAGGCAGGCGGTCATGACGGGAAATGACAGCACAAAAACGACCACGGTAACCCAGGCGACGCTGGTGAAGAAAACCCGCGAGCGGCTTGCCTACCGGCCGGCTGACGTGTCGCCGCTGCGGCGTGTGCAACGACGCTACACGATGCGGCGCTGGTCGGTTCGGCATGCGCGGTTTCTCGAATGGGTCTATGCGCGCTTCTCCAGCCTGTTTCTGGCGCTGCATCCGTTCTGGAACGCCGTCGGCTATGCACGGGCTGAAAAGCCGGTGAAATTTGTTGAACGGCAGGTGAAGGGCCTGATGTTCGACTGCCGCATGTGCGGCCAGTGCATCCTCTCCTCCACCGGCATGTCGTGCCCGATGAACTGCCCGAAACAGTTGCGCAACGGCCCCTGCGGGGGCGTGCGGGCCAATGGGCACTGCGAGGTGGAGCCGGACATGCCCTGCGTGTGGGTGAAGGCGTGGGAAGGCGCACAGGCAATGCGGGGCGGCGATGCGATCCTCGACGTGCAGAAGCCTGTGGATCAGTCACTGCGGGAAAGCTCGGCCTGGCTGCGGGTGACGGCGCGGGCCGCACAGGAACGCGAAAATGCAGCCGGGAGCAGTGCCGCATGAGCCCGCGCCCGCCGCAGATCGATGAGAACCCCGAAGGCGTCGACCTGCCGCTGGAGCCCCTGCCCGGCCACGCCTCGCGTGGGCGGCTGGAACGCGTTCTGCGGCGCGGCGAGTTTGCAGTGACAGCGGAGCTGAACCCGCCCGACAGCGCCAATGCGCAGGATGTCTACGAGCGGGCGGCGATCTTCGACGGCTGGGTGGACGGCATCAACGCGGTGGATGCTTCGGGCGCGAACTGCCACATGTCGTCCATGGGCATCTGCGCGCTGCTGACGCGCATGGGCTACGCCACCATCATGCAGATCGCCTGCCGCGACCGGAACCGCATCGCCATTCAAGGCGATGTGCTGGGGGCCGCCGCCATGGGCGTGAGCAACATCATGTGCCTGACGGGCGATGGCGTGCAGGCGGGCGATCAGCCGGGCGCAAAACCCGTGTTCGACCTCGACTGCATGTCGCTTCTGGAAACCGTTCGGACCATGCGCGACGAGGAGAAATTCCTGTCGGGCCGCAGGCTCACCACGCCGCCGGCGGTGTTTCTCGGCGCGGCGATCAATCCGTTCGCCCCGCCCTGTGACTTTCGCCCGCAGCGGCTCGCCAAGAAGATCGCCGCCGGCGCACAGTTTGTGCAGAGCCAGTATTGCTACGATGTGCCGATGCTGAGGGAATACATGAAGCGCGTGCGCGACATGGGGCTTGATGAAAAATGCTTCATCCTTGTGGGTGTCGGCCCGCTCGCATCGGCAAAGACGGCGCGCTGGATCCGCACCAATGTGCCGGGCGTGCACATTCCCGACGCCGTGATCGCACGGCTTGAAGGGGCCGAAAACCAGAAAGAGGAAGGCAAGCGCCTGTGCATCGACATCATCAATGAGGTGAAGGAGATCGAAGGCGTTTCCGGCGTTCATGTCATGGCCTACCGGCAGGAGGAGTTCGTGGCCGAGATCGTGCACGATTCAGGCGTTCTGAAGGGCCGCAGGCCATGGAAGCGCGAGCCCGGTCTGGACGATGCGCTGGTCGCCGAAAGGCTCGACCATATTCTGCATGACAACCCGAGCGAACGGCCCGTGGAGATGGTGAAAGACGCCAGCGAAACGAGTGTCGATACGAATTGAGATCATCGATCAGCGACATGAAGCGCGTTTCATGTCTCCCAGGAGGACAGTGAATGACCCGAACCATCGTCGCCTCTGCCACAAAGGAAGTCGTGATCGGCTTCGACCAGCCCTTTTGCGTGATCGGCGAGCGCATCAACCCGACCGGGCGCAAGAAGCTCGCCGCAGAGATGGTCGCAGGCAATTTCGGGACGGTGAAGAATGATGCGCTGGCGCAAGTTGCGGCCGGTGCAACCATGCTGGACGTGAATGCCGGTGTGACGGCGGTCGATCCCAACGCCACCGAACCCGGCCTTCTGGTGCAGACGCTGGAGATCGTGCAGGAGCTGGTGGACGTGCCGCTCTCCATCGACTCTTCCGTTTCCGCCGCCATCGAGGCCGGGCTCAAGGCTGCCAGGGGGCGTCCGCTGGTGAATTCGGTGACGGGCGAAGAAGAGAAGCTGGAAGCCATCCTGCCGCTGATCAAGAAATACGATGTGCCGGTGGTCGCCATTTCCAATGACGAAACCGGCATTTCGGAAGATCCCGATGTGCGCTTCGAAGTGGCGAAGAAGATCGTCCAGCGCGCCGCCGATTTCGGCATTCCCGCGCATGACATCGTTGTCGATCCGCTGGTGATGCCGATCGGCGCCATGGGCACGGCCGGCCAGCAGGTGTTCCGGCTGCTCAGGCGGCTGCGCGAGGAATTGAAGGTGAACACCACCTGCGGGCTTTCCAACATCTCGTTCGGACTGCCGCACAGGCACGGCATCAATGCCGGTTTCATTCCGATGGTGATCGGGGCCGGCATGACGAGCGCCATCATGAACCCTTGCCGCCCGCAGGAAATGGAGATGGTGCGCGCGGCCAATGTGCTGAACGGCACGGACCCCAACTGCTCCCGCTGGATCATGACCTATCGCGACCATCAGCCAGCTGCGGCTGGAGCAGCGGCCCCCGCTGCAGCACCTGCCTCCGGCAGCGGGCGGCGGCGCGGCGGACGCGATGCGCGCCGCGCGCGGGAGTAAGATAACCTTGGACATACCGACATGCATAAGGGCATCGGACATGACACAGGCTCCCGGCATGCGGGGATGGCCATGAGCGACGACCCGCTCGTGCTCTTCATGCCGTCGGGCAAGCGCGGGCGCTTTCCCAAAGGCACGACAATTCTGGACGCGGCGCGACAGCTTGGCGTCTATGTGGAGAGCGTATGCGGTGGCCGCGCCACATGCGGGCGATGCCAGATCGAGGTTCAGGAAGGCCAATTCGCAAAGCACAGGATCACCTCCTCCGAGGAGCACATCTCGAAGGTTGGCCCGCGCGAGGCGCGCTATGCGGAGAAACGCGCCATGCTGGCGGGACGCCGCCTCTCCTGTTCGGCAACAGTCGAAGGCGATCTCGTCATCGACGTGCCGCAGGATGCCGTCATCAACGCGCAGGTGGTGCGCAAGGACGCCGACACCCGCGTCATCGAGCGCCGCCCGGCAATGCACCTTTGCTATGTCGAGGTGGAAGAACCCGACATGCACAGGCCCCTCGGCGATCTCGACCGGCTGAAGGCGGCGCTCCAGAAGGACTGGGGCTTTGGGCGCATGGAAGTGGATGCACACCTGCTGGCGCAGGTTCAGGGCATACTGCGCGCCGGCCAGTGGGCGGTCACCGCAGCCGTGCATCAGGATACCGAAGACGACATTGCAAGGCTGGTGGCGCTGTGGCCGGGACTGAAGAACGAAGCCTATGGGCTTGCCTGCGACATCGGCTCCACGACCATCGCCATGCATCTCGTCTCGCTTCTTTCGGGCCGCGTGGTGGCGTCTGCCGGCGCGTCAAACCCGCAGATCCGGTTTGGCGAAGACCTGATGAGCCGGGTTTCCTATGTGATGATGAACCCGGACGGGCGCGAGGCCATGACGCGCGCCGTGCGGCAGGAAATCTCGAAACTGGTGCAGAAAGTGGCGGACGATGGCGGCATCGAACGGCATGACATTCTCGATGCGGTGTTCGTCGCCAACCCCATTATGCACCACCTGTTTCTGGGGATCGACCCGACGGAGCTGGGCGGCGCGCCCTTCGCGCTGGCCGTGTCGGGCGCGGTGAAGCTCAAGGCCGACGATCTCAGGCTGAAGCTCAACCCCGGTGCGCGAACCTATCTCCTGCCCTGCATCGCCGGCCATGTGGGCGCGGACGCTTCTGCCGTGACGCTGGCAGAAGGTCCGCACCGGCAGGACGAGATGATGCTGATTGTCGATGTGGGCACCAATGCGGAGATCGTGCTTGGCAACCGGGCGCGCGTGGTGGCTGCCTCCTCGCCGACAGGCCCTGCCTTCGAGGGCGCCGAGATTTCCGCCGGCCAGCGCGCCGCCCCCGGCGCCATCGAGCGGGTGCGCATCGACCGCGAAACACTCGCTCCGCGCTATCGCGTGATCGGCTGCGATCTCTGGTCGGACGAGCCCGGCTTTGCCGAAGCGCTGGGCGAAACCGGCGTAACCGGCATTTGCGGCTCGGGCATCATCGAGGTGATCGCGGAGATGTATCTGAGCGGCATCATCTCGGAGGATGGCGTAGTGAACGGCGCACTGGCAGAGACGAACCCGCGCATCGTTGCCGAAGGGCGCACCTTCTCCTACGTCCTGAAGGAGAGCGGCCCGCGCCTGACCGTGACCCAGAACGATGTGCGGGCGATCCAGCTCGCCAAGGCCGCACTCTATGCAGGCATCAGGCTTTTGATGGAAAAGCAGGCAGTGGCGACGGTGGACACGATCCGTTTCGCCGGCGCATTCGGCTCCTTCATCGATCCGCTTTACGCCATGGTGCTAGGGCTCATTCCCGATTGCGATCCCGACCGGGTTTCGGCGGTGGGCAATGCTGCGGGCACCGGCGCGCGCATGGCGCTTTTGAACCGCGACCACCGGCGCGAAATCGAGGAGACGGTGAAGCGCATCGAAAAGATCGAGACGGCGCTGGAGCCGAAATTCCAGGAGCATTTCGTGCACGCCATGGCGCTGCCCAACAAGATCGACGCCTTTCCCAGGCTGGCCGAACGGGTTTCCCTGCCGCCACGACAGCTGGCGGATGCGCAAAACGGCGATGGCGAAGCGCGCCCGCGCAGACGCTCACGCGAAGAACGCGCGGCGCGGCGGCGGCGCGACTGAGTATCAGCCGGCGTCAACCGCGCTGAGCATGTCCGCAGTGATGGACTGACGCCAGCGGGCGCTTTCAGCCCAGGGATCCGGCCCGGAGAGGCGTTCTGCCATGTCGGCAAGCGTAAAGGCGTTTGCGGCTTCGATGCTTTTCAGTTCCGCCCATGAAACGGGCGTCGCCACCGGCGCGCCGGGTCTGGCCCTTGTCGAATAGGGTGCGATGGCGGTTGCGGCGCGCTCATTGCGCAGCCAGTCGACAAAGACCCGCCCTGTCCGTTTCTCTTTGGAGGCTTCCGCCAGAAAGCGATCCGGCTCGTCCTTTGACAGTTTGCGCGCGACGCCACGTGCAAAGGCCTTCACATCGGGCCATTCGCGCCGGCGCTCCAGCGGCGCGACCACGTGAATGCCCTTGCCGCCGGTCAGGAGTGGCTGACTTTCAAGGCCGAGATCGGAAAGCCGCGTGCGCACGGCGAAGGCGGCGCTGCGAACGGCAGCGAAATCCAGTTCCTCATCCGGGTCGAGATCGAAAACCAGCCGGTCCGGCGCGTCGAGACGGTCGATGCGCGATCCCCAGATATGGAACTCCAGCGTGCTCATCTGCACGGCGGCGATGATTCCGGCGAGATCGTCAATATGGAGATAGTCGTCGCGCTCGCCGCTCTTTTCGGTGATCTCCATGCGCCCGACCGCTTCGGGAAAGCCCTTGCCGCCATGGCGCTGGAAGAAGCAGGGACTGCCCTGCCCGTCCGGGCAGCGCACGAGGCTGACGAGGCGCTTTTCAACATGCGGGAGCATGCGTCCTGCGACACGCTCATAATGGCGCGCCAGATCCAGCTTGCTGATGCCGGCCTCGCCAAACAGCGCCTTGTCGGGGCTGGAGAGCGCAATGCCGGCAAGCTGCGGCCGATCATCCGAACGCATCGTATATGGCCTCCCCGTGATCAGGCCCGATTGTCCTCCACGAAGGCATCGAAGGTGGAGCGGATGTGGTCGGCTGCGGCCTTTACCGGCGCGGAAGCGTCGGGCGCGACGACCATGCCGATGTGATAGTTGCCAAGTTTCGGCAGCCCGTCCTTGACGCCGAGCTCCACCAGATCTCCGTGCAGGAAGGATTTGGGAAGCGGCGCGATGGCGAGATCGGAAAGGATGGCGGCGCGCTGGCCTGCCGTATGGGCGCTCATATAGGCGATGCGATAATCGCGGCCGTCTTTTTCCATGGCCTTCAGCGCGCCGGCGCGCCAGGCGCAGCCCTCTTCCCAGATGGAGAGCGGCAAGGGTTCGCGCAGATGGGCGCTTCCGCCCTTTGCGCCGGCCCAGACGATGGGCTCGGTGTAGACGATCTGCACGCCGTTTTCAGCGGAGTCGTCCGTGCATGTGAGAAGGGTGAGATCAAGTTGCCGGTTGGCCATGCGCTTGCGCAGATTGAAGCTCTGGTCGATGACCACGTCAACGGCAATGGCAGGATGGGTTTCTGCAAAACGTTTCAGAACGTTTGGCAGGATGCGTTCGCCGTAATCGTCCGGCGATCCTAATCGTACGATGCCGCTGATGTCGGGCATGACGAATTTCGAGACGGCTTCACGGTTTAACGCCAGGAGCCTTCTGGCGTAGCTTAATAATAACTCGCCGTCGGAGGTGAGCGATACCGAACGCGCGTCACGCACGAAGACCGAGCGCCCGAGCATTTCCTCAAGCTTCTTGATCTGCATCGAAACCGCCGATGGCGTGCGGAAGACGGCGTTGGACGCCGCAGTGAAACTGCCCGTTTCCGCAATCGCGACGAAGGTTCGCAGAACGTCCAGCTCCAATAAGGGAACGGGATGATTGACGGGAGCGTTCATGGTGTTCTCCATTCAATAACTTTGAACGAAAGCATCATTCGATTGTGTTTGATTGAACATCAACCTTGCGGCATAGTCAACAGCGTCAGGCAACGACGAGAGGCGAAAGCCAACCAAAGGAGAAGACGATGTCTGTTTTCACACGCGTCAATCATTTTGTCCGTCACTACCGCACAGCCCTCAACCGCCGCCGCACCGAGCGTCTGATCGGCACATTGCCGGCAGAGATCCGCAAGGATATCGGCTGGCCCAGCCAGTATACGGGCCTTCAATCGGATGGTCAGGACAACCGCGGCATCTCGCGGCTCTGAACAACGGGGCATCAAACAGGAGTGCGTTCAATGATATCGCTGGGAAAAGCCCTTAAAGCGGTGCGTGATTTCGCGATTGAATTCGACGCAATGACGCATCATGCAAAATACGGCCTCCGTCCAACGGAGAAGAAGAACGCGTCGTCGACCAGACACGCGGACTGAGATGGCCAAATCCGCCACGCGCTTAGTTGCACCCGCAGCCAGACCATCCCTGCATTGAAAGACCCCGGCCAAACCACCGGGGTCTTTTTTGTCTCCGGTGGCGCTGAAAACACCACGATTTCGCCGGAAATGTCGTTTTCCCGGCGGAGCGCTTCGCATTTCCCATGCAACAGCGCCCGCGCAGCGGTTAGTTTTCCGCCATCGAACGAGCGACCCCATTCCATCACGCATGGAAGGCGCCCGGTGAGAGCCGACTGTCTTTCGATATTGCTGTTTCCATGGAGCGCAGGATGAAGCTTTTCGCACGCATTTTCCGCCGCAGGCGGGTTTCCAATCCGAACACGGTTTTCGCACGCCAGCGGCTTGGCAGGACCATGCCCGGCGAAACCGGCGCGCTGGCCGGCGCGCGTTTCGGATTTCTGGTGAACTGAGTTCCCCGACCCAGTTACACCATCCGTTTCAGAGCCACCGTCCGACACGCGGAACGGTGGCTTTTTCGTTCTACCGTTTAAGAATTCGACACGAAACAGTTGGGTTGGGCGTACATAAAGCTGGGACTGCCCGCGCCTGCCGCATTGACAGAAAACCCTTTTCCTGATGACGCTTTGACGACAGCAGCATGATGAGGAGAGAGCATCATGCGCGATCGGGAGGCAATATGGCGGAAGAGCATAGCTGCAAGCGGTCCATCGTTTTCTTTCTGATCCCCGACTTCACCATGATGGCGTTTGCCGCGGCGCTTGAGCCGTTGCGCGCCGCCAACCGCATGGCCGGCTACGCGGCCTATCAATGGCGGCTGGCGAGTGCCGATGGCCTGCCGGTGCGCGCATCGAACGGTGTTGAAGTGGCCGTCAGCTCGTCATTGGCCGATGAACGGCGGATGATGACCGGCCATGAACGCCCCTCGATGGTGATCGTGTGCAGCGGCCTCAATGTCGAGGATTACAGCGACAAGACCGTGTTTGCCTGGCTGCGCGAGGAATACAATCGCGGTGTGACCCTGGGCGGGCTTTGCACGGCCGCCCATGTGCTCGCCAGCGCCGGCCTTCTGACCGACAGGCGCTGCGCAATCCATTGGGAAAACCTGCCGGGCTTTGCAGAAAAGTTCCCGCGCGCCAATGTCTATGCGGATCTGTTCGAGACCGAAGCGAACATCTACACCTGCGCCGGCGGCACCGCCGCCATGGACATGATGCTCAAGCTGATCGGCGAGGATTTTGACGAGAACCTGATCAACCGCGTCTGCGAGCAGTTACTTACCGACCGGGTGCGCAGCCCCTCCGACCGCCAGCGCCTGCCGCTGAGAGCCCGGCTCGGCGTTCAGAACTCGAAGGTTCTGACCATTATCGAACTGATGGAGGCCAATCTCTCAGAGCCGCTTTCGCTGGTGCAGGTGGCGGAGACTGTCGGGCTTTCCCGCCGCCAGATCGAGCGGCTTTTCCGGCAGGAGATGGGGCGTTCTCCGGCGCGCTATTATCTCGAAATCCGGCTCGACCGCGCGCGGCATCTCCTCATCCAGTCTTCCCTGCCGGTGGTGGAGGTGGCGGTCGCCTGCGGCTTCGTCTCGGCATCGCATTTCTCCAAATGCTACCGCGAACTCTACGCGCGCTCGCCGCAGCAGGAGCGCGCCGACCGAAAGCAGCTTCTGGTCGCCTGAGCGAAAAAATCCGCCGGGCGTGTCGGATCGGGCCGCTCTCATTCGTTTCTCGAATATCAGAAGCAGGAGACACAGCGATGACCGAGACAATCGACGTAAAGCCCGAAACCGAACATGAACTGGTGCTGGCGCGCATCATCGCAGCGCCGCGCGAAAAGATCTTCCGCGCCTGGACCGATCCGGAAATCCTGAAACAATGGTTCGTGCCGAAACCATGGACCATTGCCAGGGCCGAGCTTGATGTGCGTCCGGGTGGCAAATCGCTGATCGTGATGCGCGATCCGGAGGGAAACGAATATCCCAATCCCGGCGTCTTTCTTGAAGTGGTGGAGAACGAGAAGATCGTGACCACCGACGCCTACACCGATGCGTGGACGCCGGCGGCCAAACCCTTCATGACCATGATCCTGACGCTTGAAGATGCGGGCGAAGGAAAGACCCGCTACATTGCCCGCGCCCTCCACTGGTCCGACGAAGACGTCGCAGCCCATGAGAAGATGGGGTTTCACGAAGGCTGGGGCCAATGTGCAGAACAGCTGGAAGAGGTCGCCGCAAGACTCTGAATCGACTCACGGATCGGTCCACATCCAGGAGCGGTCCTGCCACATCTTTTCGCCGATCAGGCAATCATAGATGTCGTGATAGCGGGCGCGGATCACCGGTGGGCGCTCGCCGGGCGCACCGGCCAGCTCCAGAACCAGCTTTCGCCGGATCGCCTCTGGAAACTGCGCCCATTCATTGACCGGCACCACAAAAGCACCCGGCCCGCCAATCACGCATTCGCGGTAATAGGCGTCCAGATCCTCGACATCGAAACGGGTGGTGAGCCCGCCATTGGTCATGAGCGGCAGGCCATTGATGGTTATGCCGAGCGCCACCAGCCGGTCGCGGGCCGGAACGACCGGGCCGCCCTGATTGTTGGGGCCGTCGCCGGAAATGTCGACCACGCGCCGCAGGCTGCGAAAACCGCTTTCGGCCAGAAGATCACCGGCGAAATCGAGCGCACCTGAAATCGAGGTGCGCCGCGCACTGCCGGGCGGATTGGACGAGAGACGGGCAGCGAAGCCGGCCGCGTCCTCGACGGAAGCGATGCGGGTCCAGGGCACGACAACCCGCTGCGAGTAGTTGCCCGCCCATTCGAAATAGGTGACCGCGATCTTGCCGTGCAGGCCGCTTAAAATGGCCTTGATGACGTCTTCATGCGTCATGGCCTCGGCATAGCCGCGCCGCTGGATCTCCAGCTCGCCCGCCGACATGGAAAGGGAGACATCCACGGCGAGGACGAGCTGGACATCGACGGCCTCCTGCGCATCTGCGGGCCGGTTGCCCGCAAGAAGAGCACAAGAGAGCGCCAGGAGAGCGGCCAGAAAACCGCCATTCGTGAAGCGCCGGGGCTTTGACGAAATGGACATGCCCCAGTTTAAACCATGCACAGGGCATCAAAAATCAGGCAATTGGGCGTAGTCGCCTAACAACTCGGCTGGATCGCCGTGCGTCCATTTGGACGCACAAGGAATGATCTACATCATTGAAGGAGCATCCGTGTAACCGAAAACCGGATTCCACTTTTCCATCCAATGCTCCGGATCGCTGGATAAAAAAAGCGCGCTCAAGGCGCGCTTTCTTCCGACTTTATTCAACCATCGGTTCGCAAGGCTGCATTCTCCGGGTCGAACGGACTTTCGCTGATCACCCGGGCGGGATGCAGATCACCGAGGATTTTGATCTCCAGTTCCGTGCCCTCGGCCGCATGCTCAGGGCGCACCATGGCGAGCGCCAGGCTTTTTCCCACACGCCAGCCATAGCCGCCATGGGTGGCGCGGCCCACCAGTTCACCGGCCCTGTAGATCGCCTCATTGCCGCGCGCATCGGCATCGCGCACGCCGCCGATTTCCAGCGTGACATAGTTCCAGCCAAGCCCCGCATCGCGCTGCTTGAGCAGAGCCTCACGGCCAATGAATTCGCCCTTGTCCGGATGGACGAAACGGTCGAGCCCGCTTTCCCACGCCGTGTATTCGATGGAGAGTTCGCGCGGGATCAGCCGGTAGCTCTTCTCGATGGCCATGGAGGTCATGGCGCGGATGCCAAAGGGGCGAATGCCGAGCTCCGCACCGGCCTCCATGATGAGATCGAAGATAAGGTTCTGCTGCTCGATGGGATGGTGCAGCTCCCAGCCCAGCTCGCCGACGAAGTTCACGCGCAGCGCATGGGCGCTCGCCCGGCCAATGGAGACCGGCTTTCCCGAAAGCCACGGGAAGTCCGCATTGGAAAGCCCGGTGCGGGTGAGCTTTGCCAGAACATCACGGCTTTTCGGACCGGCAAGAACGAAGACGCCATATTGCTGCGTGATGGGTTGCAGGACGACCGAGCCATCGTCAGGCAGAAGCTTGAACAGCACGTCGTGGTCATGCGCCTCGTAAGCACCGGCGGAGACCAGATAGAAACGGCCGGGCTTCCACTCATAAACGGTGAACTCGGACCGCACGCCGCCATTCTTCGTCAAGAGATGGCAGAGCGCCACACGGCCACGCTTCTTTGGAATACGGTTGGCAAAAATACTGTCGAGCCAGGCCCTTGCGCCCGATCCCGAAACCTCGATCTTGGCGAAGGCCGACATATCGAGCAGGCCGACATTCTCGTGAACATTTTTCACTTCACTGCCGACATGCTCGAAATAGTTGGAGCGGCGGAAGGACCATTTCTCCACCACGCGGCCATCTTCAAGCGCCGGCGCATGATTGTGTTTGAGAAGCACATCCGCACCGACGCCAAGGTCGTTTTCGGGCACTTCATAGCCCTCGGGCGCAAACCAGTTGGGCCGCTCCCAGCCATAGACGGAACCGAACACGGCCCCCAGCGCCTTCATCCGGTCATAGCTTGGCGTGGTCTTGAGCGGACGCGCCGCCGAACGCTCCTCGTCGGGATAGTGAACGGTGAAGACATTGGCATAGGCCTCCTCGTTTTTCTCGCGCAGATAGCCCTCGGTGGCGTAGGGGCCGAAACGGCGCGGGTCGACGCCCATCATGTCGATGGAGGGTTCGCCCTCGACGATCCATTCGGCAAGCTGCCAGCCTGCACCGCCAGCCGCCGTGACGCCGAAGGAATGGCCCTCATTCAGCCAGAAATTCTTGAGCCCCGGCGCGGGGCCGATGATGGGGGAGCCGTCGGGCGTATAGGCGATGGCGCCATTGTAGATCTTCTTGATGCCCACCTCGCCGAAGGCCGGAACACGCTCGATCGCCGTTTCCACATAGGGCATGAGGCGTTCGAGATCTTCCTGAAACAGCTCGTATTCGCTGTCGTCGGTCGGGCCGTCCACATAGCAGCAGGGCGCGCCGACCTCGTAAGGCCCAAGCAGGAGGCCGCCATTCTCCTCGCGCATGTACCAGGAGGAATCGCTCTCGCGCAGGACGCCCATTTCCGGCAGGCCTTCCTTCTTGCGCGCGACAATGGCCGGATGCGGCTCGGTGACGATGTATTGGTGCTCGACCGGGATCACCGGCACGTCGAGCCCGACCATGGCCCCGGTCCTGCGGGCAAAATTGCCGGTGCAGGAGATAACGTGTTCGCAGGCAATCTCGCCCTTGTCGGTGGTCACGGTCCAGGTCCCGTCATCGCCCTGCGCAATCGCCGTGACGGCGGTGTTGCGATAGATGGTTGCTCCGAGATCCCGCGCGCCCTTGGCGAGCGCCTGCGTCAGATCGGCAGGCTGGATATAGCCATCGTCGGGATGCTGGATCGCGCCAAGGAGCCCGTCGGTCTCGCAAAGCGGCCAGATCTCCTTCACCTGTTCCGGCGTCAGGATGTTGACCGGAATGCCGATGGTTTCGGCAATGCCGGCATAGTACATGTACTCGTCCCAGCGATCCTTCGTGCGCGCCAGACGAATGTTGGAGCATTGCGTGAAACCGACATTCATGCCGGTTTCCTCCTGAAGCTCCTGATAGAATTTCACCGAGTATTTGTGGATCTGGCCGACCGAATAGCTCATGTTGAACAGCGGCAGCAGGCCGGCGGCATGCCAGGTGGAACCGGAAGTGAGCTCCTTGCGCTCGACCAGAACGACATCCGACCAGCCCTTTTTGGCAAGATGATAGAGCGTGGACACGCCCACCACGCCACCGCCGATGACAACCGCCCGCGCCTTCGTCTTCATGGTCTCTCACTCCCTCGATCGCACTCCGGCCAACCGCGCAGGCAGGCTGGATGACACCCATGATCCGAAACGATCCTAGTCCGCCAAAGTCTTTGCCTCTTTGCCTGAATGCGACATTGCCGAAACGGCGCGCGCCATTAAGCAAAAGCGCCAATCAGACTGCCTGATTAACTTCTTCTGATCGCCTCTTCTGTAGAAACGACGCGACGACAGGCAGAAGGCACCCCGGGGGCACGACATGGCAACGGCAGTAGAACACGGCACGGCGGCAGGACGGCGCATGCGCCTGACAAGTCCGATCGCCATCCTCGGCATGACGGCCATCGCCATGGCAGTCGTTTTGATGCTGCCGCTCAACGTGCCCATCGGGCCGATGTACTGGGATCTCTTCATCTATTTCGATGCGGCCAACCGGATCTTTTCCGGGCAGGTTCCGGCAACCGATTTCTTCGCGCCCGTGGGACCGCTTGGCTATTATCTGTTCGCCGGCGGCGTGAAACTCTTCTCGAACGCCCAGCCGCTGCTTCTGGTGCACTGGTCGCTCTTCGTTGTGACCGCACCGCTGATGGCGCTGGCGCTGTGGCAGGTCGACAGGACGTCACGCGGTGTTTCTCTGGCGCTGCTCCTGCCCTTCCTCGCCTTTGCCGTTCTGCCCTTCAACACACGCGAGTTCTATCCGTTTCCGGGTTCGGACGGGTTCGCTGTCTACAACCGGCAGATCTGTCAGCTTCTCTATGTGCTGACGGTGGCGCTGGTTTATCTGCGCGACCAGCGCCTGCTGCTCATCTCCATCGTGGCAGGCATGACGGCGCTGTTCCTGACCAAGATCACCGGCTTTGCCTCAGGCGGCATTCTGTGCGCCTTCGCCTTTGCGGCAGGGCGCGTGCAGCTGCGCACGGCCATCGCCTCGGCGCTGATCTTCTTCGCCATTCTGGGCGTACTGCAACTGTGGAACGGCATCACCCTCGCCTATATCAACGATATTCTGGCGCTCGTGGTGATGAACGAGGGCAGCCTCCTGCCCCGCTTCCTGCAGGCGGCATCGCACACATTCGGCATCGTGGTGCCGGCGGGGCTTCTGGCGCTGTTCATGCTCTACCGGGACCGCGCGACACTCACAGAAACCCTGCGCAGCAAGCCACGTCTTCGGGCCATCGCGCGCTTCCTTGATCATGACGCTTTCTGGATCATGGTGGTGCTTTTTGCAGGCATCTTCTTCGAGACGCAGAACACCGGCAGCCAGGCGCTGATCTTTATCTGGCCGGTGCTTCTGCCGGTCCTGATGCGGCTCTGGCAGAGCGATGCACCGCGCAGCGCCTTCATCGCCGCCGGCCTGCTTGCTGCCGCTGCAGCACTTCCGCCGCTGGTGAACACCGCCGAGCGGGCCGCACGCACCTATGTCGGCGCGATCAAGAACGTGACGATGCCAAGCGAAAACCTGAAGACGCTTGGCCGCCTCAACATGCGTCCGGAAATCCTCGCACGGGCGGAGAAGATGATGGGCTTTTACGCGAAGCATCGCGAGACCTATGCGGACTTCATCCGCATTCAGGAACTGCCCTCCTATGTGTTCTACTCGGAATTCGATTTCCAGATCGCGCATCTGATGGCCATCGACGAGGCCATCACCGCGATCCGCGAACTGGAGGCGGAACAGGGCGTCACCTTCGACACGGTCATGAACCTCAATTTCGTGAACCCCTTCCCCTGGCTGATGGACAGGGAAGCGCCACGGCACGTCTCCATCGGCGCGGACCCGACCCGCACCGTGCCGCCGCCGGACGCCGAGGCGCTGGAGGCGGTGCGTGAGGCCGATCTCATTCTGCACCCCACCTGCCCGCTGACGACCGCGAATGCAGACCTTCTGGCGCTCTACGCGCCCGCCATCGAGGACCATGAGCAGATCACGCTCAATGAGTGTTTCGACGCCTATCTGAACCCGCTTATGGCGGACCGGATCGAATAGGCTCGGCAGTTTTCTTCGAGGCTGGGTGCACGCCCCTCATCTGCCTGCCGGCACCTTCTCCCCGCTCGCGGGAGAAGGAAGCGTTGCTGTTGTTCAGTGCCAAGCGCCCCCGTCCTTCGACAAGCTCAGGATGAGGGCTGTTGAGTTGATGACGCCCGTAAATACAACGGTTCGGAATGAACCACACCGCAAGCCCGGTAGTCCTCATCCTGAGCTTGTCGAAGGGCGGGGACGCTTGGCTCAACCCTCCCAACCGCCGCACTTCTGCAACGTCTCACTGCCGGGTTTGAGCGCCGGTGCACGCCCCTCATCCGCCTGCCGGCACCTTCTCCCCGTGCACGGGGAGAAGGAAGCGTTGCTGTTGTTCAGTGCCAAGCGCCCCCGTCCTTCGACAAGCTCAGGATGAGGGCTGTTGAGTTGATGACGCCCGTAAATAAAACGGTTCGGAATGAACCACACCGCAAGCCCGGTAGTCCTCATCCTGAGCCTGTCGAAGGACGGGGCGCTTGGCGCTGCCTCGCAACCGCCGCGCTTATGCAACGTCTCACTGCCGGGTTTGAGCCCGGCGCACACCCCTCATCCGCCTGCCGGCACCTTCTCCCCGCACGCGGGGAGAAGGAAGCGTTGCTG
>NZ_JBPAXW010000006.1:0-2500 GCF_050877045.1 Nitratireductor sp. PBL-C9
CGACCTTCAGGTTATGAGCCTGACGAGCTACCGGGCTGCTCCACCCCGCGTCAACTTTTGCGTTCTTTTTGCATGCCAAAAGGCCGCGTTTGCGGCCTTTTGTTTTTGGTTTGTGTCGAGAAGCTTACATGCGATTTGCAGACCTGGCAGCGACCTACTCTCCCGCGTCTTAAGACGAAGTACCATCGGCGCTGGGGCGTTTCACGGCCGTGTTCGGAAAGGGAACGGGTGCAGCCGCCCCGCCATGACCACCAGGTCGGCAAAGCGCATGTAATCGAGAAGCTGGTTGGCCTTTTGGCCAGTATTTTGTCGCTCTTGATGAGCATAAGCAATGAGAATGATTCAAGCCTATCGAGTTATTAGTACCGGTAAGCTCCATGCGTTGCCGCACTTCCACACCCGGCCTATCAACGTGGTGGTCTCCCACGACTCTCAGGGAATACTCGTTTCCAGGTCGGTTTCCCGCTTAGATGCCTTCAGCGGTTATCCGTTCCGTATATAGCTACCCTGCTATGCGGCTGGCGCCACAACAGGTCCACCAGAGATACGTCCATCCCGGTCCTCTCGTACTAGGGACAGATCCTGTCAATATTCCTACACCCACGGCAGATAGGGACCGAACTGTCTCACGACGTTCTGAACCCAACTCACGTACCGCTTTAAATGGCGAACAGCCATACCCTTGGGACCTGCTCCAGCCCCAGGATGCGATGAGTCGACATCGAGGTGCCAAACAACCCCGTCGATATGGACTCTTGGGGGTCATCAGCCTGTTATCCCCGGCGTACCTTTTATCCGTTGAGCGATGGCCCTTCCACGCGGGACCACCGGATCACTATGACCGACTTTCGTCTCTGCTCGACTTGTCAGTCTTGCAGTCAGGCAGGCTTATGCCATTGCACTCAGCGAACGATTTCCGACCGTTCTGAGCCCACCATCGCGCGCCTCCGTTACTCTTTAGGAGGCGACCGCCCCAGTCAAACTACCCACCATACACTGTCCCGGATCCGGATAACGGACCGCGGTTAGACATCCATGTAGATAAGGGTGGTATTTCAAGGATGGCTCCATCCAGGCTGGCGCCCGAACTTCAAAGCCTACCACCTATCCTACACATGCCGACACGAATGCCAGTGTAAAGCTATAGTAAAGGTGCACGGGGTCTTTCCGTCTAACCGCAGGAACCCCGCATCTTCACGGGGAATTCAATTTCACTGAGTCTCTGCTGGAGACAGCGGGGAAGTCGTTACGCCATTCGTGCAGGTCGGAACTTACCCGACAAGGAATTTCGCTACCTTAGGACCGTTATAGTTACGGCCGCCGTTTACCGGGGCTTCAATTCAGAGCTTGCACTCCTCCTTTTAACCTTCCGGCACCGGGCAGGCGTCAGACCCTATACGTCGTCTTGCGACTTCGCAGAGCCCTGTGTTTTTGATAAACAGTCGCTACCCCCTGGTCTGTGCCACCCCCCTCCGGTTGCCCGAAGAAGGGTCACGCTTATCCCGAAGTTACGCGTGCATTTTGCCGAGTTCCTTCAGCAGAGTTCTCTCAAGCGCCTTGGTATACTCTACCAGTCCACCTGTGTCGGTTTCGGGTACGGTCTATATGGAGGAGCTATTTCCTGGGACCACTTGGCTGCCTTCCCAATCCAGTAAGGAAAGACAACGTCCACGATCCGTCACTACCTCCAGGCCCACGAATATTAACGTGGTTCCCATCGACTACGCCTTTCGGCCTCGCCTTAGGGGCCGGCTAACCCTGCTCAGATTAACTTTAAGCAGGAACCCTTGGACTTTCGGCGAGGGGGTCTCTCACCCCCTTTATCGTTACTCATGTCAGCATTCGCACTTCCGATACCTCCAGGAGCCCTCACGGGTCTCCCTTCATCAGCCTACGGAACGCTCCGCTACCGCTTGCAAAGCAAGCCCAAAGCTTCGGTGTATGGCTTTAGCCCCGGTACATTTTCGGCGCAAAACCCCTTAATTAGACCAGTGAGCTGTTACGCTTTCTTTAAATGATGGCTGCTTCTAAGCCAACATCCTGGTTGTTTTGGGAGTCTCACATCCTTTCCCACTTAGCCATAACTTGGGGACCTTAGCTGTTGGTCAGGGTTGTTTCCCTCTCCACGACGGACGTTAGCACCCACCGTGTGTCTGCCGACTAGTACTCCTCGGTATTCGGAGTTTGGTTAGGTTTGGTAATCCGGTGAGGACCCCTAGCCCATCCAGTGCTCTACCCCCGAGGGTATTCGGTCGACGCTCTACCTAAATAGATTTCGCGGAGAACCAGCTATTTCCGAGTTTGATTGGCCTTTCACCCCTAGCCACAAGTCATCCCGATCTATTGCAACAGATATGGGTTCGGTCCTCCAGTAAGTGTTACCTTACCTTCAACCTGCTCATGGCTAGATCACTCGGTTTCGGGTCTAATGCAACGTACTGAGCGCCCTATTAAGACTCGCTTTCGCTACGCCTACACCTACCGGCTTAAGCTTGCACGT